>CAZLGA010000045.1:0-18868 GCA_964559225.1 uncultured bacterium | reverse complement strand
TAACTTTATTGTCTTTTAATAACCTCAAAAGGTTTTCTATATCCATTTCTTATCAATATCTCCTTTACAATATTTGATTGCCTGAACATCATCTCAAATCTCTGTTTGGTTGTAAGCGACAGTTGAAAATCCAGTTCGAATTGCAATTCTATTTTGCTGTCAGGTTTTTTCAGTTTCAACACCCAGACCTTTTTCTTCTTCTGCTGTGCCATTGATATAATTATAATCCAAAATAGCCTGCAATCAAGTGATTTCTGCAGAGTCTCAAACAGTATCATTCATTCCAGAAGAATATACTGTTTTGAAAAATATTGAGTCGGCATACCTTTATACTGAAATATGATACACCGCTCCTAATTTTGGAGTTCAAAATTTAATGTATCAACTTTATTCCAGCCACCAATACCCTTGAATGTCAAGATTTGTAAGACCCAATTTCTGTGCCTTCTCCACCACTCTTTTATACTCAGCGCGGGTTATCCTTCTTGATAATTCCGGATAATCAAAGGCTTTGTATTGAGGATTATACTGTGCCATTATATTGACATAGGTATCCTCTGGCAAATTCTCTGCAATCCATTCCATCACCTTTTCTGAACCTGAAGTATTATTTGGCATAACCAGATGTCTTATCATCAAACCCCTCTTCATAATGCCATTTTTATCAGGGTGTGCAACACCCACTTGGCGATGCATCTCAAGGATTGCCTCTTTTGTCATTTCTGGATAACTTTCTGCTCCAGATGAATATTTCTTTGACAGCGCACTATCCCAGTATTTAAAATCAGGAAGGTAGATGTCAACTATTCCATCAAGAAACTTCAAAATTTCAACCCGTTCCCATCCACTTGTATTATACACTACAGGCAGTCGCAAACCTTTTTTAGCAGCAATATCAAGGGCTTTCAGGATATGGGGTGAATAATGGGTTGGTGTTACAACATTAATATTGTGGCACCCCACTTTTTGTAGTTCCGTCATCATATCCGCCAGGTCTTCAATACTTTTTTCAGTCCCCCTGCCAAGTTGGCTTATTTCCCAGTTCTGACAGAACACGCACCTCAGATTGCAGTGGGTGAAAAAAATTGTTCCAGAGCCACCAACTCCAACGAGCGGCCTCTCCTCACCAAAATGGGGATGGAATGCAGAAATAATGAGTTTAGAACCGGGTGCACGACAAAATCCCTTCATCCCTTTCAGGCGATTTACCCCACATTCTCTTGGACACAATCGGCAATTTTCTAAAATCGACCAGAGTTCATCAGCCCGCTTCTTAAGTTCGCCAGTCTTATGAAGTTTTAAATATGACGGCTCAAAATCAGATTGTAATTTGACAGAGTTTTTTGGTGGCGATTTCTTTGTAGCAAATCCCAACTTATCAAATAGACTGAAGACCGAAAATATACCTATCTTACAGAGTATCCCTGCAAGCCCTTTTAAAAAACCGCGCCTTGTAATCTTATCATATTGAATTTTGTTCATACAATCCTCCTTGCTATCTCAATTGGTTCGGGTGGTTAAGACAAAAAAACTTAAAAATTTAACTAAGGTTATAGTGATGCTGGTCTCCACAAGACCCAAAACAGGCAAAAGAATAATAGCACCACTAAGACCTCCAACCCACCCACCGAGCAGGTCAAAGGAATAAAATAGCCCTGCAGTTTTAATTATTCCGACATTTTTTTCAAGATATATTGCATTAGCTAACGGGAATTGAGACCCGACCAGAAATCCGCAGACAAATGATGTAGTTAAAAATAAAAACTTTGAGAAGAATGCTGTTTTACTCATTAATATTAATGTAAAAGGCAAAACAATTGAAAATGAGATTATTGCAAGGTCAATCAATCTAAATAACCTTAAATAATCCGCAATCTTGCTTAAAAATTTCGTGATAAATATTGCTCCACAGGCTGAGCCAGCCATAAAGAAAGCAATAAGAAGTCCAATCCATGAAAATACATAGCCATAAAGGGATTGAAAGGTAAAGATAATCATCAAATCAAATATAATGCCGGCAAAACCTGTTGTCAATATAGAAAAAGGAATCCCCATAGGTGGCAATCTGATTTTTATTAGATTCAAAAAAAGATATACAAAAAGCAAGGCTAATACAAAAAGACTTATTCTCATTAAATTAAGTCCTTCAAAAATTTTGAAAATCATCCGCAGGTTCGGCTCAAATAGACTAATCCAATGTCCAATATTATAAAAAAGTCCAACCGGTTTAAAATCTGAATTAATCTTTTTACTGCCCTGTTCAATAAAACTCAAAAACCAATTTTGCCATCCAGGATGTAATTTTTGCTCAATATACCATGGCATTATAATATCTGTTTTGATATTTTGTTGATTCAACCTTTCTATGAGTTTGTCTTTTTCAATCCGCAAAATCCTGTCGGAATCTGACGCAAGGAATATATTCGTACTGCCGGGCAACGCTTTTATAAATCTAAAAACACCCTTTAAAGTGGTGAAAATGCAACTATTTAGGTTTCTCAGCTCATCATTGGAATAATTCAAGGAACCGGGAAGCCCTAAGACATAAATGCCATCTGTTTTCAATCTTGACCTCACAAGTCTGAAATACTCTTTTGTAAAGAATCTATTAGTCTGCAATGTTGAAGGTTCCATAATCCCTGAGAAAATCAGGTCATATTTTCTATCAGTATATTTCAAATAAAATCTACCATCTGTATAATGTATCTTCACCCTTCTATCATTTAATTCCCTCTCGGTAAGGGGGGTAGAAAATTTTTTCAGGAGTTGAAGGATTAGAGGGTCAAGTTCTACATAATCCACAATTTCTATTGATTCATACCTCAAAATTTCGTTTATTATACCACCCGCACCACCACTAACTATAAGGACTTCCTTTGGTCTTTGATGAGTAGCCAAAGGCAGATGGACGAACTCTTCTACGAATGTAACATCAGGGAACGGAGTTATGATTTCAGGGACTCCATCCATAAAAAAGATATACTGTCCCTGGTTTTCTAAAACACAATAATTGCTATAGATTGAGTTTTGATAATGAAGCACATTTTGGTTTGTAAATTGTTTTTTTATGGAGTAAGTGTGTAATCTGCCAGAACCACCGGCGAAAATAAAAATTCCGATAATAATAGTCAATCCATTTAATACGGCAAAAATAATTTTTGATACTAAGGTAGATTGCCATCTCATTAAAAGTAAGACTAGGCATACTATAAAATTCAATAGTGCAAGATATGTTATCACCTCAAAAGAATTTACATATGGAAAAAGAATGTAAGTACAAATTATTCCTCCAAGCATTGTGCCAATTGTCTCACAGGCATAGACTTTGCCTGCTGAGACTGAACTTTCAGAACTGAATAGATTGTAGATACTGCAACTCAATGGAAATAGTGCTCCGTGGGTTATGCTTACAGGCAGAAGAATAATACACGAAGAGAAAAACATCGGAATAAACCCGATATTTTCACCCAAAGAGACGCCAAGGAGTGGCTTTAATATTCGTGTGATAAATATCGCAAGAAAAAAAAACAATGAAAATAAGATAGTCACTGATGAAAAGAGACCCAATGCATTTTTTGTTTGTTCTGCTTTTTTACCGAAAAAGAAACAACCCAGGGATTCAAAAATAAACCAGTGGGCAAAAATGATACCTATGGAAAGTTCGTTGCCAGAAAAAATAACAAGAAGTTCCCTGATTAGCACTGTTTGGGCAACCAAACCGCTGAATCCCATTACTAAAATTGCAAAATAAATCGCAACCTTGTAATTTGTCACAATTTTAATTTATAATTTAACCAGATATTTTTCAAAATCAACTACAAAATATTTCCTGCCGTTTCGTTTTATCTTATGCCCCTTCTCTAAAAGTTTCTTTTGGTTCTCTACACCACCGGGGAATTTCTCATTCAGAATCCCACCTATTTTGAGTGTGCGCCAGTAAGGAATAGTATCTTTTTCGCCCTTCATTTTTGCTTCTTCTGCGGCATTTGCCGCAGTCATAATGCTAATTCCTGCGACCAATGGGCAGCAATATTCAGCACTGTGTTTTTCAGCAAGTTTTTTACAGATTTCTTTAATCGTAATAAGTTTACCCAGTAGAATTTTCTTCATAATTTCATTCACTTCATGGTGTGGAGCAAGGACAACTGAATCACCAAATTTAGCACCCCATTTTTCTAATGCCTTACCACAGTGTAAATTTGGATCAAAAGGCATTATTTGGGGGAAAATTCTTACTGTCTTCCAATTTTTCCTTCTACGACTTCCTTTTATATGCCATAACTCACCTCATAAGTCAGCGAATCATTTAAACACATCCTCGAGTTTTATTTTTTCCCACGAAAAATTTCCAAGAGAATAAAGACTTGTGCTTTACCTTTTTGCCACGGAATGCTACATTAAAAAATGAATGTGCAATTTATAATCCGTCCAGATAAATCTGGACGCTACATATTAGATGCTGAAACAAGTTCAGCATGACATGGTTCAGGGTGGCATAGTTCAGGGTATGGTTCAGCATGACATGGTTCAGCAGGGCATAGTTCAAGGCATAATTCAGGGTATTGATTAGTGTGAAATGGTTAAGGGTGAAATTGTTCAGGGTATGGTTCGGAGTGGCAATTAATTTATTTTTTAAAAGTCTGGTGTGCGTTTTTTAGTTGTTTAACGATTTCTATTTTTTGCGGGCAAATTTCTTCGCATTGACCGCATTCAGCGCATTTATCTGCTTTGCGTTCTTCTTTGATAAACATTTTATACATTCTTTTTGATTCATCAAATGCATTATACATATATGCATCATTATATATTTCAAAAATGAATGAAATCGGTATCTTCTGCGGGCATTCTGCACAGTAATTACAACCTGTGCAATTGATCTTTATTCGGGACTTAAAAAAGTCCTTGGTTTTTTTGTATAATTCTATTTCGTTCTCATCAAGGGTATTTTTGTGTTCCTGAGATGCAAATTTAATGTTTTCTTTTACCTGTTCAATCGAACTCATTCCACTCAAAACACAGGATACCTCAGGGTAATTGTATAGATATCTGAAAGCAAATTCCACAGGTGTTTGCTTAAATTTTGACTGGAAGATAATCTTCAATACTTCTTCAGGCACATTTTTTGCGAGTTTGCCACCGCGCAAAGGTTCCATAATCATTACACCCAAACCTTTACCGTGCGCATATTCAAGGCCCTTAATCCCAGCTTGGATATCATTATCCACATAATTGATATGTAGTAAACAAAATGACCAGGGATATGAATTTATTATTTCTTCAAGAAGTGGAAATTCATCGTGGAATGAAAAACCAGCGTATCGTATCTTACCCGAATTAAGAGAATCATCAAGGAATTTCAGTATATCAAATTTCTGGACAGTCTGCCAGAAATCTTTATTTAAACCATGCAAAAGATACATATCTATCGTATCGGTCTTCAATTTACTCAATTGCTCATTAAGATATTTTTCGGAATCACCTTTTTCCTTTACAAGATAGACAGGCAATTTTGTCGCAAGATAGATTTTTTTGCGATATTCAGGTGTTAAAACTTCACCTAAAAATACCTCACTCTCACCGGAATGATAACCATAAGCAGTATCAAGAAGATTTATACCATTGTCTATCGCATAATACAATAATTTTGTGGCTTCGGGTTTATTTATTGATTTGAAATCATTCTCATCTAAAAGTGGAAATCTCATACAGCCAAAGCCGAGTTGCGAGATTTTTATGCCTGTTTGTCCAAGATTACGATAGACCATTCAAAAAGATAATAGCAATTGGTTAAATGGTTAAATAGTTAAATGTGCACAAAGTTATACCAAACCTCTCAACGTCCTGACTGTTCTATCTACGACCCTTATACAATCCGTCATATTTTTTCTTATTTCTTTGCCGCTGAAACGCAGAACTGACCAGCCAAAACTGGTCAATTCATTATTTCTCAGTCTGTCTCTCGTAAGCGCATCTGGCAGTGTATGGTACCTCTCACCATCACATTCCAGATCAATATTCGACTTTTTACAAAATATGCAGAAATCTAAGAAGTAATATCGTTTATTGACCCGTACTACATATTGTCTTTCTGGAAATATATTGATTCTTTTTAGTGCCTTATACATTCTCTCTTCCAGTTTGCTTGTCCAGTATAGATCATTTATTTCTTCTGCAAGAAACAATCTTTTAAGGGTAGTCGGAATATGAACAATTCTCCGCCGTCTTTTACTGGGAATTGGATGCGGTAATTCCATTATCTCACCAAGGTGCAATTGGTAATAATCAGAATCTTTTCGTGGATGAGAAGTTTCGTCAGGGAAAATTTCAATTCTCTTTTTGACATCAATCCCAAGGACAGGTCCGTAGTAATTTACTTTAAACCTGAGGTCCCTTCTAAATACTGATGGGAAGTAAAAGGCAATATATTTAATCTGTTCTAAATTTTTGGGTGCGGACTGAACCGGAATATGATACCATTGTTCATTTTTTATTATTTCCCACAGTTCTTTCCTCGGTACAATACCGACAAGTGCTGGTAAATCATTTGATAACATACACTTGTCTTTATCGATTTAACACCGTGATCCAGCCGTTTAAGATTGAGGCGAAACTAACCCAGAGGATGTATGGTATGAGCAAATATCCCGCAACAGGAGAAATTCTGAAGAAATAAATGATTGTAAACAGAATCGCAATCCATAGTATGATAATCTCAATGAATGCATATAATGGAGAGCGCAATCCGAAGAAAAGAAATGACCAGATGATATTGAGAACAAGTTGTATGAGAAAAATATAGAATGCAGTTTTCACACCAGTATGAGAAAATCCTCTATTCCAGATTAGAAAAAGTGCAATGCCCATAAGAATAAAGAGCACAGTCCAGACCGGACCAAATAGCCAGTTTGGTGGGCTGATAGGTGGTTTGTTAATTGTTGCATACCAGGTTGAAACTGACTGCCTTGTTGCAAATGAACCGATAAAACCTGCCCCAAGTGTCAGGGCAAGGGAAACAATTAATTTGAGTATATTGAAGTTCTGGAAAGACATAATACCTCCTTCAAAGACAAATGCCTAAATACCTGCTCTCATCTTCTCCTGTTACTATTGCTGTCTTGTCGCCTGTAGGATGCTGAACAAATGCCAAACAGATAATTTACTACTTTTTCAATCTAAATTTAGTTGTTGCGCTTGTTGATTTACCTGAAAATTTGTCAAGGATTGTTATATTAACCTCGTATTCTCCATCTTCTAGGTCGTCTGTTGTGTTTATATTATTCGTTAGAAACACCTGACTCATATCTCGTTCTTGACCAAAAGACAGCGGTTCATTCAGTAAGTTAACATCAAGAAGAACTTCGCCTTTAGGACTTCTTACTACAAGATGCTCCGGTATATGAACCTGGTACGAATTATTTGGACCTGTAGTATATTTAACACCGGGTAGGTTCATATAAATCCAGACAACATCACCTGGCTTGTATGTCGCATTGGGTTGTTCTTTGTATTTCATATAATCTTCAGGTGCTTCAGAACAGAGAACTAGATTTGTTATCCTTAATTCGCCAGTTGCTGTTTTAGCGGGTTCTCTTGATGAACACATTAAAACAATCATTATGACAGCACCCACAAATAGTATGGTTTTGTTTTTGCTTTTCACATAACCCCCTTCTATCAGTTAATAAAAATTCTTGCAAAATCAGAAATCTTTTCTAACTCGCTGTGTTATTCTCTCTACGAGTTTTTCACATATTTTAACAAACTCTCTTGTTTGAGATGGATACTTAAGCCAATAAATCGTCTTATGTCCATCTTTATCGTAGCGCACAAGATTTGCTAATTTTAATTTAACTAAATGGTTACATACTGTCCCCTTGGTTCTCTTTACCCTCTTTACAATATCCTCAAGGGACATAGAGCCGTTATCCAATAATAATCTTATGATTGCATAAGTAATCGGATAGCCCAGAACTCTGCATATCAACGACCCCCGGTACCTTTTTTCCATTATCTTCATAAATTTATTATATTCAAATATTTGAACATTTCAAGATTTCAAAATTTTGAAATGTTATTACTACATTCAAATTAACGATTCTCTTCAGCAGACTGAAAAAAGAAGTCTGACATATATGATTTCTGGCATCTATAATTTTGCCTTTTTGTGCTATCATTTCTTATTTTTCTTATTCATAGCATTCTCTGCCTGCTGACATCTTTCAAGCCATAGAATTTTGTAACCTCTTTCGGATATAATTTTGTCTATCAAATCAGATATTTTCCGTATCCCTTCTTCAACAAGTTCTTTTATCGGCAGGGATTCATAATTTTTTAGGGCTAAAACTTTTCTACAATTTTTCAAATTTTGTCTCGCTGATATATAATTGGCTCGGCTGGATTTTATTTATGTTCATTTCCATGTCGCTATTGCTCTATCAAAATATAATCCTCTATTTACCTTTGTTCGTTTTACTATTCCATTATTATTATTAAATTATAGGACGATTGTGTTTAGGGTGGAGTGTTCAACCATCTGGTGATTGCCTCAATCAAAACACTGATACGCTTTTTAATCAAGATATAATACCAGAAACAGGAGATTAAAAGAAAGAATAGGATTATCAGTGATATGCTTGTTTTAGGAAAGCGGTAAAACAACAGAATGCTAATAAAAACAAGAAATGCAGGGATTGTGAGATTCAGACAAAATCTAATTTTAATCTTCTGTGGATTGACCAATTCTATTGCACCGTGGATTGGACAGACCGTATACCTTGAAACAGAATAGTCAATTTGCACTTCTCTGAAGAAAATTTCTCTTGGGCTTACTGGAAAAAACTGGTATTTATTTTTTATATACATCCTTAGTGTTTCTTTAAGTTTGTTTGCATCTGATAGATTTCGCTGAATGTTGGGTATTACTTTTTCAATCTCATAGAGTTTAATTAGATTTTTAAAATAACCCGGAAACTTCAATCTCGGCAAAATTTCATCAAGAATCAAACACAGTGCGGTAATTATTAAACCAATATAGATGTAATTCATAAATCTCCATTCAGTTTGAACATTTTTAGAGTTACAATATTTTTCTGCAAAATAAACAAACTATCTTTCCTGAATCAAAATCTTAATTCTTTCACCATTCTTCACTTTTTTGAATACCTTGTAATCACCAATTATCCTGCCAATTACATTCACATCGCTATAAGCCCTTATCTCGGTATCAGTACTCACAGGTGTCTTTCCAAAAAATATACAGAATGATGGCTCTTCTATCCATATCCCTATTTCACCTTCTTTGACAACCCGCCTTGGATTTTCAGGTTCAATTTTATCAATCGGAATCTTAAAATAGATTTCATCACCCCAGAGATTTGCCTTTGCTTCAATGGGTAGAATTTTCAAAAATTTTTCAGCAGTCTCTGGGTTTTCGTCTGTTATTTCAACAACAATCCTGTCCGCTGTTTGACTTTCAATAATTATTTGCTGTTGTTGGCTCATGGAACCTCCTTTTTATTCAATCGCCCCAGGGTAATACTTTAACTTTTTCATAAGAGTTCTGTTTTGAAACCTTTTATAAACTGGAAGACATTACACACAGAACCCTGGCTAAATGCTGTGGCATTAAGAATGGTTGTAAGAGTTAAGAGGGTCATTGTATGTTTGCACTTTGATATTGACATATCAATAAATTTAATTATACTATTACCATGATAGGAGGTCATATGAAAAAACTTCTTATCTTTCTGGTGCTGATTACTGTTTTTATCACTAACTGTGGAACTATACTTGTAAATGCGCCACCCAAAGAAGATATCAGACTTCTCTCCGAAACCGAACCTACCTCTTTTAAAACCTCAATGAGAACCTGGTATGTATTATGGGGACTTGTTCCGATCACCAACAACTCAACTGCTGATATAATAGCAAAGCATCAGCTAAAAAATGTCAAAGTAAAAACCTACTACTCATTTGTGGATTATGTGATTGCTGCTTTTCTCGGTGGATTCACGATTTACACCAAGACAACAGAAATAGAAGGAAATATCTCAAAGTAATCAGCATCCCATACGAACATAGCCTGCCATTTTGCAAAATGGCAGGCTACTATATTATTAGAAAATTGATTGTAAACACTCCCTTCGTTCGTTAGCATTATACACTTTTCAGGGATTATCATTATTTATGGAGCTGTGTTACAACACCTAATAGTCATTAGTGGTCTATGCTATTTGCGGTTCCTATTTTATATTCCTCTACTGCAACCAACTCGTTCTCTCCAACAATAATTTCTTTTTGATTATTGTCTATACTTCCTGAACAAGAGCGGTTCTCTAAGGTCTCCAAGCCTCAATACCTTTCTTGGTTTATCTCCTAAAATAAAGTATCTTGTGCCTTCTGTATTTACAAAATCAACATCTTCAAAAAATAAAAAGGTAAACGAACCAATCTCTGCGAGTCCCCAGAAGTAGAGTTCCATGGTGATTGTTTTTTAGGAAAAATCGGGCTGAAATGCGTCCTTGAAAAGGTCCCTTTCAGCATATCATAGCCGCTATGAAAATTTAAAACAAATTTATTGTCATCCCCTTCTGCGATTAGTTGTTGATAACCCCTTGTGAAAAAAATGCTGTATCTTCTATCTGCTTCATCTATAGTAACTCATTTTTTATTATGCCATAAAGGTTACACAATTTTATTTAATAATTATGGACTGGATAAAAGTTGCTGGGCTTGGGTGAAAAACTGAAGGGAGGCTGTAGTATAACTAATTTTATTATCCTATGAGCGTCTTCATTACTTACCACAACATTTCTTATATTTCTTGCCACTACCACAGGGACAGGGGTCATTTCTCCTTATCTTTTGTTTCTCCGAAAGAGAAGTGCGAGAAGGCTTATTTTTTTGTTCTGAAAGCATCTTCTGGTTATAAACGGTTATGAAGTCCGCTATCTCTTGCTCATTGGTTATATCGACACCCGCCTCTTTCATATCCATAGCTAAAGACTTACCTATTCCCCACTTTCTTGGGTCTTTTGCGTTTTTTATAATTTGTTTACCAATTTTTTCAACAACTCTTTTAAGTTGTTGAGCGTCCTTCAGTATTTTCTTCTCACCCAAAAAGTCAAAAAAGGCAACGAGTACGGGTGCAATAGACCTAAAACAAGACTCATCTGCAACGACCTTTCTCGGTAGTGTGTATAAACAACATTCTTCAATCTCAAACTCATTCCATTCCTCAGGTCTCAAACAATGATAAGAATACATATATTCGGTAAAGGATGTAATTACGAATTCCGATTCCTGTTTTTGTTCTTCTGTCAATCCTTCATAATATCGGCTTTTAGAAAACTCATCAGACCATCTCTGTGCCTTTTTGCTTATTTCTTCCAAAATTTTATCTGAATATTCTTCTGTCATTTTATTACCCCCCAATTTGCAGTTTTTGCATAAGCTATTAAATTAACTTCACAATAGATTGTCGGGTCTGTATTCTTGCTATGCCATCCTTTTATGACCCGTCTAAATTTTAAGATAATATCGCCAGAAGGTGCAAAAAAGGATTGTAGTATCATACAATCTGTCCTGTTCCTTTTCAAGAAGACCGATGCCACTGTCTGACTTTCAATAATTATATGCTGTTGTTGGCTCATAGAACCTCCTTTAGCACGCAAGAAAAGATATTAAACCTTGCTCTACTGTGCAAATGTCTTTCTTATTTAATTATTCGTTCACTTTTTCACCACAACATTTGCCTTTCTTATTTGAGGTCATTTCAGAAGCTGCAAGAAGGCCGGCTCTTATTATCATATCTGCCGTCACTACCTCATATATATTTCCATCAACTTCAATGGTTCTGCATTCAGATGGACCACAGACATCGCAACAAGGACTTTTGCCCACATCTGCTTTCAAATACTCTTCAAGTGGTTTGTCATTTATCCAAATTCTATTTGACTCAAGAGGATTTTTTTTTGAATTCCAAAACCGAACAAACTCCCTTTTCAACTAACACTTCAATGCTAAGAGAATCAAGAGATTTTTTCAGAACATCCACTGCCTTATCAATTTCCTTTTCACTATTGCTACATCTCGGACAGGTTTCTTCGTTAACCAACAACCTCTGCCACTTAATCTTCAGAATTTTTCTGTCCATAGAATCACTCCTATTCTGAATTTTGTTAACGCATTGAGAAATTAAAATACAAAATGTTACAATTAATGTTGGTTGCCAATAATGTTTCATTATTCACCTTCACTATCACCCTCTCTACGAGGAAAAGGACTGACAAGATTCAATTCCATAAACTTGGCGCCTTCAATTAGATTTTCTCGGTAAGGCTGAATCGCACAAAAGCCCATTGAGCGGTAAAGTGCTATGGCCTCTTTCATTGATGAAACCGTATCCAGTCGCATATATGTATAACCGATTTTCTTTGCATCTTCAATTATAATCTCAACCAGTTTCCTTCCAATGCCTTTACCCCTGAATTCAGGTCTTACATACAACCGTTTCATTTCGCAGATATTATCAGAAATTTTCCGTAGGGCAACACAACCCGTAATTTTTTTTCAATTCTGACGACAATCAATCGCCCACTTGGTGGTGCATATTCACTAGGAAGTTCGGCGCTTGGACGCTACAGGCTATTCTTCGCCTTTGGTTTTTGTTTTGATTGGTTCTACAAGCAAAACATAGGCAGGCTTGTCACTGCGCGAGCGATGCCTTGTCCCGCGTTTAACTAAAAACCCTTCACCTTCTTTCAGTTCTACAGATTCCTTCTCCATATCAATAAAGATTTTACCCTTTAATACATAGAAAAATTCATCTTCATTAATATGAGTATGCCATTTATAAGCACCATCTATCTTGGCAATCCTTAGGGCAGTCTCATTGACATATACAATATCCTGAGGCTGCCATGGCTCTTTGAGTTTTTTATCAATGTCTTTGAAGGTTACTTTGTTCATTTGACCTCCGGTAATTAAAATTCAAACAAATTAGAACGGATTCAGACGGATTTCTCATAATATCTGATTACTCGTTTATCGTTATACGGTTTCGCAGCCTGTATCGTCATATGGCAACGATAACCACATTATTCTAAAATTACATCCTGAACACCCCAAACTTATGCTCAGGAATAGGTGCATTCAAGGACATTGCAATAGCAAGTCCGAGAACCGTGCGGGTATCAAGCGGGTCAATTATCCCATCATCCCAGAGCCGTGCCGTAGAATAATAGGCACTTGATTCGTATTCGTATTTTGCCAGGATTGGTTTACGGATTTCTTCTATCTCTTCGGGGGTAAGTTTTTTGCCTTCTTTTTGCAATGCCTTAACTTTAATATCAGTGAGCACATCTGCTGCCTGTTCACCACCCATCACGCATATTTTTGCGGTGGGCCACATAAATAAAAGTCTTGGTTCGTATGCCCTTCCACACATTCCATAATTACCCGCACCATAGGAACCGCCGATAATAATAGTGAATTTGGGCACCCGGGCATTTGCCACTGCATGAACAAGTTTTGCACCATCTTTGGCAATCCCCTGATGTTCATATCTCTTACCGACAATAAATCCAGTAATGTTCTGCAAAAATATCAATGGGATTTTTCGCACACAACATAGTTCAATAAAGTGTGCACCTTTTTGCGAAGATTCAGAAAATAAAACACCATTATTAGCAAGAATGCCTACTGGATAACCCATAATCCTTGCAAAACCACAGACCAGAGTCGGTCCATATAACTCTTTAAACTCATGAAATTCGCTTCTATCAACAATCCGTGCAATAACTTCACGCATATCAAAAGGCTTGCGCAAATCCTTTGGGATTATTCCGTATAATTCTTTAGGGTCATAAGCAGGTTCTTCTGGTTCGCTCCTTTCAAGTGAGTATTTCGGTTGCCTGCCCAAATTTTCAACGATATTTCTTGTAATCTCAATTGCCTGTTCATCGTTTACTGCATAGTGGTCACTTACTCCTGAAATCCGACAATGGACATCAGCACCACCCAGTTCTTCGTCAGTAACAACTTCACCGGTTGCTGCCTTAACCAAAGGCGGACCACCAATATAAATCGTTCCCACGCCTTTGACATGGACGACTTCATCGCTCATTGCTGGTTGATATGCACCACCTGCAGTGCAGAATCCCATTACTACAGAAATCTGGGGTATATTCATTGCGGACATTATCGCCTGATTGTAAAAAATTCTGCCAAAATGGAATCTGTCAGGAAATGTTCCAACCTGCAAAGGCAAAAATATACCACCTGAATCAACAAGGTATATACAGGGCAGGTGGTTATCAATGGCAATCTCCTGTGCACGAATATGCTTCTTTATTGTCTCTGGAACATAAGTTCCACCTTTAACCGTGGCATCGTGGGCAACAATCATTACTTCTCTACTGTGGATTACACCTATGCCAGTAATAATTGCGGCACTTGGGTGCTCATTATTATACATATCCCAGGCCGCGAGTGGGCTCAATTCTAAAAATGGCGTATCAGGGTCAAGAAGGAGTTTCAATCTATCGCGCACAAAGAGTTTACCCCTTTCTTTATGCTTTTTATGCATATAGTCAGGTCCACCTTTACGCACGAGTTCAAGCCTTTCTCTAAGTGTTTTAACCGCCTGTTCCATCGCTTCAAAATTGTCTTTGAATTCAGGACTGTTGGCACTTATTTTTGATTCTATTTTATACATAAGTTCCTTTGAATTTATTGTTAATCGTTATACGGCTTCGCCGCCCGTATCATTAATCGTCTATCGTTCGTGCCCGTTTGCTGATCTCCGAAACCGTATGACGAAACGGGCAGCAACAACGTAAAATCTTAACCTCATCCTTTATGCTAAAATCGCCTTATATCCATAACATATTATCCCGGCTGAACCTTCTTCCTGAACCTTTCTGAAGACTATTTTCACTGGTTTACCAATTGCCATATCTTCGGGCTTGCAATCTACAACTTGCGCCATTAATCTAATACCCTCATTCAGTTCGATTACTGCAACATTATATGGCACCTGAGTACTGAATTGGTCAGGCGCAACTCTTATTGTTGTATATGTTATTATCTTGCCTTCTTCAGACAATTTTATTTTTTCAAACTCTCTTGATTTACAATTTGAGCAGATTAATCTTGGTGGGAAAAATATCTTTCCACATTTTTTACACTTATTTGCCTCAAGTCTGTATCTTTGTGGTATTTCTCTTGTATATCTTGGTGAAGGCATATTAACTCCTTTCAGTTGCAAATATGTGCACAACCGATGATGCACCAGAACCACCCATATTCTGTGCCAGACCAATCTTTACATTCTTTATCTGGCGTTTTCCCGCATTACCGCGTAACTGCTCAACAATTTCCACAATCTGAGCAATACCTGTTGCACCAACAGGATGTCCTTTTGATTTAAGACCACCAGATGGGTTTATCGGAATTTTTCCTTCAAGTGCTGTCTCACCATTTTCCACCATTTGATATGCCTTACCCTTCTCACAGAAGCCAAGTTCCTCCATTATACACAATTCAGCGATTGTAAAACAATCGTGGACCTCAGCAAAATTAATATCCGCTGGTTTAAGTCCAGCCATTTTATATGCACGTTCACCAGCAACTCTTACTGCATCAAGACTTAAAATGTCTTTTCTCTGGTGAAGGGCTATTGTATCGGTGGCAGCGCCTGAACCAATAACTTTGATCACTGGTTTTCCAAGTTTCCTTGCAATATCAACTGTTGTTACAATAGCACAGGCAGCACCATCGGATACAGGTGAACTATCCATAACTGTTATTGGATCAGCCACCATTGTTGCATTCAGCACATCATCAATTGTAATTTCAGTTGGAAACTGGGCATTAGGATTTAATGCACCATTCTTGTGATTTTTCACAGCAACCATTGCCAGATGTTTACGGGTTGCACCGTATTTTCCAAAATAGGCATTCGCAATCATTGCATAAAGTCCGGGGAATGTAATTCCGTGATAGCATTCATACTCCTGGTCAGCCGCAGTAGAAAGTGCATAGGTTACATCAGCACCATCCGTCATCTTCTCAACACCACCCGCAAGCACAATATCGTTCATTCCGGATGCGACATCAATGAATGCCTGTCTGAATGCAAAACCACCCGAGGCACACGCGGATTCTATTCGCACTGCTGGAATTGGTGCCACTCCAAGATAATCTGCCATCAATGCGCCGATGTGTTCCTGCCCAACAAACAGGCCAGGCGTCATTGTGCCCACATACATTGAATCAATGCGGTCAACCCCGGCATCATCAATTGACTTTAACGCTGCGTCAACAAAAATATCCCTTAACGATTTTGTCCACAACTCCCCAAATTTGGTTATTCCTATACCGATAACCGCAACTTCTCTCATGTTTGCCTCCCTATTCAGCCATTATAATCTTATGCCGATGTTTGGCATATTCACCATAGGTCAAATAAATTCGGTTGTTCTCAAGCATATCCTTAACCTTTTCTGCCTTATCACGCACTTCATTAATCCGTTCTGTCACTTTAAAAATAAAGGCATCACTACCAGCACCTGAACCAAACGAAACAAGCAGAATTAAATCGTTAGGTTGTGCTACATCTAAAATCGCAGAAAAACCAGTTGGTGATGAACCCGAATAGGTATTTCCCATCAATGGAACAATCCATCCTGTCTCAATCTGTTCTTTCTTAAACCCCAACCTCTTGCCAATAGTCATTGGGAATTTGCCATTGGGCATATGAAAGACTGCATACTTGAAATCTTCTGGTTTGTATCCACTTTTTTCAAGAATACCTTTGCCCGCGTTGTAAATATGTTTGAAATATGCTGGGTCACCAGTGAATCTGCCACCATGTCTTGGATAAAATTGATATTCCCTGCGCCAGAAGTCCGGTGTGTCAGTTGCCCAGGAATATGTATCAATAACTTCTACTACCACCTTATCTTTGCCAAATATGAACGCTGAGCCCCCAGCAGATGCTGAAAATTCCAATGCATCACCAGGTGCGCCCTGTGATGTATCCGAGCCAATAGCCATTGCATAATCCATCAATCCCGCCTTAATCAGACCGTAGCAAACAAACATAGCTTCGGTCCCAGCCTTACACGCAAATTCATAACTTGCAATGTGTACTTCCGGCGTTATTCCCAGAACTTCAGCCACGACAGTAGCCGATGGTTTTACAGCATAAGGATGGGATTCAGAACCAACATAGACAGCACCAATCTTTTTGGGATCGATCTCTGCCCTTTTCAAGGCATTTTTTGCTGCTGCAACTGAAATCGTGATTGTATCCTCATCCATTCCTGGCACGGTCTTTTCCCTTAGTGCCAATCCCTTGATTATTGTTTGTGGGTCTCTACCCCATTGTCGAGCAATCTCATCCACCTTTATCCGATAACGGGGCAGATATGACCCGTAGCCTATTATCCCTATCATCCAACCTCCTTTTTTATTTACTAATATGTTTTCTCTCTTGTGCCCTTCATCAGTTACTTTCTCTTTGTTGGGTTCCCATAATTAATCGCGGCACTTTGCTGATACCTCCGGAGATTTTTCCCTGCATATTTAACGCAAGGCTCCGAATTCTCTACCCAGTAATTCCCGGGCAACAATTATCTTCATTATCTCCAGGGCTCCTTCTGCCCAGAAATAACTGCGCACACCTTTTAAACCAAGTTCAAGAGGACAATCGGTGGTATAACCATAGGCACCAAACCACTGGATTGCATCATTTATCGCCTCAAATGCAGCGGGTACTGCTAATAATTTTGCTGATGCACAGGTCTGCGTGACTTCAAAACGGCTAAAAACCTTTTCTTTCTGTTCCTTGCCATACATCCACAACGCCTTATACCCCATAAGCTTAAATGCCTGCAACCTTGCCCAGTGTTGTGCAAGTTGAAACTGGATGCCCTCAAACCGACCGATGGGCTGTCCAAATGCGTGCCGCTTTTTTATATAATCCATTGCCTGCTCCAGACAGGAAATAGCCACACTGCTTGCCACGACCGAAATGATTGCACGGGCATAGTCAAAACCTTCCATTGCAATAGAAAATCCCTTATTCTCTTCACCTATTAAGTTATCTTCTAAAATTTCAACCCCATCCATTACAAAACCACCTGAAGAGATACCCTTTCTGCCCCAATCTTTGAGCACTGTTGTAGAAATTCCCTTAGTCTCTTTGATTGGTATGTAGAACAGGCTCATCCCTTTTGCCCCTTTTGTAGGGTCGGTCTTTACAACTGTTACATAACCACCACCATCAGATAGTTGATGGGTTATTTCCTTGATACCACTGATGAACATCTTTTCACCGCTAATAACATATTTATCATTTTTTTTCTGGGCAATAGTTTTTATATTTTTAAGGTCTGAACCCGCATCCGGTTCGGTTGCAGCAATACCTAAAAAGGCCCTGCCCTGGATAACTAATGGTAGGATTTCCTTTTTAACTTTGTCTGACCCATACTTATCAAGTATATAGCCCCAAACATTCTGAACCAGAAAAAATGTTGGGACCGCACAACTGATGTCTGCACGCGCAATCTCTTCAGCTACGATGCCTACGGTTACTGGGTCTGCCTCCATACCTCCAGATTGGCTCGAAAAAGACATCCCCAGTAAGCGCAATTCTGATAATCTACAAATTATCGCATCGGGTATCTGTTCATCATCGTCAATCTTTCTCACAAGAGGTGTAATCTCTTTCTGGCAAAATTCTCGCACCGTTGTTTGAATCAACTTCTGTTCGGTATTAAACTCAAAATCCATTTTATTTATTATCCCTCGTCGTTAACAACTTCAACCTGCCAGTCTTCATTAACATAAAGACCCAAAACCC
>CAZLGA010000044.1:0-18987 GCA_964559225.1 uncultured bacterium | reverse complement strand
CAATGACCTGCCACATCTTAATTTGCCTCCAAATTATTCATAGTTGACTCCTTTTTATGAAAGTTTCTGGACTTAAATACACCTTGAAATACCATATATCTTAATATTATATCATAGTTATGGCTAAAGTCAATCCCTAAATTATCCTTGACTTTGTTAGAAATGAGACTATAATATAGCGAGGAGTTCACTTGGAGATTATTGTAGTCGATGAACGGAAGAATAAGAGTCTTCATTTTTTTATTAGCTGGAGTATTATCAGCCTTATAATTCTTGTGGTCATTGCAATTATAGTACTTTTTATTTACGGAATTGTCAATTTTGCCCGGGGTAGAGTTGATTATAAAAGATTGCATCAGTTGACAAAAGAAAATGTCATTATTCAGAAGGATATTGAACATATGACTTCCGAGATTAAATCCTTAAATATTCTAATTGATAGTTTGGCAAAGAGAGATACGGTTTTCAATCGCTTTTCCGGATTAATGCCCCTTGAGAGGTTTATAAGTGAGATAATGGTAGCGAAAACAAAAGAAGAAAGAAAAACAGATAAAAATTTATCAGAGGACCTTGATAAATTACTCATCAGGGTAGAACAAAATTATTCAAATAACAAGGCAATTGTGGACTATTTAAATAAAAAAGAAAGATTGAAGGATTTAATTCCATCAATCCCTCCGGTAAATGGTTGGTTTATGCGTGGTTTTGGGTATGGCCTTGACCCATTTACAGGTACGATGAAGATGCACGAAGGTATTGATATTGCTGCACCGGTTGGTACCCCCATCATAGCTCCTGCCGATGGAGTTGTAAAAAAGATTCAGAGTAAAAGAGATTTTGGAGTTACTATAGAAATTAGCCACAGCGAAGGATTTGAGACAATCTATGCCCATTGTCAGAATCCCGCGGTGAGACAGGGACAATTTATAAGAAGGGGCGATGTTATCGCCTTTGTAGGAACGAGTGGAAAGATTACGGGTCCCCACCTCCACTACGAAATAAGGATTGATGGGATTCCGATTAATCCGCTTGATTATATAATGTTGAGAAACATTGGAGCAAATGAATGACATAATAAAAAACATCAAGGAATTAAAAAAGAAGAGAAATGCAGTAATCCTGGTACACAATTATCAATTACCTGAAATTCAGGATATTGGTGATTTTGTAGGAGATTCGCTGGAATTGGCTAAAATTTCGCAAAATGTTTCAGCTGAAGTAATTGTCTTCTGCGGGGTTCATTTTATGGCCGAGACCGCAAAAATATTCAATCCAGAAAAGACCGTATTGATGCCTGATTTACATGCAGGATGTCCAATGGCGAATATGATTGACCCCATTAGATTGAATCAGGAAAAAGAAAAATATCCTGAGGCTGGAGTAATCACATATATCAATTCAACTGCTGAAATTAAGGCACTTTCAGATATCTGCTGTACATCTGCAAACGGAATCAAGGTAGCAAAGGCATTAGATAAGAAAGAGATTATTTTCGTTCCCGATAAATACCTTGGCAATTATGTCGCACGCCGTGTCCCGGAAAAAAAATTCTACCTTTACAGTGGATATTGTCCTACTCATATGCTTTTCACCAGAGAGGGAATATTAAAACTTAAAGAAAAATATCCACAGGCAAAAGTTCTTGTTCATCCGGAATGTAGAATCGAAGTTCAAGAGATTGCAGATGCGATTTGTTCTACATCACAGATGATAACATATGCAAAAAATAGTTCAGATACGCAGTTTATAATATGTACTGAAATAGGATTATTGCACAGATTGAAAAAAGAAAATCCGGGTAAGAAATTCATCCCTGGAAATCCTAACGCATTGTGCCCGAATATGAAATTGACAACCTTGGAAAAAATTCTCTGGGCACTGGAAGATTTGAAATATGAAATTAAGGTGGATGAAGAGATAAGGCTAAAAGCGATTAACGCACTTGAAAGAATGGTTAAGGTTTAAATAACCCCCTTGACATAAACGGAATATTGGATATAATATATTAAAATTTACGAAATAAGTAAAGCATGGTTCTGTCATAACCTTGAACATTGATATTCAATAGCAGAATTGATAAAAAAGCAATAATTTTGCAAAGGAGGCTTTTAATTTATGGAGATAACCGAACTTAAAAAGAAAAAAGTTACGGAACTGCATCAGATTGCGAAAGAACTGGGGTTGAGCAATTTTACGGATCTGAAAAAGCAGGATTTAATCCATGCAATTATTGAGGCGGAGACAAAACGCACCGAGCTTGTACCGGTAGAAGGAGTGCTACAGATTCATCCTGAAGGATACGGTTTCCTGCGTTCACCTAATTTTAATTACCTGCAGAGCCCTGATGACATATATCTATCCATTTCACAAATTCGAAAATTCAATCTAAAGGTTGGTGATAGCATAAGAGGACTTGCCCGACCACCAAGAGAAGGTGAACGTTACTTTGCAATGATAAAGATTGAATATGTTAATGATATACCACTCGCTGAATTTACGGAGAGAATTTTATTTGATAATCTTACACCTTTATATCCAAATGAAAGAATCCATCTTGAGATTGAGCAAAAAAATGATCTTTCAATGCGCATAATAGATCTCTTCACCCCAATCGGTAAAGGGCAGAGGGGATTAATTGTATCACCACCCAGGGCAGGGAAGACTATAATCCTTCAAAAAATTGCAAATTCAATTACTGTTAATCATCCTGAAATAAAACTCATAGTTCTGTTGATTGATGAACGTCCTGAGGAGGTAACAGATTTTGAAAGGTCGGTTCAAGCAGAGGTCATTTCCTCCACATTTGATGAAACCCCTGAACGCCATACCGAGGTCGCAGAAATAATCTTGGAAAGGGCAAAACGACTCGTGGAGTCAAAAAAGGATGTGGTGATACTATTGGACAGTCTCACCCGTCTCGCACGGGCATATAATGCAATAGTCCCGCATTCAGGAAAGACTCTTTCCGGTGGACTTGATTCCACCGCTTTGCAAAAACCCAAGAAGTTCTTTGGTTCAGCAAGGAAGATTGAAGAGGGTGGAAGTCTTACCATTATTGCTACTGCCTTAATTGATACCGGAAGCAGAATGGATGAGGTTATATTTGAAGAATTTAAAGGCACGGGCAATTTAGAAATGGTTCTTGACCGCCGTCTGTCAGACCGCAGAATCTTCCCCGCACTTGACCTTTACAAATCAGGGACAAGAAAAGAGGAATTACTTCTTACCGAATTCGAAATAAACCGTCTCTGGATACTGAGAAAACTTCTGTCCGAGATGAATACCATTGAACAAATGGAATTCATCGTCGACCGCATGCAAAGAACAAAAAATAATAAAGAATTCTTAGAATCTATGAGTGATGTAGCATAAAAAGGAGGTTTGAAAATGAAGAAAGGAATTCATCCTAAATATATTCCCTGTATAATAACCTGCGCCTGTGGTAATCGGGTAGAGACATATTCAACAAAAGAAAAAATTTCAGTTGATATATGTTCGCGATGTCACCCATTCTTCACGGGGAAACAAAAGATCGTTGATTCAGCAGGTAGAGTTGAGAAATTTGTTAAGAAATATCAGCAGAGAATAAAACATTCATCAAAGAAGAAATCGGAGTAATTTGAAATATGAAAAAATCAGAGCAACTTGTTTCCATCACGATAAATGAAGTTAAGCAGCTGAAAAAAAAGTACGACAATCTTAAGGAGTATCTTTGACCCAGTAAAAATCATTACCCAGTTAAAAAAACTACAGGAACGAACAGGTCAGCCAGATTTCTGGAATAATCAGGAGCAAGCCCAGAAAATAATGGCTGAAATAAATCAGAAACAGCAATATTTAAGCATTTTAACCGAGATAGATAATGGAATCAATTTCTTAAATGAACTTTTTGGACTCAGTGATATTGATGAAGAAACGCTCAAAGGAGCGGAGCAGGAACTAAAATCCCTAAATCAAAAGATAAAGGAATTAGAAATGCAATTATTGCTGGGTAAAGAAGATGATAATAAGAACTGCCTCCTAACAATCCACCCTGGAGCCGGTGGTACAGAATCATGCGATTGGGCAGAGATGCTGCTCAGAATGTATACCCGATATATTCAATCAAAAAAATTTTCTTATCGCATAATAGACTTGCTCCCGGGTGATATTGCCGGAATCAAGGATGCGACAATTGAAGTGAAAGGAAATTTTGCATATGGATTGTTAAAGGCAGAAACAGGGATTCATCGGCTGGTGCGCATATCACCATTTGATGCCAATCAAAAAAGACATACTTCTTTTGCCTCGGTCTTTGTTTATCCTGAAGTTGAACAGGTAAATTTTGAAATAAAGGAAGATGATTTAAAGATTGAGACATTCCGGGCAGGCGGGCACGGTGGTCAGAATGTCAACAAAGTTTCTTCAGCTGTAAGGATTACCCATATACCAACCGGAATCACCGTGCAATGCCAGAATGAGCGCTCCCAATATCTGAATAAAACAACCGCACTTAAAATTTTAAAATCGCGACTATATGATTATTATAAGAGATTAGAGGAAGAAAAATTAAACAAACTTGAGGCACAGAAAACAGAAATTGCCTGGGGTCATCAGATACGTTCCTATGTTTTCCATCCTTATAAACTTGTCAAAGACCACAGAACTGGTTATGAGACAGTGCAGATAGAGAAAGTGATGGATGGGGAGATTGATGATTTTATCTATGCCTATCTAAGTATGCTGGCAAAGAGGTCAGCGCAGTAGTTGACAGTCGTGATAATTCTTATATAATCTAATATGATATTCATTGTTACCTTCCTTCTGGGTTTCAATAACGAATTTCAGAATTTCATAAACTCGCCAAGAAGTGAATCAATATTTGTTGCCCTTATGCAGGACAAAAAAAGGATAATTGAATATAAAGATGCTCCAGTTATACTCTGGTTCTGGCGTAGCAAGACACATGATACAAATGTTGATTCATTTTTAAAGAATATTCCTATCCCAAGGAATTTCTATCTATCCGGAGTATTGAGGTGGGAAGCGAAGGAGGCAAAAGATTTAAAAGAGCAATACAATAAATTGAAACTGGCAATTTATTTTGATTCTTTATCAATAGAAAATTTTCTGTCTCTCATTTCGTTAGGGATATCTAATCGTAAGATGGATTTTTTGCAATATGCCATTTCTTTGCCTGTCTTTTCGGATTTTCGAAATCAAATATTTCTTTTGGGAAATTTTGTTATACTTTTTATTCTGACCTTATTTTTTACTACGATTTTGTTTATATTGACAAAATTGATTTACTATCTGCCAGTCTTAAGCCACAGGTTTGACCCGATGAAGCACAATATTTTCAAAGGTATAATCGGTTTTGCCCTGCTTTTAATCCCTATACTCATATTGAGGAATTTATATTTTTCACTTATAATTTACAGTATTATTCTTACATTTATATTCAATAATCGCGAAAAAAACTGGCTAAGAGTAAATCTAATTATGATAATCTTATTCTCTATCGCAATCTCAATGTTCAATTTTATTCCTTTCCTTAAAGGAAATGATAAAGTTTATTATATGTATCAAATGGTTGCCATGGATAGTGATATAAGGATAAACCCAGAAACAAAAATAGAAAAAGAGGTGCTCGCTTATGCATTGAAGAAACAGGGATTATACGATGAAGCAATGGCTTGGTATGAAGACCTTTATTACAATCAAAACATTCGGAGTGTTGAGATAGTAAATAATCTGGCAAATCTCTATACAATTTATGACGAAGATGAACGAGCCGAAGAACTCTATCGTAAAGCAATGTATAGTGACCGTGGTGAACCATATTTCAATCTTGCCTTACTGAAATTTAAAAAGATTGAATATCTGGCAGCCAGTGAGATAATGGAAGAAGCAAGAAAGAGGGGTTTTGTAAGTATAAGCAAAGAGCCTGTTGATATCGCCCCTAATCCGAAAAATTTTTATAATCTTTTGATGACCAGAAATTTAAAGAATTTGAAATTTGTTAATATCAATTATCTTATTGTTATATTAGTTGTTCTATTTATCACATTTATTCCTTCCCAACTCTCTCCACCTTATTATTGTTCAATATGTGGGAAAGCTGTTTGTAAAGAGTGTGCTGAAGAAACAGGAGATGCATTTTACTGTCGTGCATGCCTGAGTAAGTTGAATGCGACAAAAAATGAAGAAATAGAAGAAGAATTAAAGAATGCTTTGGGTAAGACAAAAAGATTGATTAGAAATATTTTGACAATTGTTTTGAACATTATTATACCCGGGTCAGGGTTAATTTATAAAAATAGAAACTTTTGGGGGTTGCTTATTTCCTTTTTTGCGATTATGGTTTACACACCCATTTTACTAAAATCTTATTTTATCAAACCTTCGGGTTGGATATGCTTTTCATTAAATCCGATATTATTCCTTATCGCGGGGATTGTTCTGGTTATCTGTTATCTGGCTTCTTTTCTGATATTGCTTGGAGGTTCTGATGCCGATTGAAGGTGATCTAAAGAGCATAAATTTTGCAAGCATTCTACAGTTGATAGCACAGGAAAAACTCACCGGTGTGTTGAAGATAAAAAAGAAAAATGAAGTTGTTGATATTGGATTTATTGAAGGGCAGATAACCGGTGCGTTCTTTGAAAAGGGAGAAAAGACCGAAAGGCTTGAAAACTACCTTGTGCGTTCGGGTTTCATCAAGAAGAATCTCTATGAAATGATAAAGGAAATTCATGAGGAAACAAAAAGGCCGATAATGAATATTATTATTGATGACAAATATCTTACGATAGAAGAAATAGAACGGATCATTAGATTTAAAATTCAGGAAGTGATTGATGAGGTCTTTACCTGGCAGGAAGGAGAATTTAAATTTGAGCAGGGCGCGGTCATTTATCCAAAAAGTCTGATTAAAATCAGATTGAATACAGAAAATATTGTCCTTGAGTCAGCGCGCCGTTTTGATGAATGGCCCAGAATCGTGAGTCAAATTAGTTCCACGGATCTTGTTTTTAAGAAAATAGAAAAACCGGAACTTAAATTAAAGCTTCCCGATGATGAATTAAGAGTACTGTCCCTGATTGATGGGCAGCGTAGTGTCAATGACCTTATTGACATATCGGGATTGGGGAAATTTCATACTTACTCCTGTTTATATCATCTATTGACAACCGGGCAGATTGAACTTGCCTATGCCAAGCCGACACCTAAGGTGGTAAAACAAAAGAAGGGAATATCATTAAAGTTCCTTTCTACCCCTGCTAAAATCTCTTTGTTTCTGATTGTCATTTTATTAGAAATACTTATCGGTAATTTTCTCTCGAAAAGGTTAAAATATTCTTTTTCATTCTTTAATACCTCTTATATAGAAGAATCAGATTATTATGATTACAAAAAAATATTCTTTTATAAACATAATCGGATACCATCAAATTCAGAAGTAAAGGCAATCTTTGAAAAATAGGTAGGAAACTATGTTATATAAAAATGCCGGTGTAGATATAGACCGTTTAAACTTGATAAAAAAAGGAATTGGGAAGCAGGTTGAAAAGACTTTGCCTGAAGATTCTCTGTTCGGTCTTTTTGGCGGTATTTATCCAATGAATAATAAATTACTTGTCAGCAGTGTTGATAGTGTAGGCACTAAGATTTTTATTGCCTGTGCGACTGGTATTCACAATACTATTGGAATGGATATCGTCAATCACTGTGTAAATGATATTCTTACCACTGGTGCGTTACCGCTATTTTTTATGGACTATATCGGTTTTTCCGAGATTGCAAATGACACTTTGCAGGATATCATAAAAGGATTGGTAACAGCTTGTAAAAAAGAGAAGATGGCATTGATCGGAGGAGAAACCGCTCAATTAAAGAGATTCTATCCCAAAGGGCTATACGACCTTGTTGGTTTTATTGTTGGGATCGTAGATAAGAAAGATTATATCAATCCCCAGCAAATTGCACCAGGTGATATATTGCTGGGATTGAAATCTAATGGACTCCATACCAATGGATACACCCTTGCAAGGAAGGTTCTATTTAAAAAATTTGGACTTTCAACCTACATTTCAAAACTTAAATGCACACTTGGAGAGGAACTTCTAAAAGTTCATAAATCGTATCGGCGGGAACTTGAATTAAGGTTAAAATATGTACATGGACTTGCCCATATCACCGGTGGCGGATTTTATGATAATATTAAAAGGATATTGCCCGAAGGCACTTCGGCAATTATAAAAAAAGATTCCTGGGAAGTACCGCCGATTTTTAGACTAATTCAAGAAATTGGAAAAGTTCCCGAAGAAGAGATGTATCGTGTTTTCAATATGGGAATAGGTATGGTTGTTATAATACAAACCAATAAATTAAAATACTTTAAGCCACTGCATCCAATCATTATTGGCGAGATTGTACAAGATAATTTTGGTGTCAGAGTAGAATAAAATTAAAGTGTAAAAGGTTCTCGGCCTTCTAATCTTTGGTTGTCAATAATCTGTGTGAATCCATATAATTGCATAATTTCCTCATAGAAATATGTTGTATTACATTCCGGGCAAACATAATCACCTTCCTGATTTATTATGAGGTCAATATATTTTGAAGTAAAAAGACAATAAGGGCAGAGTAGTTTATCAATATGTGCCATAAAAAATTATATTAATATAAAAGTTGATGTCAATCACCACTTACTCAAAAAATTTATCACGATTATCTATGAATTGTTTAGGTGTAAATATCGCTGTGCTCAGGTTTTGAAAACGTAACTGTCTTGCATACTGGATATACTTCACCAATGATGTATCAAAAGGCATGATTGTTTTATTATCGCATCGGATAATATATCCAGCCCATTCGGTGACTAATGGTTTTGATACCTGTCCTTTTTCAAGTGCAGCAACCACTCCGGTAAATTCTGGACCATACCTTGATTCAATATCCGTAAGGGTTAAATTATTTAGGTTGGTCTGGAAAAATAATGTGGTATCTGACTCAGCAATTTTTTCTAACGTAGTTCCTGCCTGTAGCTGGATAAATATATTGTTCAGATAATCACGAAGAATGGTCTTTAGTTTTTCCCGTTCATACCTTGAACGGATGATGGCTTTCTCATTATCATTATTTAGACTCAGAATCTTTCCTGGAATGATGGAGTCAAGGACGAAAAGATAATAACCACCAAAACTGGTGAATGGTCCAATGATGGTTTTTGGTTTTAATTTTTTCACTTCTTTTGCCAATCCTTCCTGGTTACGCACAGGAAAATTTATCTTTTCGGGATTTAAAGGAAGAGTTTTATGGACCGCAAGATTATATTCTTTTGCTGCTTCTTCAAAGCCTAATTCCTTAGCTGAATTTTTGAATGATTCAATGCGGTCATTTAATTCTCCAAGCGTGGTCTGAGAAACATCGATTTTGATTTTGGCTGAATAAAGTATTCCTTTGGCAGCACGTTTTATAACCTCATAACCACGGGATGTCAGGATTATATTTGAAATTTCCCCATCCTTTAATTTTTTATAGACATCTGCTTCGTAAGGAAGAAGTTCTTTCTCATCTTTAAATTTTTTTTCTATCAATGTATCATCAGATACTTCACGGGCAACCGTAAGGAAATCCTCACCTTCCTTTATCCTCAATATTAGGTCTTCAAGTTTTTCCTTTGCATCATTTGAATCTCCAACTGAGGGAACTTTTTCAAAAAATACATATTTTAAAACTTTTGTCTCAGGATTCGTAAAATCTTTTATATGTTTATTATAATATTCTTTTAACTCTTCATCTGCTACTGTAGCTTTTCCCCTTAACCGGAATAACGGTAGGCTAATAAAAGATAAATCATATAATACTGAATAACTGGATAACCTAATACTATCTTCAAAGGGAGAAGACCACGCCATTGTATAGATAAGGGAGCGAAGTTTTTCCTTGGGTAGTTGTTTTCTCAGATTGAATTCGTATTCCAGGAGCCATTGTCGGCTTTGGGGTGATTTTAACAACTCAAGATATTTATTATAATCAAACTTCCCATCGCTATCCTTCATATATTCGGATTCATAAATTTCTCGAGGTGGATTACTTTTGATGATTGCTACGATTTCTTCGTCAACTACCTTGATATTCTCTTTTTTTATCAAATTGTTCCATATTACTTCCTCAACCATCAAATTCCATATTTGTTCACGGCTAATGCCCTTGGTCTCTCGTTCTTTATTCTGGGCAAAGCGGACATAATCAGTGTAGGACACAGGGATACCATCGATCTTGGCGATATCTACTACCTCGCGTTGAGTGATACCGGTTACATCAAGTCCCCATTCAAAAAATATTAATAGTGCAAAGGCGACGAGAACAATAAATAATATGATGCGCGTATTACGCCTAAAATTTTGCATCATATTTTACTCCAGTGCATACTCTATTCTATTTAAAATCGTAAAAAAGTCAACAAGCAATGTAAACGAAAGATTTGTTTTGTTAATCCTCTGGCTAATAGTGGAAGTATTATATACAAGGTAATAATGGTTGAATAGATTAGTATATTTAAACTTTAAACTTTATTAAGATAATATCGCCATCCTGAACTATGTATTCTTTTCCTTCAATTTTTGTTAATCCCAGTTCATGGGCATGGGCAAAAGTTTGTGCCTTTAACAAATCCTCGTATCTTAAAATCTCAGCCTTGATAAACCCCTCTTTCAAATCGGTATGAATCTTACCTGCAGCATCAATCACTTTTGTTCCTGTTTTTATCAACCAGGCTCTTGATTCTTCTCCTTTTATTGTGAAAAATGTTATCATTGATAATTGCTGAAGGCATAATTTTAATAGCCCATTAACCCCCTCGGGTTCCAATCCCGCTGCTTTTCTTAATTCTATTTTCTCGTCTTCACTGAAATTCACGATATCTTCTTCAAGTTTTATTGAAATTTTATAACCAAAAAAGTCGGTTTTAAATTTTCCATCCTCATCAAAGTTTAATACAATTATCTCAGGTATCGTTGTGAGTAAAGGTAAGTCCTGAATTTTTTCTTTAGGCACCTGCGCCTTTTCAAGGTCAGACTTTATTCTATTCAAGATTTCAAACTCTTCTTTTGCTTCGAATTTCTTTTTTATTTTATCTATTCTTCTTTCTACAATTTCTAAATCAGCAAGAAACAATTCACTTCGCACAATATCGTAGTCTTTTTGGGGGTCTATATCGGTGGTATGAGGTATATCCGGGTCCGAGAAACATCTCAAAATATGTAAGACGAGGTCAACATCCCTTATATGGGATAAAAATTTATTTCCTAAACCTGCGCCTTTTGCTGCACCTTTTATCAAACCTGCGATATCAACAAAATCAATATGTGCATAGGTTTTTTTTGGCGATTTAGTGATATCAACGATTTTATCTAATCTTTCATCCGGTATTATTACTACCCCAACATTTCTTTCAATCGTTGTGAATGGAAATTTTGCAACCTGGGCATTTGCCTGAGTTAAAAGATTGAAAAGGCTTGATTTACCTATGTTTGGTAGCCCAATGATTCCTATCTTCATAATTTTAACAGATTCTTGGCAATCCTTCAGCTTCAAGTTGGAGAAGCGGCCTCATCCCCCCGATAGATGTTTTTAACCATACACCTGAAATTTCTTTTGTTACTTCTCCAATAATCTCTGCACTCTTGCCCAGGAAGTCCTTTTTTATAAAGCTTAATAAAGATTTGGCATCGTTTTTTTCTACTATTGCAATGAATTTTCCCTCATTGGCAATGTACAACGGGTCTAAACCAAGAATTTCACAGGCGCCCTTTACTTCAGGTTTTATTGGCAATTCAGATTCATTTATTATTATCCCGAGAGATGTTCCATCAATCGCTTCATTCAATGCTGAAACAATCCCGCCCCGGGTTGGGTCGCGCATAAAATGGACTTCAAAACTTTTATTATACATTTTATTGGTTACAAGATTCAGCGGTGCACAATCACTTTTGAAATCTGCCTTAAGATTTAAATTTAATCGCTGGTTCAGAACTGCTATACCATGGTCACCGATTGTTCCGCTGATAATGATCTTATCACCCGGTTTTATTTTGTCTTTTCCCAATCTTAATTTGATCTGTCCAATACCAGAGGTTGTAATAAAAATTTTGTCTGCCTTACCCTTTTCAACTACCTTTGTATCACCGCAGACAACACGAACACCTGCTTTTTTTGCTATCTTAGACGCTGAAGTAAGTATTTTTTCAAAGTCGTCAAAACTAAAACCTTCTTCAATAATCAAAGAAAAAGAAATGTATTCGGGGATTGCGCCCTTCATTGCCAGGTCGTTTATCGTTCCGCAGACCGATAACTTTCCAATGTCACCACCCGGGAAGAAAATTGGATTTACAACATAGGAGTCTGTTGTGAAAGCAATATTTTTATTGTCAATTCTCAATTCTGCAGCATCTTCAAGTTTTTTCAATATCGGGTCTGGAAAGTATTTTAAAATCAATCCTTTTATTAATTTCTGTGTTAAAAGGCCACCAGAACCATAATTAAGGTTTATAAATCTCTGCTCCATAAACGATTATATCGATAATTATCTGATTATCAAGTTTTTTAGACAGTCTTTATCCAACCCAATCTTTGATATTCCTTATATATCAACCCAATAACCCGTTTGGGATTGGGAAATTCTCTTACCCAGTTCAACCCTTCAATTCTTTTTTTATGACGCAATTCTGGATCTGTTAATAAGTTGTATAACACCTCTTCAAGATTTTTTTTGTTAGCATTTATAAAAGGATGCTTAGGAAGTAAATATTCGTATTCTTCAGGAATTTCGGTAATTGTTGGAATACCAAGGGCAAGGAATTCTAATCCGCTCCTTCCATACGCAGTCCCAGCATAATTACCAATTTGATCAATCCCAATATCGCAGGTTGATTTTAATTCCATACACTTCTTATGCGAAATCCCTTCAATCAATAGAAATTCAAATGTAATCTTCTTTTTAAGTTTTTCAACTATTTCAATTATTTCATTAGTGCCTTTAGCGCTGCGTCTTGTAGGTGAATGACCCACTTTTAAGATTTTGTTTTCTTTTTCTCTGGGTTTTATTTTATCTGCTTCAAATGGGATGGGGACAAAGACTAAAGAAGGGTCTATTTTGATATGGTCAACCTCTGAAGTAAATTTCAATTGTACATATTCCTTTAAATAGGGATTGATTCCCCACTTGCGCAAATCACTTCCAAAGAAATGGGCAACGATTTTGTTACTCTTTAATTTTTTTAAAATTCTATCACCGTATATAAAAGGCATGCCGCCATCAAAATGGTATATATCAAATGAGCCGAAATCATACCTGCGCCAGAACCTATTGAGTTTATATAGCCATAAAAAATCACGTGATTTAAAATAAATTTTTTCCAGTAAATTTTCGCCCTTGATTTTCAATCTCAGTTCATCAGGTGCTACATTGACATTGTCGCGCCTCAGGTTTCTCCGCACAAAATTAATTGTTTCTGAATTTAATAGTGGATAATTTAGTAGGATGCCGTCAGGGAATCCTAATTTTGAATGTGTCATTGTCACCAATATCCCCTCGTCGCCGAAAATCCTATGAGAACGACTCAATAGTCCAGCAACATCCTGAAAGTTTTCAAATGTTAAATGAATTATTCTCACTTAAATTGCTTAAATTTTAATTTTAAAAATTGTTGGAATTTTTTGAATTTTTCCGGTTTGGTTATTTTTGTAATACCTGATTTAATCCCTTCCCACCCGCTTATCTTTTGTGAATAAATCCGGAGGGCAATAGTCTCAAGTTCCTCATAGCCCAATTGCGGCTGGATTAGAATGGGGATATTACGAGGTTGCATTATCGTTTCATTTCTTGGCTCATCATAGGGTTTTGTCCAAGTAAAATCAGAGGGCATTAAATTATTTTTTCTTGCATAAGTTTCAAGGTAAGTTCCTGGAAATATTCTTATTCCAATGGAATATTCTATTTTACTCATTAATGCGCGATTCTGTTCTATAAACTCAAATGTCTTTTCCACATCCGTCATAGTCTCGCTTATGTGTCCGAAAGAAAAGAATGCCTTTATTTTTAACCCGGCTTTATTACATAATTGGAGTAATCTTTGTGCCTGTTCCACATTCGTGCCCCTACGCATTAAATCCAGCACTTTCTGACTGCCGGATTCAATCCCCACACCAATTAGATAACAACCTGCCTTTTTCATTTTTTCAATTAAAGTTTCATCAACCGTTCCGGGACGAATCTCACATTCCCATGGAATATTTAAATTTCTGTTGATAAATTCATCACATAAATTTTCAATATGTTCTCGGTCAAGGGTTAGAACAGTATCTAAAAATCTAACACCCTGTAAATGATATGTCTTTAATAAATTTTCAATTTCATCAACTACATTCTTTGCTGATCGGACCGTGAGTAAATTGTTGTACATCCGGCTTGCAATACAGAAATTACAATGGTGGAGACAACCACGGGAGGAACTTACTGTTATCCCTTTATTTTTTATAAAATCTAGTTTTATTTTATATTTTTTTATATCCAAGAGATGATAGGCAGGCTCAGGCAATGAATCAAGGTGTAGTCTTGATGCGGGTGGGTTGTCAACAGGATTGTCATCTAATCTGAAACTCAATCCTTGTATTTTTTCGAAATTTTGATCTGTACTGTATGTCTTCAATAAATCATATAATACATCTTCACCTTCACCCCTGATCACAAAATCAATTTCTTTAATATCTTTCAAAACCTGATTTGCAGTAAATGTTGCATTGGGTCCCAAATAGATGGTGATTATTTCTTTGCTAAATAATTTTGCAGTCCGTGCCAGATTAAAGGATTCAAAACGATTAATTGTCGTTCCCCATATTCCCAAAAATTTTGGTGCGTATAAACTTAACCAGTGCTCCAGTGATTTTTTTTCAATATTGAAATCTATAATCTTTGCAGTGATTCCATGTTTTTCAAGAAATCCGGCGATTGAAATAAGTTCTAACGGAAGCAATCTTTCTTCATATCCTTTTTCTTCTGTATTTATTAGTAATATATCATTCATTGATTTATTCCAACAAACATCTGCAGACCATTTTTTAAAGATGTTTCTTTAAAACCGAGTTCATCTTTTGCTTTTGAGCAAACGCCACAAAGTATCGTCTTTCCTGTGTTCACCTTTTTGGGAGCCTTGCCGGTCGCAGATTCGATTTCTTTGATTAATTGCGGAAGTGGTATTGATGACCCGCAGATATTATAAACAGAATTACCTGTTTGGCCACGCAGTTTAATCAGTGGTTCAATAATATCATCAATCAAAGTGGGACAAATTGTTCCATAATCGGTCTCGATTGTTCCAGTATTTTTAAGAGATTCAATGAGATTATAAAAGTATCCTTGCTGAAGATTTTTGCCGTACGGGAAAAATAGTCGTAAGATTTTTACTTCAAAATTTTTGTTATAATATCGTGAAAGTGTTTCTGCATGAAATTTGGTCGTGGCATAAAAACTTCGTGGATTACAAGGATTATTTTCCGCAATATTTTCACCATAACCATATACTTCGCCAGATGATAATAGAATAAATTTACTCACTCCTACCTTTTTTGCCCATTCAAGAAGGAGAAGGGTCGTCGTCACATTTGCCATAAATACTTTTGTAAATGAACCTGAATATGTTTCATAAATATGGAAGATATTTTTGACCTTTCTGGGTAGTCCCTTTTCAATGTTTAATTCCTGGTCAAATTTAACAAAACCGTACTTCAGATTTATCTTACCCAGAAAAGACATAGGAACTTCCTTTGGGCTGGGAAAGACTGTATAAACAGTCTCTCCGCGTTTTATCAGTTCTGATGTTAGCAATTCACCAATACCTGTATGACAGGTCACAAGATTTTCAATTTCCATAGTCAATTATATAAGAAAATCTAATCAAGTCAATAATTTCATAGAAAAATCAACCTGTATTTGATAAAAATTTATATAATTCAAATGCGAGCCGTTTTACAAGTTGCTTTTTATTTCTTGAAACAAAACTCGGGACGACTGTCTTTTCATAATATAAGTTGGATAAGTTATATTCTTTTATCTTAATTAAATAACGGAAAAAGTAATAATCAAAAAATCCAGGTCTATTAAAGAAAATCTGGGGAATTCCCATAATTGCTGTTTCTAAAGATGCCGTGCCGGAGCAGGTGAAAATGAGGTTGCAGTTAATCATAATATTATAACGGTCAGATATAATCACCTTGATTTTATTTCTGAGTCTATCAGGAACCAATCTGTTAAATAATGTCATTTTTGCGCAGTCCGTGTGGAGGATAAATATAAATTTAAATTTTTGTAATTCCCTGCATTCTTTTATTAATTCTATAATTACTGGTACATTTCTTTTAACTTCTGAAATCCTTGACCCTGGCATAAATCCGATACAGTTAGATGGATTCTTTTTTTCATATTTTTTTAATTCATCAAATAAGGGGTTCTTCCAATAAATTGTTTTAATATTTTTAGAAATATAAAAACGATATTCAAATGGAAAAACAGAAATGACGAGGTCAACCCATTTTTTGATAAAATATTTTCTATAATATCCCCATGCCCAGATCTGAGGTGGTAAAAGATAAATTACCCTGATATTAATCTTTTTTGCATATCTGCACAATAATAAGTTAATCCCTGGATAGGCGACAGCTATAAAAATATCTGGTTTTGTTTTGAAAATAACCCGGCTGATTTTTCGATACATTAAATAATTTTTTATAAATGAAAGAATACCCGATGTAAAACCAAATGTTTTCAAATTTTTATAATCATATAACAGGCGGACATTTGTATTTCTTAAATTTTCGCCACCAACAGCAAAGATATTTTTATTATCTTTTAGATAATATTTAACAAATAGGCTCGCATATAAATCTCCGGATGGTTCGCCGGCGCAGATAAAAATAGGTTGTTCAGGATTGGTTTTTGAAAGGATTTTATTAATTAACTCAATCGCTCCAATCTCTTTAGTGCCTCTTCACATGTTATTTTGCCTTTTTCTAAATCCTCGATCACCTTTTTCTTTGAATATTTTGGAAATACAAAAAGATTTACGGCTCCGAAGAAAATTAGAATAATAGGCCAATCTCTTGTCAGTAATAAAATCTTTAAATTTGCAAGCCAGAAAAATACAGCAATGAAGATGATAATAATTGCAAACTTCATTTATTAAAAAGTTCTTTTAATTTAGGTGGCATCAATGCCGGGTCAAAATTTAAATTTTTCAATTCCCTGATAAAGATTTCTTCTTTAGTAGCGTTGGAAAGGTTTTGATTTATTATAAAAAATGATTTTTGCTTGACCCTGCAGTATCCACCTTTGCCAAAAAATCTGTCATATTTTACTGTGATTGATAGGTTTCTACATAAATCTTCAAGCATCTCAAGAATGATCGTTTTTTTCACTTCTTACCCCCAAAAAATTTTGAGAAGAAACCTGTATTTTTGGGCTGGAGTCTTTCAATTCCTTTTTTTGCAGCAGGGTTATTGCCATCCCAGTTCAATGCCTCATTATAATATTTCAAGGCCTGTTCTTTATTACCCGTGAATTCATAAGCAAGTCCCAAGTTTACATAAACAACTGGATTGAACATCAGTCTCTTGGTTGCCTCCTGAAGTTTTTCAAAACCTTCTTTTTGATATTGTCTTGTATACACGAGTGCAAGGCCCAGGTATGAAAGATAAATGGGCTGAGGGTCGTAGCGACACGCAATGCGCAATAAATTTACCGCACGCCATGGGTCATTATTCTTTAAAAAATCAATTGCCCTTGTGAATGCATTCCTTGCCTGGGTTTCCTGTACTTGGTCATGCTGTTTTACACCCTTTTCCAGGGATTTATCATAATCTGCCCTCAATTTTTCATCAGAGAGAACACGATAAGCAGCGGTAATCTTGGCAAAGTGTTCATTTGCTTTGCGTTTCTCTTCTTCATCTGTAAACTTATCTGGATGGTATTGTCGTGCAAGTTTCATATAGGCATTTTTTATTTCTATTTGGGTTGCCGTATTGGTCACCCCAAGAATACTATAATAATTTTCCATCTTTTAAAATCCCAAAATAGTATATTCATAATATTTCAACTGTCAAGATGTCGATTTAAATCAAAAATAATCTTACCGAAATGGGGTTATTTAATCAAAATAGAATTTTCTACCCCAAATAGTTGAAATGATAGGTACTCCCGGATATACTCTATCCCTCTCCACAGAAAATACATCATCACCCTGCTCAATCGCACCGGCAAGGTCTATTATACCCCGCAGGGTGTAAAACTCGTTGGTGACCCAACCATTACCTTTGTCCATAACCGTGGCCGAAAAAAGAAATATACCCAAGAATTATTACCCTATCTCAAAGCCCTGTGGGTATTGTCCCATTATCGCTCCAGCGTCCATCTCAAGGCTTTTATTATTATCAATCAAAACTGGCTCTTTAATGGTATCCCAGAAAGAGTGTTTAATGAGTTCCCTGAAGAAGAACAGAACAACCTCAGACCCATAAAACAACCAATTCCTCCCGCAATAAAAGAGCTTCTCACGGCGATTAGTTCGGCCACCATTGAACGGTTATTAAAACCCATCAAAGAGCAATACCGCGTAGCCAAACGGTATCGTCCCCATCTTCATGCTTCGGTTTTGAAAAAGAAAATTCCGGTGGAGCCGCATTTTGAGAAACCTCAGGATCGGGTGGGATATGTGGAATTAGACTCGGTGTCTCATTCGGATGGGGATCTGGGGGGTGAACATTGTTTAACCATAGCGGTTCCTGAGCTGGGTTTGGGTTGGGATGAGTATAGGGCGGCGCGGAACAAGGCGATGGGTTGGGCGTTTGCGTCCTTATCACAAGAATGACAATCCCGTGGCGGAGAGTCGCAATTTTACCTTGGTACGGTCATATGTTGGTTATCGGCGTTGCACAATTATTTTATTCCCA
>CAZLGA010000043.1:6845-19534 GCA_964559225.1 uncultured bacterium | reverse complement strand
AATCAAAAGTCTTAAGGCCGATAGTTTCAATTATCCAATAACCAATATCACCTATATTAAAGATTCTTTTAAACTTTACTTAACCGTTGATTCATTTAGATTTAAAGATACCGTTCAGGTGCAGTTGCTGAAAGGTGTAAAGGACCTTGCTGGTAAAAGCATTCAGGGCTCAAGGTCCGACACCGTTGCTTATTCCTGGACCTTCGTGGTTGGGGTGATTCAATTGACGGATAATGATGCATGGGACCTTTATCCTGATGTCTATCACGGCAAAATCACCTGGACCCAGGCTCCTGCAGGAAATCGCCTTGGGGAAATCATGCTGTATGATTTTTATAACAAAACAACAAATCAAATCAGTCCGGGTGGTGGGATTCATACCTTACCCTATATTTACCAGAATGAAGTTGCCTGGATTGGGTATGGTTGGGGTTATGCAAATCCTGTCTATTATTACAATGGCACAACAACACAAGAAATTGCCCCGGCAAATAAGGGTCGCTATTCAATGGAGATAAGCAAGGGCGGTGTTGCCTGGCGTGCATATATGTGGGCCGGTGGTTGGTATGATACAATCTGGGTAGAATATTATGATCCTATTTCAAATCAGGTCTATTCGCTTGATACTTTTTTACACTATTACGGTCGTTATCGTGGAAGAACCGATATTGATGGCAGAGAAGTTATCTGGGATGGCGTAGACCCAACTATACCGGGTTATGGCACGCGTGAATTATATCGCTATTGTGATGGGCTAACCCAGAACTTTTCTCAGGATACGGTTTATGATGATGCCACAGCAGATGTTTCTAACGGGCAGATATTCTGGCTAAAAGACCGAGGCTGGTCCTACCTCTGGTTTTATGATGGTGTAAATGAGAGACTGATTAAAGATGGTTCTGATTTACATTCGCCGTATTTACACAATGGTTCAATGGTATGGGTAAAAGGGGTGAATCTACCTGGCTGGTGGTATGTTTACTATTTTGATGGCCGGGATACCCTCCAACTGATGACGCGTAAAAGTGGCTATAAAAACTATGCTTTTCAGAGTCTAAGTATTCATAACAATCAAGTTGGATTTCTAAGATTGGTCTATGAAAAACCAGATCCACCATATACCGGTTATTTCGGTGCAACTCTGTATGATGGTAATCAAGTGATAGCACTCACCGTTGACACCTTGGGCAAAGGTAATTCAAACCGGATCGAAATCCATGATGGCTTTGTAGTTTATGACGCCTGGGATGGCGAGGATTATGAGATTTATCTCTATCTTTCTGATACACTATTTACGCCGCCTGCTGTCGTAAAAAACTTGCAAGGCGAAGTAATTGGTGGTAAATCTTCTGATAAAAAAATTCACTCTGTTAGAGATAAATCTCTAAAGAGGGTAAGACTTACCTGGAAGGCAAATACTGAACCTGACCTTGTCGGATATAAGATATATCGATCAGCTACTGCTTATCAATATGGCATAACACCTTATGCTACAATCCTGGCACCTGAAACAACCTTTATTGATACCCTGCCATTGGAGGGAATGAATTACTATGTGGCAACTGCCTATGATAACTTGAACAACGAAGGTGGTTTTTCTAATCAGACCTCGGTATTTATTGATAATATTCCACCAGCTGCGCCCGCAAATCTTGTGGCGAGTTATGATTCAATAAACCAAAAGGTTTCTTTAATATGGCAGAAATCTGCGGATGCCGACCTTAAATTGTATAAGATATATCGTTCAGAAACTTCAGGCAATTATGCTCTAGCGATTGATTCGGTATTCAAACCTGATACAACCTTTGTTGACTCAATAATATTTTTAGGCAAAACCTATTATTATGTCGTTTCCGCAGTTGATACCAATAAAAATGAAAGCAGTTTTTCTAATGAAGATACGGCTATTATTGTATCAGCGATATATTCTGATTTTGCTTTAGCTACGGCATATAACAATGGCCGGAAGATTTTAAGTAGTCCTGGTGGTGATAAAGTTCATTTTGTTTATGCCAATGAGGGTTGGTTGGTCCCGGCAGGCGTTTATTATTGTTATTCATCAGATAGTGGTAGGAGTTTTTCATCTGCAAAATTTGTCGGTGGTCCTGGTATGTATCCGGCACTGACAATAGACCCTGCGGGCAATCCCTGTGCGAGCTGGGTCTCGGGTTCAAACATTGCCTATACCTACTGGACTTCAAGTTGGGCACCACCAGATACTATAGTTTTGCCAGTAATGAATGTATCGCCACCTTCAATGGTTGTAGATAAAAAAGATACGGTTCATCTGGTCTTTGTTCAATATCGTTATTTGCCCTCAGATATTGGTGATTTGATATATCTAAAATTCAAACGCACTAATTTCTCGGATGCCGTCAGTGAGACGCTCTTTACTAAGAGATTCTGCCATACACCTTCGGTTTTAGTTGATGCATCGAGGGGAGTGAGTCTTTTATGGCAGGGAGAGAATTGTGTTTGCTATTGGTATAAAGATTCTACAGGCACCTGGTATAATATTGATACAATTTATATGACCACAAGCAATCAAAGGCTGTTTCCTATAATTGACTGTTATGGTAACAAAATAACTACTGTCTGGCAGGATAAAGATGCCCAGGGCAATTTAGAGATTTATAGCCGGAGAAAGACGGATATTGGCTGGGATGTGATAAAGAAAATCAGCTCAACAATCGGTGAATCAAGATTTCCCACCCTTGCTGGTGCCAATTATTGTCTATGGCAGGACAATTCTTTGGGAAATTGGGAAATCTATAAGAGTGAGTATATTGACACGCTCGGTTCCTGGAGTAATCCCGAGAACATATCTAACTCAATCAAGGCCTCGGCATTTGCTCACTGTTCCTATTCCTTGGTCAATCCGACATCGGCTAAGTTATATTGTCTATGGACTGAAGGTGATACGATTCCTTATGCGATTAAGTTCAAGAAGATTGATGTCTCACCCGTGGCGAAGATTTTTGTGGATGTGGGTCAGCCAGTCCAGTCATCCTATTGTTTACAGCGTGACGGTTTTTGGATTTTTGGTAATTTGCCTTACCAGACTACTGATTGGGGGTATGAAGTTCTGAAATATAAATTACCGGATTTGGACCCAGAAAAAGAGTATCGTTTGGATTTGGCATATTATTTGAAGCATAAAAAAAAGAGTTCACTGGAAGCAGAAAAATCACAGGTAGATGACACTGAAGGCACGGAGAGAAAGAGTTCAGAAATCACAGGATTGGATGAATATGGGACTGAAGTCCGTAATCCAGCGGCTTCAGATAAGCCAGACAGGCCAGAAAAACCAGATGAACCCAATAGACCAACTGGCATTGGGCGGATAATCCAGGTGCTGATTATAGATGGTATGCCACTTGATACTATATTCATTACTCCGAATAAATTGGTGCGGAGACCAGTCTGGTTACCCCAGATGGTCTATAAAGATGGTGAAATAGTGATTGAGATAAAAAAGATAAAGGGCAAGCGGGTTGTCTGCAGTGAGATAGGACTATATGAGTTCCCTCCAAAAGGAGTTTATACCAGCAATTTTTCTGGACCCCAAGGTGATGAGGCACAGATTGCAAAGCCATTTAATTTTGATAGGGTTTACCCAAATCCAGCAAAGGGTATAATAAAACTCAGATTCAATTCACCAGACAGGCGAAATGTCATGATAAAAATATACGATGCAACGGGAAGGCTTTGCGAATGCCTAAAGAAATTGCGTGCGGAAAAAGGGATGAACGAAGTCTTATTTGTGCCCAGAAATTTGTCATCGGGCGTCTATTTTATTCAATTAGAAGCAGATAATTATAAAGAAGTGCGAAAGATGGTTTTGATAAAAGAATGAGCCAATGAAACATAAAAATACGAAATCCAAAGCCGCCTCAGACGGACTAAATTCTAAACAAATCCGAATATCTAAAATTTGTTCTGAACATAATTCAGACTGAATGATGCACCGTACCCAATTCCACATATCCCACCCTATCTGGAGGCTTTGCAAAATGCGGCTCCACAGGGATTTTCTTTTTCAAAACCGAAGCATGCGGATGGGGACGATACCGTTTGGCTACGCGGTATTGCTCTTTGATGGGTTTTAATAACCGTTCAATGGTGGCCGAACTAATCGCCGTGAGAAGCTCTTTTATTGCGGGAGGAATTGGTTGTTTTATGGGTCTGAGGTTGTTCTGTTCTTCTTCAGGGAACTCATTAAACACTCTTTCTGGGATACCATTAAAGAGCCAGTTTTGATTGATAATAATAAAAGCCTTGAGATGGACGCTGGAGCGATAATGGTTGGGTCACCAACGAGTTTTACACCCTGCGGGGTATAATAGACCTTGCCGGTGCGATTGAGCAGGGTGATGATGTATTTTCTGTGGAGAGGGATAGAGTATATCCGGGAGTACCTATCATTTCAACTATTTGGGGTAGAAAATTCTATTTTGATTAAATAACCCCATTTCGGTAAGATTATTTTTGATTTAAATCGCCCTATTGAAAAAAAGACTTTTCTGGATATAATTGTTTTATGATAAAAAGATATGAAACAGAAGAAATAAGAAAAATATTTAGTGAAGACCATAAGATGGAAGTATGGGTTCTTGTTGAAAAGGCGGTCGCGCAGGTCCAGGAACAACTCGGAATCATTCCAAAAGGGCTGAGTAAAAAATTGGAGGAGATAAAGATTAACCCGGAGCGGGTCGAACAGATAGAAAAAATTACAAATCACGATGTAATCGCCTTTCTGGAGGCAGTAAGAGAAAAAATTGGCAGAGAAGAAGGAAGATGGCTACATTTTGGTATGACCTCCTATGATCTCGTTGATACTGCCTGGGGATTGATATTGAGGGATGGACTTAATATTGTACTGCAGGATATAGACAGACTATTAAAAATTTTAAAAATGCTTGAAAATAAATATCATAAGACTCCGCAAATCGGAAGGACCCATGGAATTTTTGCCCAACCAATAACATTCGGTTATAAAATAAAGTCATGGTATCAAGAAGTATTGAGGGCAAAAGAGCGTTTAGTCTATGCACAGAAAGACATTTCATTCGGTAAGCTATCAGGAGCAGTTGGCAGTTATACTATTCTTTCCCCGGATATTGAGAAAAAGGTGATGAAAAAATTGGGATTGAGTTCAGAACCAGTCTCAACTCAAGTGATACCACGAGACCGGCATGCCTTTTTGTTGACCGCGCTTGTGTTATATGGCTGTGCCATTGAGAGAATTGCCACTGAAATAAGAAATCTTTCGCGCTCCGAAATTGGTGAAGTTACTGAGCCATTTACAAAAGGTCAAAAAGGTTCATCAGCAATGCCCCATAAACAAAATCCCATCACATGTGAAAGGGTATGCGGACTTGTAAAAGTCCTCAGGGGTTTCCTAATACCTGCGTTTGAAAATATCAATCTCTGGCATGAAAGGGACTTGACTAATTCTTCAGTAGAAAGGGTTATCGTTCCTGATGCATTTCATATTGTCCATTATATAACCAAAAAAATGCTATGGGTGTTAGAAAATTTGAGGGTTAATCCTGAACGGATGATGGAAAATATTGATAACAGTCTTGGACTTTATGCATCACAGAACTTGATGAATAAATTGATTGAGAAAGGTATGAATAGAAAGACTGCTTATGATCTGGTTCAGAAACTTTCATTCAAGGCAATGGAGGAAAAAAAACATTTAAAGACAATTGCTGAGGAAGATAACGGGATAAAAAGGTTTCTGAATTCAAAGGATATTGAACGAATCTTTGATTTGAAGTGGTTTTTGCGAAACATCATATGATATTGACTTTAATGAGAAATTCTTTATAATCAAAAATGGACATATTTAATAAATGCAAAGCAACTGTTGATGCAGTAAACCGTGCCAAGGATATAAATATTTATCCGTATTTTACTCCGATTGAATCAGCCCAGGACCATAGAGTGATGATAAATGGTAAGGAATATATTATGATAGGTTCCAATGGATATCTTGGACTTGCTGCGGATGAGAGATTGAAAAGATCTGCGATTGAAGCTATTCAAAAGTACGGTTCAACTTGTTCTGGTTCAAGATTTTTAAACGGTACACTCGATCTTCATGTCAAACTTGAAAAAGGACTTGCCGAATTTTTTGAAAAGGATGATGGAATTATCTTCTCAACTGGTTTTCAGACGAATCTTGGGATATTATCAGCAATTGCTGGGAAGGATGATGTTATAATAATAGATAGACAGGATCATGCATCAATCATAGATGGCTGCAGACTTTCATTTGCTGAAGTCAAAAAATTCAAGCACAATGATATGATTGAACTGGCAAGAATATTAAAATCACTGCCCCATAATAAAGGAAAGTTGATTGTTGTAGATGGAGTTTTCAGTATGGAAGGGGATGTAATAAATCTTCCCGAGGTTGTTGAATTGAAGAAAAAATATAATGCAAGATTGCTCGTTGATGATGCCCATGGTATTGGTGTGATGGGTGAGCACGGGCGCGGTGTATGTGAACACTTCAATCTTTTGAATGAAGTTGACATAATTATGGGTACATTTAGTAAATCATTTGCGTCACTCGGTGGTTTTGTTGTTGCTGAGAAGGATGTGATAACTCATATAAGACATACTGCCCGCGCACTCATATTTTCAGCAAGTATGACCCCCGCATCTGTTGCCAGTGCCTTAAAATCTCTGGAGATAATTAAGACTGAGCCAGAGCGCAGGAAAAGACTCTGGGAGGTAACAGAAAAAGTGAGGAAGGGATTTAAAGATATTGGGCTTGATACGGGTGAGAGCACAACACCAGTTATTCCCATCATCATTGGTGAAGATGAAAAGTGTTTTGCCTTCTGGAAAAGCCTTTTTGAAAATGGTGTATTTGCCAATCCAGTCATTTCTCCAGCAACACCACCGGGCAGGGCACTCATCAGAACGAGTTATATGGCAACCCATACAGATGAAGATATAAATATCGTGCTTGATGTATTTAGCCGGTGTGCTAAAGAATTTGGACTGGTTAAGTGATAAAAGTAGTTCCTGTTAAAGATGAAAAGGAATTAAAGTCCTTTGTAGATTTACCTTATCGCCTATACAAAAACAATCGATACTGGGTTCCGCCATTAAAAAGAGATGTATACAACCTTTTTGATAAGAAGAAGTATCCATTTTGGCAACACGCGGAGCGTGAGTTATTTCTTGTGTATCGTAACAGAGAAATAGTAGGGAGAGTCTGCGCCATTGTGGATTATAATTTTATTGAATTCTGGGATGAAAAAACCGGTTACTTTGGATTCTTTGAATGCGAAGATGATGCAGAGGCAGCGGTTGCATTATTCAAGGCGGTGCGCGACTTTCATAAAGAAAAAGGAATAACTAAATTTGTTGGTCCATTCAATCCTTCAACCAATGAAGAAGTGGGATTTCTCCTTGAAGGTTATTTTTTGGAACCGATGATAATGATGACCTATACATTTGAATATTATCATAAGCTTGCCGAAGCCGCTGGACTGACAAAGGCAAAGGATTTATATGCTTTTTATATTGAGGCAAAAAATGTACCATTTGAGAGATTAGAAAGAGTGTGCTCACTTATTCGCAAACAAGTTAGGGATTTAAAGGTAAGACCCGTTGACATTGATGACTTTTCAAACGAAGTGAAAAAGATTAAAGAAGTCTATAACGACGCCTGGAGCAAAAATTGGGGGTTTGTGCCAATGACTGATGCCGAGTTTGCTCATATTGCAAAAACTCTTAAGGATCTCATTGTCCCCGAATTGGTTATAATCATTGAGGTTGATAATATTCCGGTCGGTGTTTCCCTTACAGTACCCAACTATAACTTGATTTTAAAAAAACTAAATGGTAATTTAAATCTCCCCGGACTTATAAAATTTTTTTATTATAAAAATAAAATTAAGGAAGCCCGTTTAATGATAATGGGGGTTAAGAAAGATTATCAAAAATTGGGGCTTGAAGGATTAATGATCCTTGAAACTTTGAAGGCAGGGATGAGACTTGGATATCATAGCGGTGAATTGAGCTGGACTCTTGAAGATAATTACTCAGTAAATAATACAATTTTAAAAATGGGTGGAAGGTTATACAAGAAATACAGAATATATCAAGGCACTGTGTAGAATCACCCGATTCCTTGACAGGTTTACATTTTAGCATATAATATAATTTATGAGGAGGCAGAATGACTTTTATCACCACGCTGGATGTTATTCCGGGTCGTGCGGATGAATTGCTCAATGCAGTTAAGAATTTAAGGATTCCTGAAGGGATAAAGATTAGAGAATTTTTATCCCTTTTTGGCAAACCGGATTATGTTTTAATATTTGAAGCACCGGATGAAGAAAAGGCGATGAATTTCATATTAAAATTTGTTGCATATGCGGTTCCAAAGACCTCTCTCGGTGTGAATGTGGAGTATGTGAAATGAGTGATTTAATAAGCAAACTTGCAAAAGAGGAAGGGATAAAGGCTGAGATATTGCAAAAGAATCTTAAAGACGGAACTGCGGTTATAATAAAAAGTCGCCTTCATAAGATAAAGCCTTTAGTATTAGGAAAGGGATGTAGGACGAAGATAAACGCCAATATCGGAACATCGCCAGATTTTGCGAATTTAAAATATGAGTTGAAAAAATTAAAGGTTGCTATTGAAAGTGGTGCTGATGCGGTAATGGATTTATCAACGGGCGGAGATATTGATAGAATCCGAAGAGAGATTTTGAGTGCATCAAGTGTGGCGGTGGGGACCGTACCCATATACCAAGTGGCGATTGAGATGCGCAAAAAGAAGAAACCTTTTACAAAGACGAGTGTTGATGAGATATTTGAAATAATAGAAAGACATCTTGAAGATGGCGTTGATTTTATTACGGTCCATTGCGGCATTACCAGGGAAACCATAAGGGGAATGGAAAAAAAGAGAAGAGTTTGTGGTGTGGTAAGTCGGGGTGGATCAATGATGATTGAATGGATGAAGTCAAACAATAAGGAAAATCCTCTTTATGAATATTATGATCGACTACTCAATTTAGCAAAAAAATACACAGCAACCCTCAGTCTTGGTGATGGCCTGAGGCCGGGTGCAATTAGTGACGCTACGGATGAATATCAGATAAGCGAACTCGTGATAATTGGTGATTTAGTAAAGGAAGCAAGAATGAATGGGGTGGCAGTAATCGTGGAAGGACCGGGACATATTCCAATAAATGAGATTGAGGCAAATATCAAATTACAAAAAACAATATGTGATGGTGCCCCCTTTTATGTACTTGGTCCTATGGTGACAGATATTGGCGCAGGCTACGATCACATCGTTGCTGCAATCGGCGGTGCCCTTGCCGGTTATTATGGTGCGGATTTTTTATGTTATGTCACGCCTGCTGAACACCTCGGTTTGCCCAGTGTGGAAGATGTGCGTGAAGGTGTTATTGCCTTAAAGATTGCAGCCCATGCCGCGGATATCGGTAAAGGCTTGGTTGGGGCAAAGATGCGTGACCTTAATTTATCAAAAGCAAGATTTTCTCTTGACTGGGAAAAAATGATCAATCTTTTGATTGACCCCATAAGGGCGAAGAAAATATTTTCACGTAAGCGTTCTCGTTCTGCACTCACCTGCACTATGTGCGGTGAATTCTGCGCGATGAAGAAAACCCGCGAAATTTTCAGGAGGTAATAATGATTACCAACGAAGATGTGCGGTTGAAGGGTTTAAATTTTGCAAAGAAAGGCAGTATGGCAACTATGCTTTTCTGCCTGTTGCTTGAGATGGTATTTTTATTGGGTGCAATTTTTAAGTTCTTTCTGGTTCCAAACTTTATTCCTGTTCTCACTGCTATCGTCTTTATTTTCGGTTTGGTTATTTACATTTTGTCAAGAAAGAATATTTATTCACCTATAATTTCTTATATCATAACTACGGTGACGGCAACGATTCTGACATTTTGCCTCGCATTTCTTCAACCTCAATTAAGAATTCCATTCTTTTTGATATATTTCTATATCATCCTGCATCCCGCCTACTTGCTCGGGATAAAAAATGGAATTTATGCCATTGCCCTTGTAGACCTTGCTTATGTGTTGATGTTAATTTTGACCCAGAATATATATCCGGAAATGAATTTGGGGATGGAATTGGTACAACTAATTTTTCTGACATTTGTCTCTTTCTTGCTCATTATTGACTTTGATCGTGACCATGTGCGCCTTAAAAAACTTAGGGAAGTTCTAAAAAAAGTGGAGAAGGGAGATTTAAAAGTCCATATTGAAGAGAAAGGAACACCGGATGAAATTTATTTTTTAGGCAGAGCGATTAAAACTCTCGTAGAGACCGAGGCAAATATAATCAAACTAATCATTGACACATCTAAACATTTGAGCGAAATCAGTGCCCAGATTGCTTCAACGTCAAATGAGTTGTCAACGGCAATTTCGGAAATTGTATCTACAACTCAGAAGATGACCGAAGGTGTCGACCACCAGTTCCAGGAACTTGATAAATCAATTTCTATGGCCAAATCTTTAAGTGAGATAAGTTTTTCTGTTGTTGATAACATAAAAAAAGTTGAGGTTCATGCTGAAAATTTTTCGGCAAGTGCAAATAATGGATTGCAGATGAGTGATGTGGCATTAAAGAATATAGAGATTATAGGAGCCAGGTATGAATATCTTATTGGATTGATGGCGAAATTACATGACGTATCAAATACAATTACAAAAATAATAGAAACTATCAATAAAATATCAGAAAAGATAAATATCCTTTCTCTTAACGCCTCCATTGAGGCTGCCCGCGCAGGTGAATTTGGAAAGGGTTTTGTTATTGTTGCTGATGAAATAAAGAAGCTTGCGGACAGTACCCAGAATTCAGCAATGGAGATCGGTGATATAGTAAAAGAAATGATTGATTCAATAAAAAGTGTGGCGGAGAGCTCCGAAGAGGTGAGAAAGGCGATATACGATGGGAATCAAGTTGTCAAATCCACGACTGAATCATTGCGCACAATATCAAACGCAGTTATAGAATTGAACAGTGCAATAAAAAATATCAAAAATGTGATTTCCAAAGAAGAAGAAGAAATCACTGCGATGTTGAAGCAAATAGAGGATTCATTTAATATCTCAAAAGATAATTCTACTGCTGCAGAGGAAATTCTTGCTTCACTTGAAGAGCAATCAGCAGCAACTGAAGAATTTGCTGCCACAAGCCAGGAATTGCTCAATATTACTGAAAGACTCGCAAAGGTAATACAAGATTTTAAAGTCTGATGGCAGATATACTCATCGTTGAGGATAAAACAAGTTTTGCTGAAGTTTTGAAAGTTGCTCTTGATGATACCGGTTTCACAACCCTCGTTGTTAGAACCGGTCGTGAGGCAATTCAGATTTTTAAACGCGAAAAAATAAATCTTGTATTATTGGATTTACGTCTTCCTGACATTGATGGTATTGATGTTCTTCGTGAATTGAAAAACATTGATTCAGAGGCAAAGTTTATCATTATGACTGCATTTGGCACAGTTGAGAGGGCGGTTGAAGCTATGAAATTAGGTGCCTGTGATTTCCTTACCAAACCATTTGATACAGAGCAATTAATTATTACAGTCAAAAAAATTATTCAGGAGCAGAAAGCCTATTATGAAAACATTTTACTCAAAGAGATGGTTCAGAATATCCATGGCTTTCCTGAAATTGTAGGCGTGAGTGAGACGATAAAAAAATCAATTGAATTACTGAAAAAGGTCGCACCGACCGAGACAACCGTGCTTTTCCTTGGTGAATCAGGTACTGGGAAAGAACTATTTGCAAGAGCCTGTCATAGTCTATCGCCAAGAAAGGAGAATCCATTTGTAACCATAAATTGTGCTGCGATACCGAGTGAATTGCTGGAAAATGAATTATTCGGTTCAGAAAAAGGTGCGTTTACCGGTGCAGTGGCACGAAAGATTGGAAAATTTGAGCTTGCCCATAAAGGCACGATATTTCTTGATGAAATTGGAGATCTTGGTTTTGACCTGCAGGCGAAACTCTTGCGGGTTATTCAGGAAAAAACATTTGAACGTCTGGGTGGAACTGCCTCAATAAAAGTTGATGTGCGAATAATTGCGGCAAGCAATAAAGATTTACATACTCTGGTTAATGAAAGAAGATTTCGGGAAGACCTTTATTACAGATTGAGTGTTTTTCCAATAACAATTCCACCATTGAGGGAAAGAAAAGAAGATATCCCTTTGCTTGTTGAACATTTTTTAAAAAAGATGAAATCTAATAAAAAGATTTCGGAATCGTCCCTTCGAAAATTAAAGGATTATGACTGGCCTGGAAATGTTCGCGAACTGGAGAATACCATTGAACGGGCAAATATACTGGCTGGAGAAACAATAAATTCCGAACATATCCTACTGCCATTGCTAACAAAAAAGAGAACGGAAATTATAGGGGAAAATATGGACTTAAAGACCGCCGCAAGTTGGGGCAGAGAAATGGCTGAGGTAGAACTTATAAAAAGAACGCTGGAACATACCGAGTGGAATAAAGCAGAGACTGCCAGACGATTGAAAGTGTCATATAAGACACTTCTGAATCGGATTGCAAGATATAGACAGAAAGGATTGCTCTAATTCAATTATCAAATTCCAAACAAGAGTAAGCATATCAGAGAATCAGATT
>CAZLGA010000043.1:0-6745 GCA_964559225.1 uncultured bacterium | reverse complement strand
GAGAATCAGATTGGGATTTATAATTTGGGAACTCCATGGTTATGACAGGGTATGCCGGGAGCCGGACTTGAACCGGCACTCTCCTTGCGGAGAAGCGGATTTTAAGTCCGCTACGTCTACCAATTCCATCATCCCGGCAGAAATTCGTAAATATTATACTCAACATAATTATCTTGTCAATCAGGGGTTCTGAAATTTAAAAGATTTCTAATCAAACAGGGAGCGAATTTCTCTTAGCTTTTCTCTTACCTCTTTTATAATCTTCACCGCATCACTCAAGGGCAGTGTTAATTGTTCCGGACCTTGAGTGATAGATGCTAACTTTTTTCGTGCACCTGCTATCGTAAATCCTTGTTCATACAAAATTACTTTTATCATCCGCGCTATTTTTATGTCTTTTTGCGAATAAAATCTCCTGCCCAGTCTATTTCGGTGTGGTCTGAGCATAGGAAATTCTTTTTCCCAGTATCTCAATACATAAGCAGGGATTTCAAGCATTTTTGCCACTTCTTTTATTGAATAAAACTCTTTCTCAGCCATCTTTACCTCCTCTATTCATTTTTTAATGGTCTTAACATTAAACTTTTCAAACCCTGTAAAGGGGATTTTCTTTTGTAAATGATTTCATAGACGACTTTTGATATCGGCATTTCAACATTGTATTTTTTTGCAAGTTTCATTACCGCCCTTGCCGTCGGCACACCCTCGGCAACCATCACAAAATCCTTCTCAATTTCTCTTAAATGTTTACCCCTGCCGAGCATCTTGCCAAATAAATGATTTCTTGACTCTTCACTGAAAGATGTGGTTATCAAATCGCCGAGTCCTGATAACCCATAAAATGTTTTGGGATTTGCACCCATTTTTAATCCAAGTCTTTGAATTTCTATAATACCCCGAGATATTAACGCACCTTTGGCATTTGAACCAAATCCCAAACCATCACTTATTCCACAGGCGAGTGCCAGGACATTCTTAACCGCACCACCGATTTCAACTCCGATTACATCATTAGAGATGTAAATTCTCAAATTTTCCGTAGCAATTTCGGACTGTAATTTTTTTGCCCTATCTAAATCATAACTGGCAAGGACAACAGCAGTTGGTTCATTTCTTAATATCTCATTAGCGATTGAGGGACCTGATAGCACAAAATAATTGCTTTCAGGAAATGTGTTTTTAATAATTCCTGATGGTAACTGAAGCGTTTTTATGTCAATTCCTTTTATTAAGCTCAAAAATTCATTTATTTTTATTTTTATTTTCTTCACTTCGTTTAATACAGATCTCAATGTTTGGCTGGGAACCGCAAGTACTACTAATTCACAATTTTTTAATACATTTTCCAAGCGCCAGTCAATCAAGATTGAATCAGGGATTCTATATTTTAAAAGAAACGGGCTATTATCTCTCGTTTTTTGGACTTTTTCAGCACGTTTCTTATCAAATTCCCAGATTTTTATGCTGTGTCTATTTCTGCTCTGTATGATGCCGAATACAGAACCCCAGTTGCCGCAACCAAGGATTGCAATATTCATTTCTTCCTCCACAGAATTGTTTTTGGTTCTGTTCCATTTATTATTCTTTTTATATTTGAACGATGGGCATAAATAACAAGTATGCTGATAATCAAAATCAAAATCTTTTCACTGAGTTCTGATTTTCCAATCAAAAATGTAGCAATGGACAAGATTATCGCCATACTTATTGAAGCGATGGAAACTATATAGGTGCTTAGATAAATAATCAACCATACTGCAATTGCTATTAAAAATGGTTGGACAACAATACTTAGAGCGACGCCAATTGTTGTTGAAACTCCTTTTCCCCCTTTAAAATTAAAAATAGGGTTAAAAATGTGTCCCAGGATTGCACCGGCACCTGCAAAGGCGGGGTATAGGTTGAAAGAACGGGTAATCACTACCGGTAAAAAACCCTTCATAGCATCAAGTAAAAATCCGATGGTGAAAAATGTCAGACCAAGAGACCTGCCAAGATTTGTTGCTCCGATATTGCCACTTCCAGTTCTTTTCAAGTCAACACCCTTCACAAGTCCCAGTAAATAAGAAAATGGTATCATCCCGAAGAGTATTCCAATGATAAAAGAAATCAGAATATTAGCTACATTCATTATTTATTTCTCCTTTTTAGTTCTGTTTTGATAATTATCGGAGTCCCTGAAAATCCAAAATAATTTCTTATTGTATTGCGCAAATATTGAATATAATTTTCCCTTAATTGGACGGTTGTCTGAACCCTGAATTTTGGGGGATTTATGTCCGTTTGAGATATCTTTAAAATCTCTCCATCCGGAGGAGGTTTGACAGAATTTGGTAAATCCTTAAGGGTTTTTGAATCCGCTTTTTTGTGGAGTTCAGAATAAACATCAATTATTACCTGAAGCAATCTATCAATGCCTGTGTTCTGTTTTGCTGAAATCAGAACAACTGGTGCAAAATCAACGAACCTGAATGATTCGATCGTAGAATTTAAAATTCTTTTGTGTTGCTTTTTATTCAATAAATCAATTTTATTTGGTGCAATTACTATCCCTTTCGCCTTTGATAATAATAATGATGCAATGTGACAGTCTTCATGAACCACGCCCTGGGTGACATCAAAGATTACTATTCCAATGTCAATATCGTCAATTATATGCATCACGCGCATCATTGAATAGAATTCTATTGGTTCTTTTATACGGGAGCGCTTTTTTAAACCGTATGTATCAATTATTTCAATCTTTTTGTCTTTAAATGTAAACTGGGCATTGACAAGATCCCTCGTTGTGCCGGGCTTTGCATCAACCACTGCCCTCTCTTCTTTGATGATTGTATTGAGAAGTGTAGATTTACCCGCATTCGGCCTTCCTAAGATTGCAATTTTTATCAAACGCGTATCTTTTTTTACCTTTGCAATTGGTAATAATTCTATCGTCTCATCAAGCACTTCACCAAAGCCAATGCCACCTTCAGCCGAGACCATAAATATTTTATCAAATCCTAATTTATAAAATTCATTTACCGCAGGCAAAAGTGTTTTATTATCAATTTTATTTATGAGCAAATAAACGGGTTTATTTAATCTCCGGAGCAGTTCTGCAATTTCCTGTTCTGCAGGCAGTAATCCAGCTCTTCCATCGACAACAAAGTATATCAAATCTGCCTGTTTCAAAGCGAGTTCAATTTGATACATAATTTTATTGGCAAGAATATTTTCTTCTTCAGGAAAGAATCCTCCAGTGTCAATCAAATTAAATATCCTCCCACGCCAGAGCACTTCTCCATAGATTCTATCCCTTGTGACACCGGGAGTCTCATGAACTATACTCAATCTCCTGCCGACAAGACGATTGAATATTGATGATTTGCCCACATTCTTTCTACCCACAATTGCTACTGTAGCCATAGCAGCAATTCCTTTATTGAATAGGGTGAGACAAAATAGTTTATTCCATCTAGTTCAAAGTTGTCTAAAAATTTTCCATTATCATTAACACAACTTGGCGGGAGGATAACACGGTCGTATTTTTTTTTGATTAATCTTAGTGCATTATATATATCATTACCAGTGAGCAAACCAGAAACCGTAACTGTATTCCCAAAGAATCTATTTTTTACCGGGAGTACATCAATGTGGAAATTTTTGTTTGATAGCTTTGCTTTTAGATATCTAATATAAGGATAGGCAAGTTCCCCGGTGACAAAGAGAAATTTCCCTGAAATTTTATTCTGATATTTGATTGTGCGAATTTCATCGAGGAGTTGCCTTATCATACCGATTCCATTCTCGTATTGATAAAATTCGTCGTAGTATTCTCTTCCAGGAATCGGAACTCCCGCTTTAATAAAAAATTCGTCGGCGATATAAACAAATCCCCGGGCTATTTTCTTTTTAAAATTTAAGTGCATTAGATGTGTATCTCTAACAATTTTTAACGCAAGTCTTTTACTTATGCCTGGTAGTTTTTTCAAAAATTTTGTTCTGCCTACCGGCACGATACCGACTGAAGAAACACCCGGGAATAATCTGAAAAGGTCATTGACAGTCTTTTCTATATTTATGCCATCCGTCAACCCGGGAATGACAACGACCTGACAATGAATTTGAATATTTCCATCAATAAGTCTTTTTAACTGTTCTATTATAAATTGTGCTTTTTTGTTCTTGAACAATCTTGCCCTTAAAGAAGGATTTGTGGTGTGAACTGAAACATATAAAGGTGAGAGTCTCAAACTTATTATACGTTCTATGTCTTCATTGGTTAGATTGGTGAAGCTTAAAAAATTTCCAAAAAGGAAAGAAAGTCGGTAATCGTCATCGCGGAAATATAATTCTTTTCGTAGACCCACAGGCAAACCCTTAATAAAGCAATAATCACAGTCATTCTCACATTTTTTATATCGGGGCTCTTCAATAATGAGATGTATTTCTTCTCCCGGTCTCAAAGATATTGCTTTTTTTCTTCCGTTTATTGCAAATACGAAATTTCTTTTCTTTGTGGGATCACTATAGAAATAGTAATCAATTATATCATTGATGGGGTTTTTATCAATCGTTAATAGTCGGGCATATATCGGAATTCTTGAATCACTTGAGTTCAATACCCGCACCATATAAGATTATAGGAAAATTTTTTTAAATTTCAAGTAGTTTCTAACTCAATTTCCCATTGACATTGAATATGGATTCGTTTTGGAGATGCCTATGTAAAAAATATTTAAAGATTAGCCGAGAAGAGGTTTAAAGGAGAGCACATTTTACTTGACACTGAAACAATTTTGCGTAATATTAATATTAGTTGTAGCATATTATAATGAAAATTAAAAGATTTTTACAATATATAGAACGAAATCTACACTACATTATTGATTTCATACTTCCCAATTCCTGTATTGTATGTGGAAAAGAGACCGACCGGAATTTGGTTTGTAATGATTGTCTTGATCTTGTTGCCAATCCGAAATCTCCTTTGTGCCCGTATTGTGGTAGGCCTATTGAAGATACTAAGACCTGTGTCTTCTGCAGATATGAAAAAGTCCTTAATTATGGCAGGGCATTTGCATTATATGTGCCACCGGTTGATACAATGATACATCATTTGAAGTATCGTGGTAAGACAAATCTTGCTAATTTTTTTGGAATGGGTATGTCAGTGGTTTTGAAAAATGACTTTTATCTGCGGGACGCAGATTATTTGGTGCCAGTTCCACTTTTCTGGTGGAAAAAACTCCGCCGGACTTATAATCAGGCTGAATTGCTTTCAAAAATAATCAGCCAGGAATCTGCCATTAGTGTTTTAGATTGTTTGATTAGAGTCAAAAATACCAGAACCCAGACCCGCCTCAATCATAAAAAAAGGCAGGACAATGTCAGGAATGCATTTAGATTGAAAAAGAAATTTTCAGTTAAAGATAAAAAAATTATAATTATTGATGATGTGATGACTACGGGCGCAACGAGTAAGGAATGTGCAAGGGTGTTGAAAGAGAATGGGGCAAAAGAAGTATATTCACTTGTAGGTGCAATAACACCCTAAAAATGATTGACTAAATTTCTTCAATTGATATAATATCCCTATGGAAATATCGCGCATTCATCTTTTTATTTCAGGCCGTGTTCAGGGCGTGTTCTTCAGGGCACACACTAAGGAGGTAGCACAAAATCTTGGTCTTGTTGGCTGGGTGAAAAACCTTGAGGATGGAAGGGTAGAAATCATAGCCGAAGGTAAGGAAACTGACCTACAGAAACTTACTGAATGGTGCTGGCAGGGTCCAACTGGCGCGCGGGTTGACGATATAGAAATAATTTATGAAGAGCCAACAAACGAATTTAGGAGTTTCGAAATTAAATATAGTTAGACGGTGAATCGCAAAAATTTATCTGCAGAGTAAATTAAACATCTCTTTAACGATCAAACTTGAGTTTCGGGCAGAATATTTCACGAATTCTTCAAAGTCTATATCAGCATTTTCGTTGGCGAGGTCACTCAAAGATCTGATGATTACAAATGGAACTTTATTGATAACACATACCTGTGCGACAGCTGCGCCTTCCATTTCCACGCATTCAACAGCGAATGTTTTTTCAATCCAATTTCTTTTTTTATCATCGGCGATGAACTGGTCACCGGTAGCAATATCTCCTAATATTACTCTGGGATAGCGATTTCTTTCTTTGCATATATTTTCAGGAATTGAAGCAAATTTAATTCGGGAAGCAGCTTCTTGGGCAATTTCAATTAAAAGGCTGTCTGCAAGAAAACCAGTTGTATCAAAGGGAAAGAATCCATCCGGTGTGATTTTACCAAAATCGTGATGGAACACTTTTCTTGAAATTACTACATCGCCAATCTTAATTTCTGGATTTATCCCACCTGCAACACCTGTAAAAATGATTGCGTCAACTTTATATTTTGCTATCAGTATTTCCGCAGTGATTGCGGCATTAACCTTACCGATGCCTGCTTTTACGCAGATACATGGGATATTTAATATTTTGCCCATATAGAATATGCGTTGTGATATTGTATCTATCTTTTCTATAACCATTGTCTCTTTTATTAATCCAATCTCTTCATCCATTGCGCCCATAACACCTACAGCTCTGTACTGAATTAGAACTATGAAAAGGAATAAGCTTATCATACTTTATTTTATCCAAGTTTGAAGAACAATCAAGTATTGATTTAATTTTAATGACGAAGCGAATTTATCATAAATAAATTTGTAGTTTTTGTCTTATA
>CAZLGA010000042.1:6435-19964 GCA_964559225.1 uncultured bacterium | reverse complement strand
AATGTGTAACATAAATCAAGCCTCTCTTTGTCCAAAATAGAGGGGTGCAGTGCGACATAGGTGCCTTATTTGTCCAGGTGTCAGTCTGTGGGTCATACATCTCATTCGTTGAAAGGACACCTCCATTCTCACCACCGATAACATAAATTTTGCCATTTACTACCACCACACCAACCCCATACCTTGGTGTAGGCATTGGTCTTTTCGTAGTCCAGAAATCACTGACCGGGTCATATTCTTCATTTCTATCACAATAGTATGTATGTTTACTATATCCACCTATGGCATAGATTTTGCCACTGACAACACCTATCCCAAGTCCATCCCTCTTTGTCAGCATTTCTGCTTTTTTCACCCATGGACCAACAATTTCTGTAATTACGATTTGTGCAGGATTAGACCAGCCAGAGGTATCGCCGTTTATATCCTTTGCCTGTGCTCTCACTAAATATATGTCAGGTGTTGCCCAGGCATGGCTTGCAGATATAGATTCTCCAGATGCAGCAAAACTGCTCCATTCCGAGATTGTTCCATCACCCCAGTCAAATCTGATTGCGACACTATCTTCATCAATGTCTGTTGCGTAGGAAGAAAAGTTATAGAATGAATCAACCAATCCACTTTCTGATCCTGAAGGAGTCGCAGGCAACACAGGATTATTATTTTTGGCTCTGCAATTGACTATTACAAGTAAAAGAATAAAAACATACGTCCATTTAGAAATTATTGCCATTTTTGCCTCCTATTGAATTATAATTTTTCTTGTGAAAAATTTGTGAAAAATTCAAATTTTGATTATCATTGCACCAGAATGAATTAATACTTCTAATTGGTTATTATGAGGAATTAAACTGAATATACTAAAATCACCAAAGTTTTGTAATTCTTTCATAGGTAACCCCATTCCCCCTATCGCCCATTATTTACACAATTTAAAATTTAGGTAAACTATTCATATGAGGTTCTTATACTTGCTCTTTTCTACTTCCACATTCTTGACCCCCCAGATTCCAGATACATTATGGACTAAGGCATACCACAAAAACAGTGGTGGAGCAGAAGGCAATATTATCCTAAATACCTTTGGTGGCGGATATATTATAGCAGGTTATACAGTAACACCCACTAATGAAGGAGATATTTTTTTGATTAAGATAGATTCTTTGAGGAATCTTTTATGGAATCAAACCATTGGTAGCCTATGGGAAGAAGATGCATATTCAATAAAACAGACGAGTGATAGTGGATATGTTATTGCGGGTATGACATTGCCCTAACTCTGCCCACGGATTTTTCACTGTTCAATCAATAAGTCCATTTACAAGAATAAAAATCTTCAATATCTCTTGACAATTAGAACAGGAATTTATTTTCAATGATTGTAGTATTTTAAGCACAAAAATTTCAACTACCAGATTAAAACCAGGGTTCTATTTTATACAAATTTATACCGAAGATATAAATCAGATCGAGAAATTGGTTATTATTAAATAAATACATTTCTTAAAAAATTCGTTAAATTCTAAAATTAATGTAAATTACCGATACATTGGGATACTCATTTATATTTTAGCCCATAAAGTTGATAACAGATTCATTGTGTATATGTTAAAGAAATAGTTCTAAATCCAAGCATAGCTCATTATACTTAGATAAAGTTATTTACCAAAAGTAATTAAGTGTGCATACATACCTGGCATAAATCAAGCAGAGCAATCTACCATACTACGCCACTACTTTTTTATGTACGGAACTAAAGTCCCCACTCCTGATAGCGCGTTTCTTCCGACCAGATGTGAAATTAAAAACTAACCTGCCTTTTATAAATAGTTTATTGTTTGGATATTTTTAGCAGTTATGTCCTAATTAATAGGTTTGTTCCGGTTCTCACATATCCTACGGAAGTGATATCCCTGGATTGACATTGTCACAGCAGTTGGAACTAAAATCGGCTTTTTGAACAAAGTCCAGAATAATAATCTCCAGAAATATAATCGCTCCTTTCCTACGATGCCGAGATACCAGATAGATTTGAAGAATGCCTTGAGATGGACAAAACGAAAATAAACCGGTCTCAGTCTTGGCGGATTGAAATCTTTCAAAAATTTCTTTGCCCGTTCATAATAATGCCCTGGAGAATAGATATGAGAAAGCACATTTTTGTAGCCATTGATAAGTGTTTTTCGGTCCATTTTGGGAATAAAATTAATAGAAAAATCAGTGTTGTCACCACTTGTCTCTTTTAACAATCTACCTTCGGATTTCAGTCTTTGAAAGAGTTTTGAGCCCCTGCCTGCATTAAGCAAACCCACCATTGCTGTGCTAATACCAGCAATTTGTATGAATTCAGAAAGGCGCACAAAAATTGACTCTGGATCATTATCAAAGCCAAGAATAAATCCTGCCTGAACCTCTATACCACGTTTTTGTATTTTCTTTATGCTTTCAACAAGGTCTCGTCCCATATTCTCTTTTTTGCCACATTCATTTAGACTCGCTTCATTAGGGGTTTCAATCCCAACAAAAACAGTTTGGAAACCTGCTTTCACCATTAGTTCCATCAGTTCTGTATCATCTGAGAGATTTATTGAACACTGGGTAGAAAATGTAAATGGATATCTTGTTTCTGACATCCACTTAATAATTGCCGGCAAAACTTCTTCTTTTAATTTTTTCTTATTACCGATAAAGTTGTCATCGACAAAGAAAACAGCATCACGCCATCCCCATTTATAAAGTGCCTCAAGTTCATTTATGACCTGGTCAGCTGTCTTTGTTCTCGGTTTATGTCCATTTAGTGCAGTAACACTACAAAATTCACAATCAAAAGGGCAACCCCGCGAATATTGAATAGACATAAGACTGTATTTTCTCTTGTTTACAATTTGCCATAAAGGAACAGGAGTCTTTGTAATATCTGGAAAATCCTTTTGTTGATAGATATGCAGCAATTTTCCATTTTTCAAATCATTAACGAATTGTGGCATAATTTCTTCAACTTCTCCGAGAATAAGATGGTCAATCTCATTGAAGGATTGATATTCGGTTGTAAATAGAGGGCCACCCGCAACTGTCTTAACACCCAATTTTTTACACCGCTCAATGAGTAATTTTGCTGATTCTCGCTGTAAAGCCATACCGCTTATAAAAACATAATCAGCCCATTTTATATGTTTGTCTTTTAACCGCGTAGTATTCATATCAATAAATTTCTTTTCCCAATCTTCAGGCACCATTGCCGCAACTGTTAACAAACCGAGTGGTGGTGATGCGGCTTTCTTAGAAATAAATTTTAATGCGTATTTAAATCCCCAGAAGGTTATTGGAAATTGTGGATAGACAAATAGAATTTTCATTAATATCCCCAGACTTCCTGGAGATATACTGTTCTTCTACAGGACGGACACAAAAATCTTAAATGTTCACTCCGATATGGTGGTGGAGAAGGCATTTTGGGAATTACCTCTTCACCAAATTCTTGTGCCAATGCCAAAAAGAGGTTTGGATTGGCATAGGCAAGTTCTCCAACCCTGCGCGCAATCCACAACAAATGTGCCCTTGTTGTAATTACCTCACCACACCGCTCACACAGAATCAACTCTTTCTCAATCGCATTCTCATAACCATCTTTTGTTATCTGGGCAAGATCATATTCCTGGGTATGGCATATTCCTTCTTTTGTTGTGCAGTATGCTACACACTGACCGCAATAAACACACCTTTCCTGATAGTGAATCTCCCTGCGCATCTTTTTAATCTTATCATCAAGTTGGGCACGGGCATTTGCAGGACAGACTTCAACACAGGCACCACAAAGAATGCACTTATCAAAATTGAATTCTATCTTTCCCCTAAAGCGTTTTGCAGCAGGAGAAGGTTTAAATGGAAACTTGCTTGTATATGGACCTCTAAATATCGCTTTTATTGCTTCACCAAGTTCTCTTAATTTTGGTCTTTTCATAGTTCTCCCTTCTTCACCCCTTTACTTCCTTGCTTTCACCGTTTACCCCTTTCTCCTCAATCTGCTCTCCACCTAATTTTTCAGCACCATATCTATCAACAACAGATTCTTTCCACAATTTAATCCCGTAATGTAGTGAACCCTTCAGTAATGCATGGGCACCTACAGGGTTTGTCAGCAACAAGAATGCACCGCAGATTAACGCCTTTATCCCGGTCTGAGAAAACCCGTAAAGAAAAAATATTCCAACCATCAATCCGAATGAACCGAGTGTGACGCACTTCGTTGAAGTTTGAAGACGATTGTAAATGTCCGGGAATCTTACAAGTCCAACAGTACCCAATAAATTAAATAAAATTCCAATCCAGATTATTATCCAGCCAGCAGGACTAATCATCAAGGCTCCTTTTCTCAAGATATTTTGATAACGCAAGAGTGCCAATAAAACTGAACAGTGCAATGATAATTGCTAAATCCATAAGATAAGGTAGATTGTAAAAGATTGCAGTGAGCGCAGTAATATTCACAAATATTGTTCCCATTATATCCACACCCACAGCACGGTCTGGAATTGTTGGACCCTGTTGAATTCTATAAAGACATAAAAAGGCACTGAAGGTAAGAACGATAAACATCAAAATCATCAAAACCTCCTGCCTGAACTAAATCTAAAATTCCAAGAACTAACACCATAAGCATTCTTATGGCGTTGTTTATGGTTGTAAGAAATAACTACAACTATGGTTATTGATTGTAAGTCTTTTGAACTTTGAATTTCAGTCAAATATCCTCCTCAAGAATCGTTCAAATGGACGGGCAATGATCTTTGATGCAGTCTCAATATCCGTTGCCTGAACATAAATCCAGTGGATAAATAGATAGTCTCCATCAATATCAACACTCATAGTTCCGGGAGTAAGTGTAATTGAATTTGCCAGAAATACTTTTGCAGTATCTGATTTCAAAATTGTCTTGACCTTAACAATACCGGGTTTCAATGGTCTCTGAGGATGAAGTGTCCTGTATGCAACATCAAGGTTTGCTTTTATCATATACCAGATAAAAACAGGGATATAAACGATTAACCAGAATAATCTGTGTGGTTGAAGCAATTTCTTTGGCTTATCAGTAAAATAACCACCAAATAATATTGTTCCCAAAAGAACTACCATCACACCTGCCAAAATATGGTCTAAATTTGTTGTCAAAGTCAATAATAACCAAAGGCCAAAACCAAGAATGAAATAGATAATATATTTCATTAGAGACCCTCCTTCTCAGTCATAATTACCCTTCTCAACCCTTTTTCACCCATTGCAACTATCCTCCCAATATCAAATTGATATACTCAGTTCCTCTGAGTAATGCCTCGGTAGCAGGTTGTATCACAAAATCCATAAGTGGTTTATATCCAAAGCCTAAAATCACAATTAGAATAACCAATATAACCATTGCTACACGCATAAGAAATGGCGATTCTTTAGCCTCTACCCCATTCTTTTTTAAAAAGACATTATTTTCAATCTTTAACAAATAACCAAGTGTAACACCACTGAATCCAATGGCAACTATCGCAAGCCATAAAAACCCTTGCTTTATGGCGCCAAGGACAATCAAAAATTTCGCAAAAAATCCAATAAGTGGCGGCAAACCAATTAAAGATAATGCACCAAATCTGAAGCTCCAAGCGGTGGTTGGCATCTTTTCACCGAGTCCACCCAGTTTATTAATATCCCTTGTGCCAGTTGCGTATACTACAGACCCCGATGTCAAAAAGAGCAAACCCTTAGAAAGTGCGTGAGCGAGAATATAGAGCATTGCGCCTGCAACACCATAGAAATTGCCTATACCAAGACCAAGCATTATATAACCAACCTGGGAGACCGTAGAATAACCCAAAAGGCGTTTGTAATCATTCTGGCTCAGTGCGGTAACACCTGCAAATATTATCGATAAAAAGCCCAGACCAATAAGAATATTAAAGAAAAATGGAGCGTTTTCACGACTAAGACCAAAAATATTGAAAATAAATCTTGCACTCGTATAAATTCCAAGCACTTTGATAAAAATACCTGATAAAAGACTTGATATTGGAGCGGGTGCTGCGGGATGGGCATCAGGAAGCCAGAAATGAAATGGCACAAGTGCTGCCTTTACTGAAAATGCGAAAAGCAATAACGCCAAAACTGACCAGTAGAATGGTGAATCCTTTATTGATTGCAAAGAAAGTGCGATATCAGCAAGATTCAGTGTTGAGGTTTTTGCATAAATCAATGCGATTGTCAAAAGTAGTATCATACCCGCAATCTCTCCTATCACCATATATTTAAAAGAAGCCTCAAGCTCTTCTGCCTCAATGCCAAAACTCACAAGTGCATAAGAGGCAATTGCAGAAATCTCAATCCAGACAAACATATTGAATAAATCACCTGTGACCGAAATCCCCATCAATCCTGTGGTAACCAACATATACAATGTCCAGAATTTCCATTGTCCTGTATAATGATTCAAATATTTTGTAGCAAATAAAGCACCCGAAAATACAATGATTGAAATCACCAAGACCATTAATGCAGACAAGGCATCAAACCCGAATACTATACCGATTGGCGGAGCCCAATTTCCAAACTTGTAGACGAGCATAGGTAGTCCCTGAATAACAGTAAGACCGTAGAGTGCAAGAACAAATAATACAAAAGCGGTAATATTGCCGATAAGTGGCGCGAAAGGTTTCCATAATTTTGAAAGCAAAGGTATTAAAAATGATGCCAAAAGGGGTAGGGCAATGAGAAGGGGGAGAAATGTCATAAAAACCTCCTCAGCCTTTCAGTTTTCTTATCTCATTTACATCAAAAGTCTTAAATTTTTCGTAGATTCTGACGATAAAAGATAGAAGTAGAGCCGTAGTTCCCAAACCAATGACAATTGCTGTAAGAACGAGTGCCTGGGGAATCGGATCAACAAAATTATGTGGCATATCAATTTTGGTTATGATTGGTGCAATCGCATCTTTTTTAAAACCAATGAGTGCAAACAACAGATTGACCGCATATTCCATAATTACAAAACCTATTGCAATCTTTATTAAATTGCGTTTTGCCACAACCGCATATAAACCAATGATAAATAAAACAATACAACTGGCAAAGATAACCATCAGTCCTCCATAATGTACTTGACTGCCGCAAGGGCAAGAAATATTGATAATAAACCAACCGAAACCTTTATACCAATCGCAATATTACATATCGGAATCAAACCTGCACTGAAAAGATGAAGCGGTTTACCGAGACCAAATATTGGTTCGTTTAAGAAAAATACGCCGGCAACTAATAATCCTGTGAATGCAGCACCCCAGAAGAGCAATGCTCCGATGCTTTCAAAGACTGAACCGATTGTTGATAGTTTCTTCTCTTTTTGCGCTTCGCTTCCAAAAGTGAGGATCCTTAAAATTAACGCGCCTGCAATTATTACGCCGCCAGCAAAACCACCCCCAGGAGTCAAGTGCCCATGCAAGACGATATAGATGCCATACATAAAAATAAAACCACTGATGATGTTAGTGACCCTTCTAACTATTAAGCTCATACCGGACATAGAACCTCCTATTTCCTCCCCACCTTCCTCATCACTGCCAGGACCCCAATCACTGATGTGAATAGGACCGTTGCTTCGCCGAGTGTATCAAGTCCGCGGAAGTCAAGGATTATATCGGCAACTATGTTTGCGCCACCAACTTTAGGTAAACCTAATTTTATATATTCAGTTGCTACTTTCATAATCGGCGCACCAAAAGGCGGCAGGGCGTTGAATATGCGCTCCATCACAATAATAAAAACAATCACAAAAAATCCATAAAAAACCAGCCCCGATATTTGCGCCGGTATTAGTCTTTTGTTTATAGTTTCGTCAACATCCGTTGTCCTGAAGATTACTGCCACAAATATTATTACTGTAAGAATTTCTACAACAATCTGAACAATCGCAAGGTCAGGTGCCTGTAGTAAAATAAAAAGAATAGCCACAGAAAAGCCCACAGCGCCAACAGCAATCGCAGCCGCAAGTAAATTTTTTATTTCAATCGCAATTATCGCAGCAACAATCATAAAAACTAAAAACAAATATATCTCAATCATTATCGCACTCCCAATAACAACATAATTATTAATACTCCCAGAAATATCCAGCCAATATATCCTTGTAGCTCACCGGTATGAATACTTGAAAAAACACTACCAAGCCCAACTACGACTTTTGATAAAGACTGATAGATTATGACAAAGAATTGGTTTATCACCTCCCGGAAAAGAATAGAGAATCCACCAAATACACCGCGTAGATAATTATAAAAATCAAATGCACCCTCTTCGCCGAATTTATATGTCTTTTCTAACATATCAATATCATGAACTGATGAGTAAAAATTCGGACCTGTAATCCTTGCTTCTTCAATATTAAGGACTTCACCACCAACAAAAACTTTGTCCTGCCTTGGTTTGAGTGCAGTACCAAAAACAAAAATGATTAAACCGATTATAATTCCTAACAGCATCAAAATTGTGGTTAATCCCGCGGACCAGAATCCAATCGGTTCAATCTTAAAGAATGGTAAAGATGAATATATCAAAAGGACAAGGGGTATTTTTTCAGCAAAAACACCAAATATAATACATAGTAGCGCAAGAATTAATGTTGGTGTTATCATTCCAAATCTCACTTCACGCACTTTATCTAATTCTTTAGGTCGTTCACCAAGAAACAGAGAATGTATCATTTTCAAGAATGATGCTAAGGTAAGAACACTACCAAACATTGCGGCAACAAGAAATATGATCCACAAATTCGTTTCCTTATTCAATTCAATTATTCCTTGATATACCATCCATTTTGAATAAAACCCATTGAAGGGTGGCACACCAGAAATCGAAAATGCTGCAACTATAAAACATAACATAGTTAGTGGCATCTTTACACCCAGACCCCCAAGTTTATCAAGCTCTGTAGTCCGTGTCCGATACTCAATAGAACCTGTCGCAAGGAATAGACATGATTTATAAAGCGCATTGTTTATCATGTGGAACAAACCACCCGCGACCGCAACCGGTATTCCAGTGCCAATGCCTAAAACCATGTAACCAACCTGTGATACTGCGTGGAATGACAATAACCTCATTGCCTCTTTTTGAACGAGCGCCATCATTACCGCAAAGATGATTGTAATCGCACCAATAACCATTAAAGTCATTCTAATCGGTATTGACTGTGAAATATCAAAGATATAATAGGAAATTCTGACAAGAAAATATATCCCTAAGAGTTTATCAAGACTTGCCGGAATGAATGCCATCGTTGAGGCAGGTACAACCTTTGCCGCTTCTGGTATCCAGGTATGCAAGGGCATTGCACCTGCCTTGGCAAGGGCACCGACAAGCAGCAAGATATATGCAGCAATCATAACACCGCCCTTAAGTGGCAAATGCGGACTCACAGGAAAATTTGCATCCCCGGCAATGGCGTAAATAATAATAATTCCTAACATCAAAACAAAATCTGAAACACCGACAATAGTCAATGCCTTTCTTGCAGCAAAAACACTCTCTTTCTTTCCAACGAGCAAAATACCGTAAAGAGAGAATACCAGCATATTCCAGAATATTAACATCAATATAAGATTACCGCTCAACACAACTCCATTAGCGCCGGAAAGAGTTAGACCAAGATACAGTTGGTAAACACTTTCACCCGGCATCTTTCTCATTGGAGAAATTGAATAAAGCAGAATCAAAAGTGCAAAAATTGAATTAAAAAGCAGTATGAATCTTGTTAGATTATCAACATATATTCTGAAATCAATACCTGCTATCTCTGCAATACTGTACGAAAATGTTTGGTTCTGGAATGTCAAAAAAATTCTCAAGGCAAAATAGAAGGTTAGAACAAATCCCAAAAATCCCATTTCATTACGCAATCTTCTTACCAAGAATCCTAATAAACCACACATAACGGGCAACAGTAAGATATAATAAATCTCGTGCATTATGTGCCTCCAATGAATGCTAATATCTCATAAAAAAGAATCCCCGATATTAAAGATAGTAGTGTGAGAATAAACACAACGCTGATTTCAACAACCCCAGGCTTTCTTCCAATTTTCAATTGAGCAATATCACATCTTTCTCCATAGAATAATTCATGATAAAAGCGGTCACTATACAAAAGAGTGAAGACCGCTGAAGCAATCGCAAAAAATCCAAAAAGAATATTCCTTTGCACCGCACCAATTATAACCATCAACTTTGAAAAGAAGCCAATCATCGGAAAGAACCCAACGATTGAACTAAATAATAATGCCATCATCACGGTCAATACTGGTGAAACCCTTAGCATACAGGAAATATTCTTGATATTTGCCTCTCCAGTTATATCCTCAATCGTTCCCACGCCATAGAACAACCCTGATTTGGCTAGGGCATGGGCAAGGATATATATGATTGCGCCATTACTTCCAAAAAAGTCTTTTACCGAGAAACCCAATAATATGAATCCAATCTGACTTATGGTTGAATATGCAAGAAGATATCTTAAACGATTTGTTCTGTATGCAGAACCACCTGCAATCAAACTTGATATCACAGCAAGCCAGGCAACAATTGTGAAATAGTTTTCAGGAATATTGAAATTATTTGTAAAAAGACGATAGAACAAGATAAGACCAAGATTTTCAGCAATACCTGCGAGCGAACCGCCGATTGCTGATGGTATTGATGCATAGGCAGGAATAAGCCAGAAATGGATTGGTAAAATCACAGATTTTGCAAAAATTCCAATTGTAATAAATATGAGCGCGGTGATGTTGATTTGTTTGATTTCAGATATGATAAATGAATTATTCTCAAGGTACAACATCACAATACCTATGAGCATCAAGCCGGCTGAAATTAGATTTGTAATAAATACTACATCACCCGAAGAGATTTGCTCGGGTCTGCGATAATAGACAACAGCCCGCCAGACCGCAAATGTCGAAACCTCCCATAAAATAAATATCCATAATAGATTTGTAGTAACTGCCACACCAATACCTGAAACCACAATCAAGAGAAGCATTAAATAATACTCAAGTTTGTGTCCTTTCTCTCTGATTGTAGCAAGGGCATAAATAAAGGACATCAGTCCAATAAAGGCAAATGTTATGCTCAGGAATATTCCAAATCGGTCTAAGAGAATTCTAAAATCAGTCATTTTTTGAACCTCCTCTGTAATCGCTCTGTCTTTTCCCAGGAGAATTTCAGCAAATCTTTGCCATTGTATTTCTTCTTGCCATTCTCGTACACAATGGTCCTCTCAGTACAACAATAACAAGGGTCAACCGCAGCAAGAATTAAAGCCGCATCAGCAATTGAATAACCTTTTACTGCTACAACATTAGAGGCAATATTCATATAACTTGGTGCCCTTATCTTATGCCGCACCGGCATATTTGAGCCATCAGAACGTACATAATGGAAAACTTCTCCTCTTGGTGCCTCATGCCTGCCAATACCTTCACCGGGCGGGATTTCTTCAATCCTTGTTTCAATCTGACCTTCGGGCATATTTTTAAGACACTGGCGCACAATCTTTATGGACTCAAAACACTCCAATAATCTCACTTTTGCCTTTGCTAAAACATCCCCTTCTTCAAATACTACGATATTGAAGTCAACCTTATCATAAGCATCGTAAGGGTCATCTTTGCGTACATCAATAGCCACACCCGAAGCGCGAGCTGTAGGTCCAAGCACACCATAGGCGATTGCATCTTGTTTTTTCAAAATACCAACACCTTCAAGACGCGCACGTATCACCGGGTCATCAAGAATTGCCTTTGTAAACATTGCTGTCTTTTCTTCAATCAAATTCAAGTATTCTTCAATCTTTGGATAATCTTCCGGAAGTATATCTCTTCTTGCCCCACCCACTTTGTTTATTGCGTAGTGATTTCTGTTACCCATTATCAATTCAAAGAGATCAAGCAAGGGTTCCCGATAGCGCCACACCCACATCCAGACTGTATTATAACCGATAAAATGTCCAGCAAGACCAAGCCAGAGATAATGGGAATGTATCCTTTCCAGCTCACCAATGATTGTTCTTATAAATTGTGCCCTGGGTGATGGCTTGATTTTACAGATATCCTCAACTGCCAGAACATAGGCATAGGGATGGGAATTCGAACAGATACCGCAAATGCGTTCTACAAGGAATGGCACCTGGTCATAGGTCATTGTCTGGGCTATATATTCATGGCCACGATGGTTATAACCAAGATTAATCTCAAGATCGACAACCCTCTCACCTTCAACAATCAATTTAAAGAACTCCGGTTCTTCCTGGAGCGGATGATAAGGACCTATAGGTACAATCCGCCTCATAAAAAGCTAACCTCGCTTTGTTCGATTGAAACCCCAACATCAAAGTTCCGATCCGCCACACAGTATGGCGGACCAAACAATTTACAAACCCCGATATGTAGACATTTTTGATTCCTTTGGAATTTCAAATTTGAATATTGTATTTGTGTGCGGTTTGGACTTTGAAATTTGGGATTTAATCTATTCATAGTCTCTCCTCAGTGGATATGTATTGTCTGGCCAGTCATCAGAAGTTAGAAGTGGTATAAGATTAGGATGTCCCACAAAATCTACACCAAGAAGTTCATATATCTCTCTTTCAATCCAGTTTGCCGCAGGTAGGAATTCAGCAATGCTTTTTATCTTCGGGTCATCTTTTGGCACAAATGTTTTTATATTGTAGTATGTTCCGGTTGTATCATGCGAAAAATGATACAATATTTCTATTCCATCACGAGTATCAATGCCGGTTGCTATTGATAATCTACAACCCAATTCGTTAAATAGATAATGAGCAAAATCATAAACTTTATCACGATCTATTTTAATGTAAACCCGCCTTGGAGAATGGATCTTTATATCAATTTCGGGAAATCTCTTTTTTATCTCATCTAAAATTTCTTGTGAATATCCCTTTTTCATATTACTCCATATTTTGTATGATAAATCGCACCGCGACAATTTTCGTCTCAAGTTTTATGTTACAGGTTCCACACTTCATGGAAGCCTCTTCAATGCCTTTACCACACCCAAAATTATTGCTTCCGGTTTTGGTGGGCAACCAGGAATATAAACATCTACCGGCAAATGTTTATCATACGGACCAGTAACATTATAAGACTTCTCAAACATATGGCAGTGGCAGGTGCAGGTTCCAACCCCAATAACTAAACAAGGTTTCGGAGTCTGCTCATAAACACGCAAGACCCTTGGCAAGCTCTTTCTATTCAAAACCCCGGTCACAAGCAGTGCATCAGCATGCCTTGGCGAACCAACAAGGACAATACCGAATCTCTCAACATCCCATCTTGGGGTTAGAACATCAAGTATTTCAATATCACAGTTATTACAGGAAGCAGCCGCAACATGGAAAACCCAGGGTGATTTTTTCAACCCCCAGAGTTTAAGATTATTCAATGCTTACCTCCTTTCGGATTGGTCTTTTTGGTCTGTCT
>CAZLGA010000042.1:0-6335 GCA_964559225.1 uncultured bacterium | reverse complement strand
TCTGGTCTATCTGGTCTTTCTGGTCTTTCTTCTTCACCCGTATTCACCATTATTCTTCCTTCTTTCACACCCATTCTACAGTCCTTTTAATGCCAGAACCAATCCAATGATTGACAGAATACCTAAAAATATCCAGAAAAATTTTAGTGTCTGGTCAATTCGTAATCTTGGATTGGTATTTTTTATCAAGACTATCAAAACAACTATCAATAGAAATTTCAAAATTGCCCACAAGTCAGCGATTCCGCCCCATAAAATAGAAATCATAAATATCGGTAAAAGGAACAACATCATTGCCCTTGTTATTTTGTATATTGCAAGGGCAACACCTGAATATTCAATATACGGTCCTGCCATAATTTCCTGTTCTGCCTCAGGAACATCAAACGGCACAAAACCCAATTTTGCCTGTATCACGAGCAGGAATATAATCGCAAAGATAATACCGGATATTGAGTACAAAAATGAACCACTCACTCTTTGCAAATGTATTATCTCACCGAATTTTATCGTTCCACCAGATTTTAAAACAATCCCTGTGATAACTATCAAAAACGGCAATTCATAGGCAAAATATTGGGTCATCTCCCTTGATGCGCCAACACTAGCCAATGGATTCTTTGAGGCAGAACCACCAATAATAACCCCTATCGGTGGTAGAGCAAGTAAATATATCATCACAATCAAATCACCAGCAAAAGAACTCCCTGGTGAAAAATTCATCGTAAATAACATTACCGCAAGGATTGACATTGATATTAAACCTAAAATAGGCCCCAGATAAAAAAGGGTCTTTGATGCACCTTCAGGGATAATTGTTTCTTTTATCAACAATTTCAAAAAATCAGCATAAGGCTGATACCAGGGGGGTCCAACCCTCATCTGAACCCTTGCGGTCACTTTGCGGTCAATCCAGGTTAAAAACATACCTACTACTGCAGTAAATAGAAAACCGGGAAAGATAAAATAGTTGAATATAATCCTGATAAAATTCATTATCTTCTCCTCACAAACGGATCCTTTGAAACCATTCTTACACCAATTTCCATTTTCTTTATTTCTTCTTCCTCAAGGAACTGAAGTGCACCTGATGAACATGCTGATACACACCTCGGTCCTTCTTCACGGTCGCTACAGAGATTGCATTTCTGTGATATATGACGCACAAGGGGTGCATCAATAACCCCAAATGGGCAGGCATATGCACAACTCCTGCAACCGATACATTTAAAAGAAGACCTTACAACAAGCCCGGTCTTTTCATCAGAGGTAATTGCTTCAACCGGACAGGATGCAAGACAGAGTGCTTCTTTACAATGTTTACAAGCTAAAGGCAGATATGCTACAATCTCAATATCACCATGCCTTATTCTTGATTCACCCTTGAATGCAATCTTGCATGCCGCTTCACAGGACCTGCATCCACAGCATAAATCAAGATCCAAGACTATTCTTCTTGCCATATCTTTACCTCAGTCGGGATGAAATCCAAAAAATCATCAACAATTTCATATTCAAATAAACCACGCACATCAGGTGTTTCAGGTTGAGTGCATAATACCCCTTTGGGTACTTCATCTGTTATCTTAACCCGCATCTTAGTTTTATTTAATTTTGATTCAACATTTACAATATCATTCTGTTTGATGCCCAGTTCAACCGCATCGACTGGATTCATTTTCAAAACTGGTTTATCAAGTAAACCCAAATAATAGTATGCAATCTTCTCTCCAAATAGCCTGAAGTATCCTTCTTTCTTTTCACCAGAATATGCCTCTATCCTTTTTGCCCCATCTCTTATATCAATTTTAATTTCTTTCTTTTCTATAGTTGAATCCTCTGCACTAAAGATATTCAATAATTCTTTAATATCCTTTGTCCCGCTTGTTGGTTTAATCTCACCACCAATATTTTTTCTACCTGTCATTGTCAATATAGTTCCTGACTTTTCCATATTTAAAGGCACCGGGAATTGCACAAAATCCTTAAACCGTAGAGTTGATGTAGCATAAATTGCCACTCCAGAAAATTCTTTAACCAGCTGTGGATAATAGAAAGGAAATAATTCACCAAAATTTATGATATATTTAATTGTTTTATTCTTTATCCCCTCAAAGAGTTTTCCAAAGAATGGGAAACCATTATATTGAGCAAATTCAAATACAGGCAAAACTTTCTTTTTGCTCTCAGCAGCAAATCTCTTTACACCTTCAAAGATTATCCGGGGTTCATAACTATGGGCAAAAGGCATTGAAACAATCAACAGACCGTTTTCTGCAGATTTAAAATCTTTTCTAATTCCTTCAATCATTTTTTCTGGAATTCCGGTTGTTTCAGAAACATCTATTCCTGAAAGTGTTTCTCCTGCAAGTTTAAGTAATAAAAGCCCTTCAGTCCCTGGTCTTACCATCAGAAAATCTGTAGCAAAGTATGAAGTATGGGTTTTTATTGAATCGATAACTACAAGACGATATTTTCTATCACCCAATTTCCAGTTTATCAAATTCTTTGAAATCATAGGTGCATAATTAAAAACATCACCAAGAACAATTATCATCTGGGATTTATCTATTTCATCAAGTGAAACCAGTGATCTTTCATCAATAAAGTGGTTTAGTAAAACCTCGGGCTCAAAATATGTAGATGCAATATTATCTATCTTGTATTTTTTACAGAAACCGATTATTGCAGATTCCTCTTCTATTGACACGTTTCTATCAACCGTCACCGCCAGCGAATCCGGTTGTCTTAATGCCTCGTGGAATACCTGCTTAACGAATCCCCAATCTTTATACCTACCGTTTTCTACAGGCACACAAAGCCTTTTGGGATGGTTTAGATAAAAAGCAGAAGCACTTCCTCTTGGGCAAAGTCTACCTTGATTTGGTGTGTCTTTCAAATATTCAACGCCCTTTATTCCAAAATCATCAAAAACAATCCCAAGTTCACAACCATATCCACAGAATGTACACAAAGTTCGTTTAATGGTAAACGATGAACGGTAATCGGTCATAGGAACGGATCCTCTATATCTTTAACATCCTTCCAGGTCAGCACCGGCCCATCTCTACAAACATAAAATTTGCCAACCCGGCAGTGATTACATTTTCCAATCCCACAGGACATATTCTTTTCCATGGATAGATATATATTTGAATCCTTAAATCCTGCATCAACAAGCCGCTGGGTAGTAAATTTCATCATCAATGGTGGTCCACAAACAATTGCTGGCGTTGTTTTGATGTCAACTGGAATTTCATCAAGGATTGTCGTAACAACACCAACCCTGCCCTTCCATTTTTCATCACCAACATCAACGGTTAATAAAATATCAACATTCTTTATCTTCTGCCACTCTGGTATCAAATACTTATATACAATATCTTTCGGTGTTCTCGCACCGTATCTAATATATATCTTTTTATAATCCTTTATGTTTTCCATGAGTGCAAGAAATAGTGAGCGAAGCGGTGCAAAACCCACACCACCACCGACGATAAATACATCTTTTTTCTTAAACTCTTTTAAGGGATATGGCTTTCCAAATGGTCCTCGTACCCCTACAACATCGCCTTCTTTCAATTCAAACAACTTCTGGGTAACTCTTCCAACCTTCATTATCGTAAATTCCAAGTCTTTTGCATGAGGAGATGAAGAAGGCGTAAAAGGTGCTTCACCAACTCCCGGCACTGTCAGTTCGGCAAACTGCCCTGCCTCAAATTCTATGGGTCTGCCTTCAAGAATGAAAGTCGTAATTGTTGGCGTTTCAGGGATTATTTCCTTTATCTTGGTCAATATCGGTTCGTAAGGATTCATAGTTTATTGAGAATCTCCCTTATATCAATCTTTGCCGAACAACCAACAAAGCATCTTCCACAACCTGAACAAGCAAAAAATTTTTCATATTGATAAAAATAATTGAATTTACAATGGAACCTATTCCAGAATCTTTCGTCAATACGACTGCGTGGATTCGCACCACCCCCAACCCGTGCATAAGCAGCATAATAACAGGCATCCCACACCCTTATCCTCTCAATGTCATCGCCTTTTTTATAATCGCTTAACAAAAAACAATAACAGGTCGGGCAACAATGGAGACACGAAAAACATTCAACGCACTCGTCACGAGCGTCCCTTATAATATTTTTTTCTGCTTTTTCAACCAGTTCATAAATTTTTTCTTTTAACTTCTTTTTGTTTATAATTTCAAGTTTTGCAATAGCATTCTTTCTTATAATTTCTCTTTCATTATTCATCTCATTGTCAGCTTCTACAAATAGTTCCCTATTTTCATTTATCAAACTTTGTCCTTTTTCCGAAAAAACCTCAAACAAGTATCCTGATTTTACAACCGTAATATTCAAATCACTTATGCCATCTGAATATGGCTTTAACCCTACAAAATTACAAAAACAGGTATCTTGCGGTTCAGGGCAATCCGCAGAAATGATAATAGTATTATCCCTCCTTTCCTTATATATAGAATCAACAGGTTCCCATTTCAAGAAGACACGGTCATAAACTTCAATACCTCTTAAGTCACAGTTTTTAACTCCAATCAACACAAGCGGGGTGGTTCTCAACTCTATTTTTGCGGGAAAACGGGCAACAATGCCCCTTGATGGGAAAAGAAAGTGCTTTATATTCTGCACACTCCTAATTTTGCTGAAATCAGGCTTAAAATTTTGCCCGGAATTAAATTCAACAATATGGGCTTTACCATTCTCAGAAAAAGGATAAAATATCTTTGCTTTTTTTGAAAGATTCTCTAAAAAATCTTTAAAATTCTTTGAAGGCAATAATAAAAAATTCATAAGACGAAGATTATAACAAAAAAAAGCAAAAAGTCAATACAAAAGTGCAGAGTTTCAAGACATGGTATCCACCCTAAGAGAATATTCTGGGTTGAAAAAATACCCCATTTCCACTTACGAGGTGGATGCCTATTGCCGTTTCTCAATAAATAATCTCCCCTTGAACAATGTCATGCTGAACTCGTTTCAGCATCTCAATAGGTTGGGTAGGTTGTTAAACATTTTTTTAGATTCCGAAACAAGTTCGGAATGACAGTGAGTGATAGTTCGGAATGGCAATAAGTGATGGCGCGGAATGACAATAAGTGATAGTTCGGAATGAAATGATAAAATGAAATGATAAGTTGAATGGTTCAGAATGACAAAGAATATGGTATTGGGATGATAAAGGGAATATAACCCTATTTCCTCATTTTAACAAGCGAAAAGCAGAGGGGACTCAGTAAAGTAAACATAAAAATAACCTGTGATACAAAAATAACTATTTTTTTCCTTGAATTCTTACCAGAGCAGTCTTCAGGATTTCAAAAATCAGTTCGTCGTAATTTAGACCAATTGCCCTTGCTTCAAGAGGCAGGTTTGATTCAGGTAGCAGTCCAGGGATTGTATTGACTTCAAGCACATAAGGATTGTGTTCAAAATCAAAGACAAAATCTACCCTGGAAAAACCATAGGCATTGATTGATTTATGTGCTGATAAGGCGAGACTCTGTGTTAATTTATATTTATCCTCGGGCAATCGCGCCGGGATTATATATTCAGTCATTCCTTTTGTATATTTTGATTTGTAATCATAAAATTTTCTCTTCTTGGGTGCGATCTCAAGCACGGGCAGTGGAACTTCATTTAAAATTCCACAGGTCGCCATCATACCAGGTATATATTGCTCAAAGAAAATATCAGGATATTTTTTTGTAACAGATTTTATCTTTTTCACCAGATCTTCACGCTTCTCCACAATAGAAACCCCCACACTTGAACCTTCAGCCCGGGGTTTGATAACAACAGGAAGACCAAGTTTCTCAATTATCTTGTCAACATTTATCTCCTTTTCGTAATAATATTCTGGAGTGGGAATACCGCGGGACTCAAATAGATATTTAGAAATAATTTTATCCATCCCTATTGCTGAACCAATAACACCCGAGCCGGTATAGGGGATTCCCAGGAATTCCAGTATCCCCTGAATAGTACCATCTTCACCAGGTTTACCATGTAAAGCGACAAATGCGATATCTATACCATGCAATTTTTTTATAAAATTCCTATCCACATCAATCTCTTTTACCACAAATCCCTGCTTTTTTAAAGATTCCGCAACTGTTTTTCCTGAACTTATGGAAATCTCTCTTTCTGATGACCAACCTCCGTATAAAACGCCTATTGTTTTGCTTAATAAAAATTCCCGTTCGTTCTTCACAATCCTATAATAACTAAAAAAAACACAGTGTCAAGCATCTCCCTATGTCGTGCCAACATAATATCGCAACTGAAGAGACAACTATAAATTCGCAACTT
>CAZLGA010000041.1:0-20165 GCA_964559225.1 uncultured bacterium | reverse complement strand
GAACTGGGGTTGAGATTGCTGAAAAAGTGCGCATCAGCGTCCATAGTCATGCTGAGTTCATTTCAGCATCTCGGAAAATCAATAGTTTTTGAGACCCTGAAACAAGTTCAGAGTGCCAAGAAAAGACTTTTTCAACAATCCAGGGTTGATTTTTTTGCCTTTGCTATGGTGTCCAAATTTATCTGGGGATAAAATCTCTTGTCCAACTGAAGTTGGACGCTACAGATAACAAACTCTATTACTATAATTTTGTTCTTCATAATTCAACCCTGTTCATACATTCAGGAATTTCTGTAGCAATTCCCAAAGACTCAATCTTTTCTTTTAATACTACTGCTTCAGTGATTTCGCCGTGAATTAAAAAGACCTTTTTCAAACGGCCGTTCTTAATTGATTTAACAAATTCAATTAGGTCATTGCTATCTGCATGGGCAGAGAATCCTGCCATAAAATAGATCTTTGCCCGAACATTAAATTTTGTATCAAAGATAAAGATTTCTTTATAACCATCAAGGAGTTTTCTACCCAGGGTTCCTGCTGCCTGGAATCCAGTCAGGATTATTATGTTATTTTCGTTTTCTATGGAATGAATCAAATGGTGTAGCACCCTACCACCTTCACACATACCTGAAGCAGATATGATAATCATCGGACCGATTTTTTCATTTAATGATTTTGAAATTTCCTGGTCTTTAATGTAAGTAATACCTGGGAAATCAAAAGGTTCTTCTTTAATGAATTTTTCGTATGTTTCTTCATCAAAACATTCCGGATGTTTTGAAAAAACTTCGGTGACACTCGTCGCCAGGGGACTATCAACATATACGGGAATATTTCTTAAAACACCTTCTTCGTATAATCTTTTAAGCATCGTAACCAGAACCTGGGTTCTTTCTACCGCAAAGGCAGGGATGATTATCTTGCTCTTCTTTTCTTTACCTTCAAGGATTATTTGCTTTAATTCCTCGGTCATCTGATTAAACGAACTATGAATCCTGCTTCCATAGGTGGATTCAAGTATTAAATAATCAATATCTTGAGGGAGATAAGGGTCTCTGATTATCGGCATATTCTTTCTTCCCAGGTCACCACTGAATAAAATCCTTTTTCCATCAAATTCTACTAAGACTTCAGCCGAGCCAAGAATATGTCCTGCATCATAAAATGTTGCTGCAACTCCGTTAACCGGTTCAAATTTATTGTTATAATTAACGGCTCTGAAATATCGGATTGATTCTTCTGCATCATCTACGGTATAGAGTGGTTCTTTTGTTGGCAGACCTGCCTTGCGTTGTTGTTTATTAAAATATGCAATATCATTCTCCTGGAGATGGGCAGAATCAAGTAGCAAAAGTTCAGCAATATCTTTTGTCGCGGGGGTGCAAAAGATTTCTTTATAAAAATTTTTTTTGAAAAGGGTTGGTAAATTTCCTGAGTGGTCAAGGTGTGCATGGGAAAGAATTACACAATTTATCTCTTTTGGTTTGAATGGAAATGTGCGGTTTATCCTTTCTGCCTCAGCCCTGTGCCCTTGGTAAAGTCCACATTCTATTAAGAATTTCTGTTTTTTGTATTCAAATAAATGCATTGAGCCGGTTACGGTCCTCGTTGCACCAATAAATGTTATTTCCATAGGAGATAATAGTCAGAAATTTATAAAGGTCAATACTTAATTAAGGAAAATTTTTGGGTTGGTTCTATGAAATTGATATGTTATCATATAAAAAAATCGTGTCCTTGACTTTAGGTAAAAATAAGGTATAATCAATAGCCTGATTTTCATTGATATTATTTAAGGAGGTATCTTTATGGGACAGAAAGGGTTAAAGAATATTGGATTATTTGGACATGCAGGCTGTGGAAAAACTACCCTTGCTGACGGAATTGCATTCTTATGTGGTGCCAACACAAGATTTGGCAAGGTTAGTGATGGAACGAGTATGTTTGATACTGACCCAGATGAGCAAAAACGAGGTTGCAGTCTTAATCTGGGACTCGCGACCTTTGAATATGAAGGGGTAACATTTAATTTAATTGATACCCCGGGATATGCTGACTTTGTCGGTGAAATGTTGAGCGGACTTTATGCGGTTGATGTTTGTGTTGTGGTTGTAGATGCCACCACAGGCATAGCAGTGGGCACAGAGAGGATTATGAATGAAGCAGTGAAACGAAATATACCCATTGTCTTTTTTATAAATAAACTTAAAAAAGAAAATGCAGATTTCTATGAGGTTTTAAAAAGTTTGAATGAAATTTCAAGGAAAAAGATTGTGCCTTTTAATCTTCCGATCGGTAGGACAGAAAATTTTGAAGGTGTTGTAAATATCGTGAAAGAAAAGGCATATATTACAAAAGAAGGTAAAACAACTGAAACCGAGATACCCGCTGATTTAAAAGATAAGGTTTCAAAATACCAGGAGCTTTTTATTGAGTGTGCAGCGGACAGCGATGATAATTTGATGAATAAATATCTTGAATCCGGTTCTCTAACAATCCAGGAATGTATTCCGGCGGTGAGAAAATCTATTATAGAAAATAAAGTGGCTCCTTGTTTCTGTGGCGAAGGGCTTGAACTCATAGGCATTAAGGATTTTATCAATATGGCAATGGAATTTTTGCCTTCTTATGAAGAACTTCCAGAATTCGTCCTGGATAACAACAAAATAAAGAGGAATGAAAATGAACCTTTTGTCGGCTATGTTTTCAAAACCATTGTTGAACCTCATCTTGGTGAGGTCTGCTATATAAAGGTTCTGAGTGGTAAATTGAGTATCGGTAATAGTGTGAATAATACTACACAGAATGCAGAAGAAAAGATTGCCCAGATATATTTTATAAAAGGAAAAGAGAGAAAAGAGAGTAATATTTTGTCCGCAGGAATGATTGCTGGATTGGTGAAACTAAAAAATACCAATACCGGTGATACACTGGCAAAGATGAATATAAAACTACCACCAATTGAATTTCCTGCACCGTCGATATCAATGGCAATCGTACCCAAGGCAAAAGGTGATGAAGAAAAGATTTCTAATGGCTTAACAAAATTAAGGGCTGAAGACCCTACATTCAGTTTTGCCTATGACCATGAAATAAAACAACTGATTATTTCAGGTGTGGGTGAGCTCCATCTTGATGTAATTCTTGCAAGGCTTCAGAGAAAATATGGTGTTAATGTGGAGTTAACAAAAACAAAGATAAAATACCGCGAGACATTTACAAAGAAGACTGAAGCCCAGGGAAAATATAAAAAACAGACTGGTGGACATGGGCAGTACGGTGATTGCTGGTTAAGGGTTGAGCCTCTACCCAGGGGACAGGGAATTGAATTTGCTGATGAAATCTTTGGTGGTGCGATACCTGCGCGTTATATACCGTCGGTTGAAAAAGGTGTGCGCGAAGCACTGGAAAAAGGTTATCTTGCAGGTTATCCTATTACCGATGTCAAGGTTACAGTCTATGATGGTTCATATCATCCGGTTGATTCTTCGGATATTGCATTCCAGATTGCTGCTTCAATGGCGATTAAGGCAAATGCAGAAAAAGGAAATGTGGTTCTCATAGAACCGATAATGGAAGTTGAAGTATATGTACCTGAAGAGTTTATGGGTGATGTAATCGGAGACCTTAACAGTAGAAGAGGTAAGATTATGGGAATGGAGGCAATGGGTAAGATACAGGTAGTAAAGGCGATGGTTCCCGAGGCAGAAATGTATAAATATTCAACGAGCCTCCGTTCTATGACCCAGGGGAGAGGATACTTTACAATGAAGTTCCATCATTATGAAGAGGTGCCACGAGAAATAAGCCAGAAGATTATTGAGGAGGCAAAGAAAGAAAACAAATAATGAGACCACTACTTATTAAATTTGACGGATTCGGGATACCGAGTTATGGAACGATGCTGGTTATATCATTTATCGTTGCCCTTTTTCTTGTCAAACGAGAGGCAAAAAAATACAATATTGCCCCGGTAATAATTGAAAATCTTGCATTCTGGTTAATGATAGGTGTAATAATTGGTGGAAGACTGCTCTATGTAGTATTCCATCACTCTGAATTCAGAGATATTATAAGCATCTTTGAGATCTGGAATGGTGGAATGATGTTTTTTGGCGGGTTCATTGGCGCATTTATCACTGGTGTAATCTATGTGAAGACACAAAAGATATCAATAACTCTGTTGAGCGACCTGGTAAGTCCTGCTGTCGCACTTGGTGAATTTTTTACCAGAATTGGTTGTTTTCTTAATGGCTGCTGTTTTGGCAAACCAACAAAACTACCTTGGGGAATTCATTTCCCCCACGGTTCATTTGCCTATCATGTCGGTTTTGATTGTCCAATACATCCTACGCAGTTATACTCTTCTTTATTCGGTTTACTACTCTTTTTCTTCCTCCAGCGCATGCTTCACCAGAAGCATTATCAAGGAGAAGTTTTTGCGTACTTCTTAATATTTTACGGAGGGTTCAGGTTTGGGGTTGATTTTATAAGATACTATGAAGACACTGGCAATTTTTTAATTAATCAGATAATCTCAATAATAATTGTGCTCGCGGGTATAATACTTCTAAAAAGGGCAAAAAAGGTTAATCTTTTGTCACAATAGTTGTTTTTATTCTTTCTGCAATAACTTCGGCAGAAATTGGATTCTCAAGATTAATAAAACAAAGTTGCCATAGATTCTTAACTTTCCTTGAAATGACGATTCTTTTACCATCACTACTTACCCTTGGATTCCAATCTGGCACATCATTATAGGTTAATCTTGTTAGAATTTTTTTATTAACATCAAATTTGTATATTTCAAATTCGCCATCAATATTAGAACGGAAATATAGATTATTGCCTGCAAGATGCGGGTCAGTCTCATCATACTTTGTATAATATAATAATCGTTCATCCGACCCATTTGGTTTCATAATGTATATATCTTCACTGCCATTTCGTTTTGACGAAAACACAATGAATTTTCCATCCGGTGTAAAAGAAGGAAAACCATCCCAGAAATTGTTCTTTGTCAATCTGAATGCCTGTTTTTGAATAAGATTTATTTTGTAAATCTCCCATCCGCCATCACGATTTGTGACATATGCAATTTCTTTTCCATCAGGCGAGAAGGTTGGCGAAAAATCTGTGTAATCATTATTGGTGAGTTTAATGGTTGAATCAGTTTTGATATCATATATAAATATCTCTTCGTCGCCATCAACACTTGAAACATATGCAATCTTATCACCCCTTGGTGAGAATGCGGGGTCAGTGTTCATACCCCGGTTCGTCAATTTTTTTACTATTGTGCCATCTAACTTTATTAGATATATATCCGAGATATCCCTTTTTGCTGCAGCAACCGCAAGTAATTCATTATCTGGGCCAAAACAACCTTTGAATTGATTCATTTTCCCCATTGGGATAGGACTTGAAGAGTATGGGTCAGTCATCAGAGATTTGGTTATGAGTAACTTCAATTCCATACTATCCTTCAAGGGCGAATTTAGTTCAACAAGCTTTAGAAAATGCTCATACGCTCTCTGTGTTGAATCAAGAAAGATATAGGCAAGTGAAAGGTTGAAATGAATTTCAGGATTGAGTGAATCCGTATTTAGAACAGGTTTCAATGACTTTACTGCCTCCACATATTTTCCTCTTTTTATCGCTTCAGCCGCGCTTTTCACATCTGCTTTCTTTCCACAGGATAAAAAAATAATGAGAATGCATATTAAATAATTGAGTTCCCTAATTCTTTTTAAAGTTATCATTCTTACCTCTATCCCTAAACATTTTTATTCCAATTTTTATTGCATTTATCATCCCTGAAATATCACAAAGATTTCTGCCCGCAATATCAAGGGCAGCACCGTATAAAGGCGAAAGTCTTATAATAGGAAGACCCAGTGTCCAGTTTAAGCCACCTTTTCTTGATTTCAAGTAAACAAAACCCTGGTCATGATACATAACAAAAAAACCATCAAAGTTTTTGTTGAATAAAGAGTCGGCAGGGAATGGACCAAACGCATTTACTCCTTTACTTTTTGCGAGTCTGATACCTTGCTCAATTGCCTTTTCTTCACCATAACCGAATTCATAACCGTGAGGATTCAAAGCAGATACGCCGATGCTTGGTGATTTTTTACGGAAATATCTTTTGAGCCCATAATCAAATAGTAGAAGTTTATTAAAAATTTCTGACTTTTCTATTTTAAATGGAACATCGGCGATGGGAAGATGGGTCGTCAGAAACATAATTCTTTTATCCCGCAATATTCCAACCATGGCAAAATTCTTGATTTTGAAATATTCTGCGAGAAACTCTGTGTGTCCAATAAAGTTTTTTAAAAATTTTTTTATCACATCCTTAACGATTGGAGCAGTGATAAGAACATCAGGATTGCTGTTTAATGCGGATTTTATGGACTCTATGGCAATTCTGCCGGTTTTCTCATCGGGTTTACCAACTCGGAAATTAATATCAGGGACTGTATCAGTTATAAAATCTTTTATCAAATAAAAATTCTTTATGAGATTGAGTCCCTTTGCAACCCTTTTAAAAATATTTTTGTTGCCGTAAATCAATGGTTTGTATTTCAAAAACCGTGGAACAGATTTTAAGACGAGTTCCGGTCCTATTCCTGCAGGGTCACCTATCGTTACTGCAATCTTCATAATAATCAAACACCTCTTTTTTCTTTACATTCCCTTGAGGAATGTTTAAAATTCTGTATTTTGTAATACCTTTGATTGTCTCTATCTCAATCACATCACCAACCTTTATCTCTTTAGAAGGTTTTGCAATCACCCCATTTATCTTAACTAATTCTTTATCGCATATCTCCTTCGCGGCAGACCTCTGCTTGATTATCAATGTCTTTTTCAGAAATAAATCAAGCCTCATAATAGATTGATTATAGGATAAAAATTTTAAAAGTCAAGATATTATTGACTTGGCAAAATTTTTAATTATAATCATCAATTGTAAAAAGGAGTGATAAAATGAAAGAATATAAAAATTTTATAAATGGCAGATTTGTTGATTCTAAATCAAATAGGACCTTTGAAAATAGAAACCCTGCAAATTGGGATGAGATTATCGGAATCTTTCCAAAATCAAATGCTGAAGATTTGAATATGGCAATTGAGGCAGCAAAAAATGCGTATCCAAAGTGGCGGGCAATTCCATTACCAAAGAAGGCAGAGATTATGCGCCGTGCAGCTGAGATTATGATTTCCAAAAAAGAAGAAGCGGCAAGGCTTATGACCAGAGAAATGGGTAAGGTGATAAAAGAGACAAGGGGTGATTACCAGGAAGGGATTGATACTGCTTTATATGCTTCAGGACAGGGCAGGAGATATTTTGGTTATACGGTTCCTTCAGAATTGCCCAATAAGATTGCCTTTACCCGTCGTGAACCGCTTGGCGTCTGGGGACTTATCACACCCTGGAATTTTCCTGTTGCCATTCCTTCATGGAAGATATTCCCTTGTATTCTGAGTGGTAATACAGCAATTATAAAACCCGCAACCGATACACCAGCTTCTGCAGGAGAACTTGTCCAGGTTCTTTATGAAGCGGGATTACCAGAAGGAGTATTGAATATTATTTATGGTGGTGGTGGAGAAATTGGTGAAGCAATGTTGAGCCATAAAGACATAGTTGGGATTTCGTTTACAGGTTCTTCTGATATAGGAATGAGAATAGGTGAGGTCTGCGGTAAAACTCTTAAACGCTGTTCGCTTGAACTCGGTGGCAAAAATGGTCAGGTTGTGCTTGCGGATGCAAATTTAGAACTCGCCTTAGATGGAGTTATATGGGGTGCATTCGGTACCACAGGACAGAGATGCACTGCAACATCAAGATTGATAATTGAGGAACCGATTTATAATAAATTCTGCGAGATGCTCAAGGCAAGGGTTGAAAAATTGAAACTTGGTAATGGTCTTGATGAAACTGTTGATGTAGGTCCTCTTGTCAATAAGGCTCAAAGGGATACAGTTGCTATGTATGTTGATATTGGCAAAAATGAAGGGGCAAAATTATTGACGGGTGGTGAATATTATACTGAAGGTGAATGCGCAAAAGGATGGTTCTATCGACCAACAGTATTTATTGATGTACTTCCCACAATGAGAATTGCCCAGGAAGAAATTTTTGGTCCTGTTCTTTCGGTGATAAAGGCAAAGGATTTCGAAGAAGCGATGAAAATATTGAATGGCACGAATTACGGATTATCTTCGAGTATTTACACAAATGACCTTAATAAGGCACAGAAGGCAGCAGAACTTGCTGAAACCGGCATTGTCTATATCAATGCACCCACAATTGGTGCTGAATGCCATCTGCCATTTGGTGGAATGAAGAACACAGGAAATGGACATCGTGAAGGTGGTTGGACCGCTTATGAGATATTTACCGAGGTAAAAACCGTTTATATTGATTATTCAGGGACTTTACAAAAGGCGCAGATTGACACCTGGAATGAGTAAATGCTTAGAAGTCCGAGATACCTAAAAATATGAAGAAACCCAAAATAATTACGGAACTACCGGGTCCCAAGGCTCGAGAGTTTTTAAAAAAGGATTCAAAGTTTATATCACCTTCTTATACAAGGGCTTATCCCGCCGTGCTTGAAAAAGGAAGCGGTGTATGGATTAGTGATGTTGATGGCAATGAGTTTCTTGATTTTTCTTCAGGTATTGCAGTCCTTGCCACAGGGCATTGTCATCCTGAAGTTGTAAATGCAATCAAAGAGCAAGCAGAAAAATTACTCCATATGTCCGGAACGGATTTTTATTATCCGTATCAGATTGAACTTGCTGAAAAACTCGCTGAGATTGTGCCCGGTGGAAAGAATAAAAAGGTATTCTTTGGAAACTCCGGCGCCGAGGCAGTGGAATGTGCAATGAAACTTGCTCGTTATCATACGCGTCGACCACGATATATTGCATTCACCGGTGCCTTTCATGGTAGAACTTACGGTGCGTTGTCCTTAACTTCTTCAAAAGCGGGACAGCGAAGATTTTTCGGACCGCTTCTTCCAGATGTAACCCATGTCCCTTACGCCTACTGCTATCGGTGTCCATTTAATCTTTCCTATCCTTCCTGTAATCTTGAGTGCGTGAAATATATTGAAGAAGTTGTCTTTAAAAAGATTGCACCGCCTGAAGAAGTTTCGGCAATATTTGTTGAACCAATTCAGGGTGAAGGTGGATATGTAATTCCACCTGATAGTTTTATTCCCGCACTCAGAAAATTGTGTGATGATTATGATATAATTTTGGTCGATGATGAAGTTCAGACTGGTATGGGTAGAACTGGAAAAATGTTTGCCATAGAGCATTTCAATACCAAGGCAGATATGTATTGCATTGCCAAAGGCATTGCATCTGGATTACCACTTGGTGTCTGCGTTGCCAATAGCGGTCTGATGGATTGGCCACCTGGTGCCCATGCTTCAACATTTGGCGGTAATCCTGTATCTTGTGTATCAGCATTAAAAACGATTGATTTATTAGAAAATGGATTGATTGATAATGCAGCAAAACTTGGGGCGGTTGCACTGAAGAGATTAAATGAATTAAAAGACCGCTATGACTTTATCGGTGATGTCCGGGGAAAAGGATTGATGCTTGGAATTGAATTAGTTTCAGACAAAAAAACAAAGACCCCGATAAAAGATAAAAGAGATGGGGTTGTATATGAGGCGTTCAAACAGGGATTACTGATATTAGGTGCAGGAGAAACTGTGCTAAGATTAATCCCACCCCTGGTCATAAGTGAAGAAGAGCTCCAGACCGGTTTGGATATACTTGAAATTGCTATAAAAAAAGTATTCAAGATTTAACAATTCGATAAAATGTAGTAGCATACCGCCAAACAGAATAGCGGTTTACTCTGCAGAATAACAAAAAGGGGGACTTATCGTCCCCTTTTTAAATCTTTCAAGCAATCTTATGGATTTCTATACAATCCAAACAGGCAATCTGCGGTATCGGTCCGTGTTCCATAATAATCATCATAGGCTACAAAAGAGATTTTTGCTTTTGCTTCATATAAGTTATTATTAACCAAATAATTCAACACCGTATCAACGGGTAAAGGTAAATTTTCAAGGATTGAGGTATCAACCTCGGCTGGTTCCACAATTCCTTTTACCTTCATATAAACTGAAACTTCAAAGGGCCCAAAGAACCGCACATCGTCTTTCGTATAATATTCCCACAGGACCTTCTCGACCGTGCAATCGACTGAGTTTTTTGCTACGAAATGTATCTCATCTATATTCACAATACCACCTGTATCAATCGGAGCAGCTACTGGATTAACAAAGGTAATCTCAATATCCGGCTTCAATTTCACTGATTCCCTTGCAAAATCGCAACCGACAAATAGTAGCGCAACCATCATAATAGCAAGAACTTTTCTCATCATACCTCCTTTATGATTTTACTATTTTATCCAATATTCCCCTTTTGTCAAGAGGCAATTTCACATATTTTCTACTGCCAATTTTCCCGGCAATTTTTTAACATATATTTTAAAATAGACCAAGTTGTGCTTCCGCAGATGACCTCTGGTCAAATAATTTTATCGTCCCAAATTCGCCATCATAACCAGGATTTATAATCACATCACCTTTTCGCGCCCTTTCAATGCTCAGGGCAATTTTCTCCTGCGTGTTATTCATCAATTCTTCAATAGGTGTATTCAATAGAATTTCAAACTCACTACCAAATAACTTACATAGTCTTTGATATTCATTTTTTACACCCATAGTTTCTCTTCCTACTCCCATTGCCTCAGCAATGATTTCTTCAAGGGGAATAAGATTTTTGTAAGGTATATTATTTTCCGAAAAGAATCCCTCTTGCCTATCCGCCAAAAGCTCAACCCGATGTAATACACCAACGGTTATGTTTCTTGAACAGACTGGACAAAGATTGTTATTTAGGCGCGCTTCTTTGGGTGAAAGTCTGACCTGACATCGGCGATGACCATCATAATGATATTTACCTTCTTCTGGATAAAATTCAATTGTGTAAAGAAACTTAGTTCGGTCTTTGTTTTCAAAAACACTCTTTAGTTCCTGGTAATTGAGTTCCTCACTAAATACATTTGCCTCCCGGCCCAGTCTATTTGGTGAATGGGCATCAGAGTTAGAAATTAATGTAAATCTATCAAGACAGGACAATCTCCAATTCATTGCTGGGTCTGATGAGAGGCCAGTTTCCAGAACAAAAACCTTGTCCGACAATGAGCCGAAACATTCTTCAACTGAATCAAAACCCGAGTTTGAACCCAAAAGAGAAAACCAGGGTGTCCAGATGTGTGATGGTACAAGGAATATTTCTGAGGAGATATCAAGGAGTGCCTTTAGCATTTCATCGGTTGCTAATGAGAGCGTAGGTCTGCCATCAACCTCAAGTTTGCCATATCTACCAAGGTAATTATTTATTTTTTCCACGGTCGGGAAATCGGGAGCAAATATGATATTATGAATTCTGCGCAATTTCTCATTTTTTGTATATATATTGTTTACCTCAACTGTAAGCACAAACTTAATCCCTGAATATTCATATATTCCATCCTTGAATTGAAGGTATTCCTTGAGTTCTTTCAACCATTCAGGATGGGTAAAATCTCCTGTGCCCACCATTCCTATTCCCTTCAATTTTGCATATTCAACAATCTTGGGAATGGACATTTCCTGTGATGTAGCACGGGAAAATCTTGAATGAATATGTAGGTCTGCAATCATCATATTTTACTTGCAACCCCCATTATCCTTGTATCAAACTCACTTGCAGGATTAAAAGTAAGGTGGCGATAGAATGAAATATCAAAACCTGCTGACCTAATCAAATTCCTTATCTCATCAATAGGATATGCCCTTTCCTGATGTAATTCTCTTATGGTAAGATTCTTCCCATCTTCATAGACATGCAGGGTGAGTTGGAGCGTAGAGATTCGTGTTTGAGAGTCAAATGTATTATTCCATATTGAATAGATTGAACCATCCCTTCTTTCAAATGTCTGATTTCCCCATTCTACCTGGAGGGCGTGGATTGTGTTCATATCAAAAATGAAAATTCCATTTTGTCTTAAATTATTATGAACAGCCCTGAAACAACTTAACAATTCTTCAGGTGTTAGAAGATAATTCAGACTGTCATAAAGACAGGTGATCACCGGAAGATTTTCGTTTAGAGAAAAATTTCTCAAATCACCTTTTATCAATGCAACCCGACCTTCCCTAAATAGTTGTGGGGAAAATCTCTGTCTGCAGATTTCAAGCATTTGTTCCGAGGCATCAATACCGATGACCTTATAACCTTTGTTCAACCATAATTCAATACATATACCTGTTCCACAGGCAATGTCAAGGATGATTCGTTCTTCAATATTGTGCATTAGTATTATCCGTTCTATGTAATTCACCCAGGACCGATAGTTTACGAAAGACATCAATCTGTCGTAGTAGGGTGCGATTTCGGTAAATGGGGGGCTAAAACCCTCTGATTTCATAATTAGGTGCTTCTTTGGTAATTGTTATATCATGGGGGTGGCTCTCTCTAAGTCCTGCCGGGCTTATGCTAATAAATTGAGCATTTTCCTGTAAGGTTTTGATATCCTTTGCACCACAATACCCCATACCTGATTTCAATCCTCCAATCAACTGGAATATCACCTCCTTAACATACCCGCGATGAGGAACCCTGCCTTCAACGCCTTCAGGCACGAGTTTCTTTGCTGCCTCCTGAAAATATCTATCGGCCGAACCACGCTTCATCGCTGATAAAGAGCCCATTGCCCGATATTCCTTGTATCTCCTTCCTTCAAGAATAATTGTCTCACCCGGGCTCTCTTCAGTGCCAGCAAAGAGGTTCCCAATCATTACACAGGATGCACCACAGGCAAGTGCCTTGACAATGTCACCAGAATATCTAATTCCGCCGTCGGCAATGATTGGAATATTATATCTCTTTGCTATCCTGGCACATTCCATAATTGCGGTAACCTGAGGTACACCTATCCCTGCAATAATTCGTGTCGTGCATATTGAACCCGGTCCAATTCCAACCTTTATTGCATCCACATCAATTTTTGCAAGATAAAGAGCGGCATCAGGAGTACCAATATTTCCTGCAACAAGTTCAATGTCAGAAAACTTCTTCTTAATATCTTTTATAAGTGCTGTTACACTCTTGGAGTGTGCATGTGCAACATCAACAACAATTGCATCAACTTCTTCCTCAACGAGCGCTGATACACGGTCGAGTGCCCGTTTGTCAACGCCAACTGCCCCTGCACAACGCAACCTTCCTGCCTGGTCAACATTGGCATTGGGATGTTCCATTTTTTTAACAATATCCTTTATTGTTATGAGCCCTTTCAGCTTTCCTTTACGGTCAACGATGGGCAACTTTTCAATTTTATGTTTTTTTATGATTCTGCGTGCCTGTTCGAGCGTTGTGCCTTCAGGTGCAGTTATCAAACCGTCCTTGGTCATAGATTCTCTTACTTTTTTATTTAGATTGTCTTCAAAGATTATATCACGATTTGTAAGCATTCCCACAAGGTGGAATTCATTATCCACAACCACGACTCCTGAAATGTTGTTTTTATCCATTAAATCCTTTGCCTCGCGGAGACTCATATTTTCGGTCACAGTTATTGGATTTACTATCATCCAGCTCTCCGCCCTCTTTACCTTACGTACCTCTCTTCGTTGTTCTTCAATGCTCAAATTCTTATGAATGACACCGATACCACCCTCCTGGGCAATAGCAATTGCCATTGCTGATTCAGTCACCGTATCCATTGCTGCACTCACCAGGGGAATATTCAATTTAATATTTCTCGAAAATCTGGTTTTCACATCGCACTCACGGGGTAAGACCTCGGAGTATTGAGGAACTAACAAAATATCATCAAATGTAAGCCCTTGTTTTATTCTAAGTTCTTTCATTTTTTATTATAATAAAATTAGTCATCTTGTCAATACAATTCAAAAATTCCTTTTAAAGAAGTATATCTTCTGGCTCACTGGATTCCAGTCTAAATTGGGAAATGAAGGTTCAAATTCAAACCCTAAAATATTATACTTTCTTTCAAACACCTTGATAAGTTTATAATGATTCTGATTAAAAAGGTGGCGTATAAAGTTACGGCCATTTACTTCACCCATTTCATTATAAGGAAGTTCCTGGATTTCTATCTGGGTAATAAAAAAATATTCCGGGGCGAAATAAAGTAATGTGTAATAATCATAGTTTGTTTTGATAAAATCATAATAGAGATTGTCAAAAATTTCTTTATCAGTTGGACCAAAATTATTTCCATCATAATACGGGTATTCAACTGGTGGTGTATATCTAAAAGGCATTACCGTTGGACAGCCGATACTCATTTTTGCAGGAATATTTTTGAAAACCCAGTCAGCAAATTCATACCTTGTATCTAAATGACGCATTCTGTCAAGCAGTGCCATTGTGAATAAAAATGTGTAAACGAATGAAATGATTGAGTAGCCGATAAAACAATATGGAAGAAATCTGGTCTTTATTAGTTTAACTAATGAGATTAATGCAGTGGCAATAATGATTGAAATAAAAGGAAGAGCAGGTAGAGAATGCCGTAAATGGGGGGATGGAGAAATTGTCATAATTATATAAAATGGAATTAAAAAAGATAAAAGAATTTTATCCGATAGGTTTCTTCGGTAAAGTGCAAATCCAATAGAAATGAATGTTAGTATTGCAAGAGGTAATCTAAGCGAGTGGTATATCACATAAACAAAAGGTTTTATTGGATTTGCAGGATATTTATTATAGGCAAAGAGTCCCTTCGCGCCAAAAATGCCACCAAAACCATCAGGGTTTCCAAATAAAAATTCACGGAATGATATCAAACTGTAAGGAGTTGTTATAAAGAATACTATAATCATTATCATTATTGTCATCAGTAGATATTTCCATCCTAATTTGCGATATTTAGTATAAAATATTAATAGAAAAGGAAATATTAGTAAAATATTCATATACTTTGTTCCCAGTGCCAGACCGAGGAGAATGCCACTTAAAATAAACCATTTTTTATTTATTTCTTTTTTATCGATACACCTGACGAGATAATACAAACATAGCATTGACCAGAAAACGGCAGGGCTATCTACGACAAAAAAATGTGATTGAAAAACAGGCGTCGGTAGGATTGCAAAAATGAATCCGGCAATCAATCCAGTTTTTTTATCATAAAGTTTTGTAACTGTTAAATATATCAACAAAACGGCTAAGATGCTTTCAACAACTGTAATGAATCTTCCAACGATATACATTTTCTGATAATCATTCAAGGTCATATTTTCCACAGGCTGTCCCTGTAGATTTGTCATTGTGGGAAGCGAAAAATTTTTGATATAGCCAATCCAATGTCCAATCTTTATCCCCAAAAGCAGTGTATAATAATGAAGAGAAGGATTGATAAAATAATGGGGATTTAAATCATCCGGTCTCATTTGTAGGATCATATTTATCACAAATGACTCATCCTGGTATCCTGAACGATAATATGGTTTTTTGGGTATGGCCCAGTCAAATCCGCTCAACCGCAGGTATGATGCCAGAATAACTATTAGCAAAAGCAAAACAAAATATCTATTCGTTGTAATTTTCTTTCCCAAGAAATGCCGCATATGTTGATATTTCTATTAAAATAATATATAATTGGCAAACAAAATCAAGATGAAAAATTTTTTCATTGATAATAAAAGCAACAGGCACGGCAGACTGGAAAGAACTTTTTATCAATGATAATTTTACGGAGTTCTTTCATAGCGTGATTATTCCAGCATTCAAAAAATTTATTTTCTTTAATATTTCCCAATATGTAATCCGGACAGGATTCTACACTGCCATCAGGCAGGATTGTGGCAGTATTCCACATTGCCCGACAACTGCCCTTATAAATCTTATCAAATTTACTGGGGGATTGATAATATACTAAAAATTGCTCAGCATTAAATTTGGGAAATACCTTAATGATTGGTTTTTTCTTAAATAGTTGATTTATTACTGATTGAATCTCAAAAAAATCACCTGGCGAAGGCCGATAATGGTCTGCATAACACCAGTAATTCAGATTTTTGTTAAGTTTATTTAAAAGAAATGCCTTGTGATTCATTATTGCATCTTCATCAAGATAGAGTGGATAAATAAACTGAACCATATCTATCTTGTATTCTTGAGCAATAGAGATAATGTTATGCAATGTTTGGGGTTTGGTAAGATTTATTATTGAATTTATTTTCAAAATTGGTAGATATTTTTTAAAAGTATTCAATCTTTCCAGTCCCTTAATTACTTTATCAAAAGTTCCCGTAACTCCCCGGATTTTATCATGGTTATCTTTTGAACCGTCTATTGAAATATCAATTTGATTGACACCGAGTTTTATAATTTCTTCTGCACAATCTTCGAGGAATGTTCCATTGGTCGTGATGTGAAGGTATAATTTATTTTTCTTTATATATTCAATGATTTTTATAATATCTTTATAAATAAAAGGCTCGCCACCAGAAATATGAATTTTGGGACTAAATGTTCTTATTTCCTCAATTATTTTGAACCAATTTTTTTCATCCATTTTCTCTTCAACGCGTGCATATCTTTCGAAACACATTTCGCATCTTAAATTACACCTGAATGTAGGATAAATATTTACTGTCTCAGGTGCCAGAGATTGAGTTTTAAGAACATAATAACTAAAATTTGACCTTAATTTGTTTATTAAAATTGTTGGCACAACTTTAGGATTTGAAAATGCAATTTGAAATTTATGCAATAATCTTTCCATTTTAAAATTGGTTCAATGCCCAGATTGCAGTTTCCCGCAAAATCTTACTACGAGATTTTGTGAAGTTTTTTATTAAAAAAATAGTTTTTTTATCCTTTATATTACCCAGCGCAATAAGGGCATTCCTTTGCATTGCTTCAAAATTTATCCACCGCGCACTTATCTGATTGTCTTTATATTTATTACGGTATGTATCTTCGTCCATTTTGAGAATTTCAACGAGAGAAATGTAAGGACCTACAACGCCAATATCGGTTTTTGGTGGTTCGGGTTTTATTTTTTTGTTGATCGGGCATACTTCCTGACAGGTTGTGCAACCATAAAAACGATTGGACCAGACTCGTGCAATAGCGTCTGGAATTATATCGAGATGATTGGTCAAACTCTGGATGCATCTATTTCTATCAATTATATAGGGCTCTATTATTGCTTTTGTCGGACACGCATCTATGCATTGTCTGCATTTGCCGCAATCAATATTTAGTGGCTCATCAGGTTCCAATTCAAGATCGGTTATTATCTCGCCAAGGACAATCCATGAACCATAAAGTGGATTGATAATTATACTGTGTTTTCCATAATATCCAGTTCCACTCCTTTGGGCAATCGGTTTTTCTGCAATCGGACCGCAGGAATGAACCGCAACCTTTACCTTATATTTTTTCTTCAATACTCCTGCAAGTTTTTTCAATCTCTTTTTTAACTCTTTATAGTAATTACGTTGTGTATAACGGGCAACTGTGCCATAAGGTTCACCAGGAATGGATGGATTGATTTCTTCGGGTACCAGATAAAATAGAAATGAACTTATGATTGATTTGGCTTCGGATAAAACTGATGCTGGGTTGCAGAATGCATTAATATCTTTACCTAACCAGTATTTATTACCAAGAAATAAACCATTGTTGCGCTGTTTTATTATATCTGCTGACTCTTTCGTAAAAGGCATTGCGGAAGTAAATTTAAGTTCTATCCCCAATTCTTTTCCCAATTCCTTTACCTCTTTGTTCATAATCATTTTTCGTGGCTAATAGACTTTTGATTACTCTTCAGATACGCCTGCAGGACCTTCTTCTTGTCGTGGCCCAATTTATTGGGCATATCAAAAAATGCAGGGATTATTATGCGCTACTTCAGAAGGATTCCTAAAGGGAAGAAGACGAGATAACCCAGCACTAATAATATCGGTGCGAGCACTATATCACCGGTTCTCAGAAGAATAAATCCGATGATTAAAGAAGCGAGCCCGGCACCAAAAAACAAATAATTCTTTTTTGTAAATTTAACTTCAATCAGTGCCTCAGGTTTTTTTTCTTTCTTTTCTTTTTTTGCCATAAAGACCTCCGTTATTCTATCTTTAATTCGGTCAATGTTAAAAACTCACCATTTTTGATGGTTTTAATATTATAAGTTCTCTCTTTTAATAGAACCTCGGATAATTTACTTGATAGGTTTACACGCTCATAGCCAGACAATTTGCGCAGTGCCCAGAGAGTCTGAAAAAAATTCATTATAATTTGGTCATCAAGGTCAACATTATTCGTCTTTAATGCCTGTTCTGCAGTAGTGTCAATCCCCGATGTCGCAAAGACTGCATATTCTACATATTTTTCACCAAGTCTAACAACCCGTTCATTATCAAATACCTCGGTTCCCAATATTTTAACATCCTTGAGACCATAATAATGTATCTGGGGTGCAGTATTGATAATCATATCTGCATCCATTGCGAGAAAAATTGCTTCGGGCTTTTTCTTTTTTATTCTTTCCAATTCGTATCGTAATGTTACAGAATCCGGATTAAATGATTCAACAGCAACTATTTCACCGTCGTTCTTTTTTACCTCTTCACCAAAGACACCGGCCATTGTCGCATAGCGTTGACTTTCTGAAAAGAGCACAGCAAATTTAACAAGTCCAAGTTGTTTTGTACAATATCGGGCAATTGCCTTCGCCTGCGGTTCTTGCGTCTGCGCTGGTGTAAACACGAATGGGAGGTCATTTAGTTTTAATTCAATATTTGTTGGAATGACAAGGGGAACACTCCGTGCGCTTGCATACCCGGAAACACCTAATGCCTCAATAGAAAATATAGGTCCTATAATGAAGTCGACCTTTTTTTCATCAATAAGTTCTTTTGCCGCAAGTATCGCATTCACTGGATCGGATTTTGTATCCACTAAAATTGTTGTAAATGAGAGATAATTATTTTTTGCAAAAATTTTTACGACCTCTTTTAGTTTCTCTCCATAACGACTGAATTTACCAGTTACGGGCAACAATATTCCTGCCTTACCAGTTGCTGCTCCCATCTCAGTGAGTCTTTTAAAATCTGTAAACTCCTCAGCATATACTGTTTCTGGGAATCTTCTGGTAAGCACCTTAAAATCTCTTTCTGCATCTTTTTCTCTACCCATCTTAATCTCCGCTTTAATTAAGTAATATAATATGTGCTCATCAATCATTTCACCAAGAAAATTCCTGTGGAGTTTTTCAAGATTTTCAAGAGACATTTCAGGTAATAATTGCATTATTTTTTTATATGCAGATTCTTTTTCTAATTCATCTGTTGATTGTTTATAAAATTTTATTAGATAATATGCGGCTTTATAATCGTTTACAAGTTTTAAATTTGCCTCACCAAGAATTCCCAGTATTTTTATTAGATAATTGGAATAAGGAAATTCTTTAATAAATCTTTCACCATAAAAAACCGCCCGTTCGAAATTATTTATTCTATAATAAGAAAAAGTCAAGAGATAAAGTGAGGGTTCATACGCCTGTGTTCCTTTATAACCACGGACAACATTTTCAAATTCTGCTATTGCCTTTTCGTATTCTTTTCCCTTAAAATATTTATTTCCCTGTTCAAAGTAATCGTTTGCCCGTTCTTCTGTATTAATAAAGCGTGCTTTGAATGGCGCGCAGGATATAAGAATAAATGTAAGAATCAAAAAACATTTCTTCATATCTAATATAATATAATCAAAAATAACCCTTTGTCAATGTCAGTATGCATAAGGCAATATACTTAAAAGTAGGGTATCGATTTAAATCGTGTGTTTGATAAAGTGGAAAATATTTATTATATAATTGAGGTGAAAAAAGTATAATGACCCCGCAGGCGTAAGCCTTTTATCTCTTTTAAGTTAAGCCGTAAGCCTTTTATCAACCCAGAATATTCTCTTAGGGTGGATACCATGTCTTGAAACTCTGGAAAAAGTTCTTGACTTTTCCTGAGTTGAGTATATAATTTTTAAGATTGTTCTTTGAAAACATTTTGGGAAAGTGCCTGTTCTTGAGTCTGAAAGGG
>CAZLGA010000040.1:0-21352 GCA_964559225.1 uncultured bacterium | reverse complement strand
TTGCTATTTTCAAGTTGGAACGACAAGGTGGTTGACAATGAAGATATTATAGATATAATATACCGTATGATTTGGCTATTGCTTATGACCTTATCTCCTCGTGTTTATTTACTTCCCAATGATGCGGTAGAGGTGGATATTTGGCATCAACCAAATTTGAGCGGTAAGTACCTTGTTGACACCGATACAAGTTTAAATATCCCCCTTCTGGGAAAATTGAATATAAAAAATATTCCTACGGATTCTTTGGAGAAAATGCTCATTGATGAATTCCATAAATATTACGGCGATATTTTCCTGACGATTAATATTTACTACCAGATAAATGTTTTTGGTGAGGTTAAATCACCAGGAAAATATTATCTTAAAAGTAATGAAAATCTTGCCAATCTTCTGGCAATGGCAGGAGGCCCAACCTCAAATGGTAATATAGGCAGGATTAAAATTCTCAATTTTGGACGAGAAAGAAGTGTTAATCTTGAAGGGATATTAAAGAGCGGTAAAAGGATAGAAGAATTGAACCTTTATCCCGGTGATTTAGTTATAGTTCCAAGAAGATTGATGCCCGCACTTCAGGAATGGTCTGTGCTTTTTAGTATTGGCACATTGATCTTAAATATTTTAATTTACGCAAAATGAGAAAAGAACCAACATTTCAGGATTATATAGATATTATTTATAAGCGACGCATATTAATAATTATTTGCGTCATAGTTGCTTCATTCAGTGCCTTTTTTATAAGTTTGAATTTACCGAAGATTTATGAGGCAAAAGTTCGTTTTAAGTTAGAGCTTTCCGAGGCGAAACCAGTATTTTTTACTGAGCTATATACCCCCCAGCGTGTTGACCCGGTTGAGAGTGAACTTGAAATCATCCGCAGCCGGGCACTTGCCCGTTCTGTGGTCAAAAAACTTGGTTTAAATTTCGTTATAAATAATCAGGGCCGCGGATTTTTTGATTCAATCCAGGTAAGCGAAAATTTTCCATCAGATAAATATTTAATAAAAATTGAATCTGGTAAGAATTTTGTATTATATAATCATAAGGAAGAAATTATTGGTAGGGGTAGTATTGGTGAGATGTTCAGTAGTGGCGGGTTGAGGTTTATCTTGAAAGAAAGACCTCACCGTGATTATTTAGAATTTTCAATAATCGATATTGAAAAGGCAACTGAAGACTTAATGCAAAATGTTTCTGCAAATCAGATCAAAAATACCTCGCTTGTTCTACTAAAAGCACGCTCAACCCTGCCTGATCTTGCAGCGAAGATTGCCAATTCTTTATCTCAGGAATATATCCTATATACTCTCGAATCTTTACGGGAATCGGCACGTGGTTCGAAAGAATTTATTGAAAGCCAAATTAAAATCTTTGGGACTGAGCTTGATAGTGCCGAAGAGAATTTGCGTCGTTACAAGCAGAAAAGCGGAGTCTTTTTGCTCAGCGAAACCGCAAGGGAAATAATAAACTCAGTTGCCCAGTTTGAAGTAGAAAGAGAGAAGGCGATAGTGGAACTCCATGAAACAGAAAGCAGTATCAAAAAACTGGAAAGTGAACTTGCAAAGGATGAAGCAAGTTACGGATATTATAAAAGAATGGCTTCTTTTCCGACTATATCGAACAGCCCGCTGATAATCAGACTGAAAGAACAATTAAAAAGTCTTGAAATTCAGAAACAGGAATATCTGAATGACCCGTTGAAATTAAAAGAGATCCAGGATCAGATTTCTCAGGTGGAGCAGGAAATTAATCAAACCAGTAAACAGATTGCCCTGGCGGGTCCTTCAGTTGGCGACCCGGTTTTTCAATCCATTATTACTAATATTATAAATAGCGAGACACGCCTTATTGCATTGCAAAGTAGAGTAGATGCCTTAAATCAAATTATTGATAAACATAACCGAAAGTTGAAACAACTTCCTGAAGCAGAAGTAAATCTTGCCCAACTTGAAAGGCAGAAAAAGGCGAATGAAGAAATATATACAATGCTCCTCAGTAAACTTGAAGAATCAAAGATTGCTGAAGCCATGCAGATAAGTCAGGCGAGAGTAATTGACCATGCGATAACTCCGGATAGACCGGTTGAACCAAAACCAAAACAGAATGCAATCCTTGGGTTCTTGATTGGATTATTGCTCGGCATTGGCGGAGCATTTTTATTAGAGTACATTGATACAACTATAAGGACGTCAAAAGAGATTGAAGAATTAACGGGTATTTCAGTTCTGGCATCTGTTCCGCTGGTAAAGAGCAAAAATCATATTGATATTCCCACGATCCAGGAACCACATTCTGATATCGCTGAAGCCTATCGTATTTTAAGAACCAATATTTCTTTTTTAGCCGCAGCAAGGACAATTAAGTCATTGTTGATTACATCAACAATTCCTCAGGAAGGTAAGACAACAACTGCCTTGAACCTTGGCATCGCGCTTTCTCAACAGGGTCATAAAGTAATAATAATTGACTGTGATTTCCGTAGACCAAAGTTACACATTTATTTCCGAGATATTGTGAAAGACAATCATAATGGTCTGACGGATGTTTTGATTAACCGCATAAAATTAAAAGATGCAATTGTGAAGTCGTCATTTGACAATCTTTATTTTATAACAAGTGGAACTATTCCTACCAACCCGGCGGAATTGCTCGGTTCAAATCGTATGCATGATACACTCGGGGAACTTAAAAATAATTTTGATTATGTCCTGATTGATGCACCACCTGCTTTGGGAATTGCTGATGCAAGAGTTATAGGAAAGATTTGTGATGCGATTCTCGTTGTTGTAATGAGCGGTAAGACAAACCGGGATGCGGTTATTGAAGTTAAAGATGAACTGGAACGTGCCGGCGAGAAGATAATCGGTTATGTATTAAATGGGGTTGATGTAACGCAGAGATATTATCGCCATAGATATTACTATTATTACCGGCATCATTCCAAGCCCAGCACCTGATAAATTATATTGAGGGGGGATGAAGAGAGAGTTTTTATCTATCATTGGAAGATGGCTGATGATAATAATCTTCATTTTGCTACCTATATCTTATCTCGGTAGAAAGGTATTTTTATTGGTTAGTGCATACCATAAGGAAAAAACCTTGAAAAAGAACATCATCATTCTTGATGCGGAGAATGAACTATTAAAGAGAAGGATAGCTGATTATAAAAAAGGAACTTTGATTGAACCAAAGGCAAGAGACAATCTGGGTATGATAAAAAAAGGTGAAAAAATATATATAATTAAGAAATGAACTACGTGCTTGAAATAACGCCGTTCTGGAAAGTTGTGGCAAAAGGCGAAGAAATATATTCTACAGGAGAAATGGTCCTTTTCAAAAGCAAAGACGGAGTTGATACAGGGAAGATAACTGTTCTACCAGCAGAGGAAGAAGAATTCGGCGAGATCATACGTCCTTTACACAATGAAGATTTTGTTAAGCTGGACGAATTAAAAGAGTATGAAGAAGTATGCTTAATCGAAATTAGGAATGCGATTTGGGAATTCGGTATGGATATGAAGGTTGTTTATGCCCATTGCCAGTTTGATGAGGAAAGGGTGATTTTCTATTTTACAGCGGATAAAAAAATGAAATTCCGTAAACTCCATCGCTATATTTCACAGAAGTTGAACAAGCGAATTGTGATAAAACAAATCGGTGCCCGCGATTTTGCAAGATACTGTGGTGGGATTGGACTTTGCGGAAGAAAGATCTGTTGTGCTACATTTCTTGGGGATTTAAAATCAATTTCGTTAAGAATGGCAAGACGGCAGAATATTTTTTTATCACCGAGTAAATTATCGGGTATATGTGGAAAATTATTATGCTGTCTTAATTTTGAAGAAGATTTTTATGCGGATTTTAGGAAAACCCCGATCGTATTAAATCAAGATACCAATGAAGAAGAATTTGAAGAGTATTGATTCAATATCTGCCCTTATCAAATTAATAAGAATCTTGCGGGAAGAATGCCCCTGGGATAGGAAACAGACTTTAAATTCAATGAAGAGTAATATAATTGAAGAGGCATACGAAGTGGTAGACGCAATTGAAAAAAAGGATATTGATGCTATGAAGGAAGAAATCGGAGACCTGCTTTTTCTCGGATTCTTTCTAAGTCAATTACTTGAGGCCAAGGGCATTAATTTGCAGGAGATTATCTCTGATACTATAAGAAAGTATAAAGTTAAACATCCCCATGTCTTTAAATCAAAAAGATATAATAATACAAAGGAGATTGTAAAATTCTGGCATAGTTCAAAAAAAGATATGTTCCAGGGCATACCATTTTCACTTCCTGCCTTGCTTGCTACACGCTTAATTCAGGAACGGGCAGCAAAGGTGGGATTTGATTGGGATGATCCGGAAGGTCCAATGCAAAAATTGATTGAGGAAATTAAAGAGTTAAAAAAAACAGGTTCAAAAAATGGAATGAAAGAAGAAATAGGGGATATTTTATTTTCTTGCGTCAATCTTGCACGCCATTTGAAGATCGATCCTGAAGATGCACTGCGTCAGGCAAATAAAAAATTCGTGAAGAGATTCAGACTTATGCAGAAAAAACTGAAAAAGAATAATAAAGATTTATCGTCAATGAGTCTTGAAGAGATGGATAAAATCTGGAATAAGATAAAAAAATCTTAAGTATATTTAGCCCATAACAAAATTTCTTATGTTATCAATTGACAGCGAATTAATGATTCTGAAAGATGGTTTTAAAGAATTAGGTATTGATGCAGAAGAAGATGTTTTCAATAAATTCAGAATTTATTTAGAAGTTCTTTATCATTACAAAAACCGTCTCCACCTGATATCCCACAATGATTACAGGCGAATAAGCCTGAAACACTTTTTACCATCTTTGACGATTTTAAAATTTATCACGGATGTTCAAAATGCCTGCGATATCGGTACTGGTGCGGGTTTTCCTTCAATACCAGTAAAAATTTTAAAGCCCGGGATGAATTTTACCCTTTTTGAATCAATAAAGAAAAAGGCAAATTTTCTCAGAGATTTAATTAAAGAATTAAACCTTTCGAACATTAAGGTGATTGCAGAACGTGCTGAAAAATACCGTGGTGAAAGATTTAATCTTATTCTCGTAAGGGCTGCGGGAAAGATTAACGACCTAATAAAGACTATTGATTTGTTGATTGAACCAGGGGGAAAAGCAGTATTCTATAAAACAAGGGCAGTAGAAGAGGAAATAAGACAGGCAGAAGATAGGCTCAACAGGATGAATTTTTCGATCAAAGTAGAAAATGTCTATACCCCTGTAGAAAAAATACCTATGTCATTGGTTTTCTTAACCAAAAAATGCTTTCAATAATTATTGTTAACTACAATTCAACCCATGCGTTAAAAAGGTGTTTAAAAAGTATCATTGAAAAACGACCGAACTTGCCTTGTGAAGTAGTCGTTATTGATAATAACTCAAAAATATCAGTTAGAGATATAATTAAAGAATTTGACAGATTAATAAATATCCATTTAATAGAAAATAACAAAAATCTCGGTTATGCAAGGGCTGTGAATCAGGGTGTAAAAATTGCGCGCGGTGAATACATATTAATTATCAATCCCGATATACTAATAACCTCTGGTGCAATAGAAAAGATGATTGATTTTCTTAAAAAGAAAGAAAACATTGGTGTCGTTGCACCTCAATTGCTGAATTTTGATAATTCTATTCAATATTCTTGCTTTCGATTTCCAAAATTCTGGACACCTTTTGTTAGAAGAAGTTTTGTAAAAAAATTTTCTTTTGGCAAAAGAGAAATGGCGAGATATTTAATGTATGATTTTGACCACAAAGAGATTAAAGAAGTGGATTGGGTTCTGGGGGCAGCGATGTTGGTAAAAAAATCTTTGATTAGAAAAATTGGCTTGTTTGATGAAAATTTTTTTCTTTATTTTGAGGATGTTGACTGGTGTCGTCGTTTCCATTGCCAGGGTTTAAAAATTATCTATTTTCCGGAGTCAAAATTTTACCATCAATATCCGCGTTATTCTGCAGATAAAGTTTGGTTTTCAATTATATTTAATAAATATTTCTGGTTTCATATGATAAGTTGCATAAAATACTTTAAAAAATGGCATAAAATCAGCACTTGACATTGAAAATATTTTGATTAAAATTATTAAATGTTTTTAATATCCCTAATTATAATACATAACATAAATCTGCGGGCATTTGATATGCCCAATGACGATGGTTCAAGTATTATTTTAAAGTGGCAAAGTGATGAGATTTTCCAATCATTTGAGGTCTTTAGAAGTTTTGAGGTAGGGGGAAATTTTGAAAAGATAGGTGAGGTGGATGGTATTGAGATGGATTTCCGCGATTCCGATTTGAAACCAAATGTTAATTATTATTATAAAGTTTCAGGTAAGCGAGATAGTATTTTAATCTTTTCCGATATTGCTGGACCGGTAAAACCCATTGTTCAATATTTTAATCTATCGCGTCTGCCTCTGGCAATATGCATAATTATACTTTTTGCATTTGTTCTTATTTATATAAGCCGTGCCCGAAAGGGTGCAAAGTTATTCATAAGAAAGATCCCTGCATTGAGTGCAATTGAAGAGGCTATCGGCAGGGCAACCGAGATGGGCAAGCCGGTTTTATATGTGCCGGGTATAATGGATATTGATGACCCACAGACTATTGCTTCAATGAGCATCCTGGCAAGAGTTGCGGAAAAAACGGCTGAATATGGGACTCCCCTGTATGTACCGACGAGTCGTTCAATGGCAATGACAATGGCACAACAGGTGGTGAAGGAGTCGGCAATCCGGGTAGGCCGTCCTGACTGGTATAATCCAGATAACATTAGGTATATAACCGATGATCAGTTTGCTTATGTTTCCGCAGTTGATGGAATTATGGTGCGTGAAAAACCAGCAACCAATCTTTATCTTGGAACATTTTATGCAGAATCGCTTATCCTTGCCGAGACTGGACATTCAACTGGTGCAGTTCAGATTGCGGGAACAGCAATGCCTGACCAATTGCCTTTCTTTGTTGCTGCCTGTGATTTTACATTGCTTGGAGAAGAATTGTATGCAGCAAGTGCCTATCTTTCACAGGAACCCATACAGCTTGGTTCACTAAAAGGACAAGACCTTGGTAAATTGATATTCATCACGGTTATTGTTATGGGTGTTATAAGCCAGATATTTAATTGGCAGTTTTTTATTAAATTATTTAACACAATACAATGAAGATAATTATACCTTTAATAATTGTTTTCTGTTGCGGATTTTATATGCTTATAACCTTTTTTATTCCTGCAAAATTTGCCCAGGATAGTTCACAATTACTCCAGTTATGGTATCAGGGTGTTGCTGCCTTTTTTGTTTTTATTGGCATTTTTAATTTGATAAAGATAAATGTTGATAAGATTCAGAGAAAATTGAGAGATTGGCAATATAGCATAATTCTTTTGTTCTTTCTTGGTGTAATGCTCGGCGCGGGATTTATTGGCGGAAGGGATTCAAAAATATTTTTATATTTCTTTGAAAATTTTCAGGTGCCGCTTGGTGCTACAATGTTTTCTTTGCTGGCATTTTTTGTTGCCTCAGCTTCATTCCGGGCGTTCAGGGCAAAGACACCGGAAGCGACATTGCTTTTGTTTGCAGCAGTGATCGTAATGATAGGTAGAATCCCGATAGGATATTTAATATGGAATAAATTTCCGGACGTTGTGGAATGGATAATGCAGGTGCCCAATACTGCGGCAAAAAGAGGAATATTGTTTGGTATTGACCTCGGTTTGATTTCAATGGCGCTCAGAGTGCTCTTAGGAATTGAAAGGAGTTATCTGGGAGGAGGCGGTGAGAAATAAAAATTCAAGTCAGATTCGCAAAGAAGGTTTAGAGGACCGGTTATGAATGTTATTGAATTTCTTGCCCGTCTTGACCGGAGAATTATATTTCTGCTCGTGGCATTGGCAGTTATTATTCCGATGATTGTGCCTTTAAATTTCCCTGTGGATATTACAAAGCCAGTTAAGAATGTTTATAATAAAGTTGAGTCTTTGGCTCCGGGTTCAATTGTGTTGGTTTCCACTGATTATGACCCGGGTAGTGAGGCAGAGTTATACCCTGCGACCGAGGCATTTATTGAACATTGTTTTCGTAAAAATTTAAAAATATATATGATGGGACTCTGGCCCGCAGGGAGCGAACTGGGTAATATTGCGTTAAATAAAATTGCCCAGACTTATAACAAAAGATACGGTGAAGATTATATCAATGTGGGATATCGTCCTGGTGGAGCAGTGATGCTCTTGAGCCTGGGGAGGAATTTTTCTGATGTAATCAAGGTTGATTATCAGGGAATTCAAATCGATTCATTTCCGCTGGGCAGGAGAGTGAAATCAGCAAGGGATTTAGCAATGGTTATGACATTTTCAGCTGGTGACCCTGGGATAATACACTGGATAATATATTTTCATGCAAGGTATGGCGTAACGATCTGTGGTGCAACTACCGCAATTATGGCACCGCAGCAATATCCTTATTTGAGTTCAGGACAATTAACCGGACTTTTAGGTGGATTAAAGGGTGCTGCAGAGTATGAAACACTCGTTGATAGAAAAGGTAGGGGTTTAAGGGGGATGGATTCTCAATCCATTGTCCATCTTCTGCTCGTTGGTTTTATTTTGCTTGGTAATGTAATTCTGTTGTATCAACGGAGAAAAAAATGATCAGCACCATAGGAATATGGATTGCAGCACTCTTAACCCTTGCGATTTATTCTTTTCTTTATAAGGATAATCCATTCTACAAAATTGCAGAAAATATATTTGTCGGTGTATCAGCTGGTTATTGGGCGGTTGTGCTCTGGTATGATTTTGCCTGGCCCAATTTATTTGAACCTTTGTTTACAAAGGGACAGTGGTATAACATATTCCCGGTTTTTATCGGGCTTTTGATGTTTGCACCGCTCATTCCAAAAATCTCCTGGATGATACGTATTCCCCTGACATTCACCATGGGTATTGCAATGGCGGTTTCCATTACCCAGATTGTCCAGGGCGATATCTTTCCTCAATTACAGGCGACATTTCTACCGCTGAAAGGAATTCCTGTTTTCAATGTAATATCAAACATTTTGATTATATGTGGAGTTATCTTTACCCTTACATATTTCTATTTTTCAAAAGAACATAAAGGGGCACTCGGCTTTGGTGCGAAGATTGGAATCTGGTTTATGATGATATCATTTGGCGCATCTTTCGGCTACACAATTATGGCGCGTGTTTCTTTATTTATTGGCAGGGTCTATTTTCTTTTGCATACCTGGCTGGGAGTGATTTAATGGCAGATTTTGAGATAAATTTAAAAGAATTCAATCTATCGGATGTATTACAATTTCTTGTGCAATTGAAAAAAACAGGTGTAGTAAGGTTAAGTGGTGAATTAAATGGTGAAGTATACCTTAGAGACGGGCATATTGTTCATGCCACAGATGGAACAGAGAAGGGTTTTGAGTCATTATTAAATCTTTCTCTTGTCCATCTTGAAAAGGGAGTGTTTGAAGCCGGGGTCAGGGCATCAGAGCAGACTATTTCTGAAGATGTTGGAAAATTAAACGAGAATATTGAACGGCGGCGGATTGAATTTGAAACGATAAAAGACCGGTTGCCCCCGAGGGATGCAATTATGGCAAAATCAACAAAGGAATTGCCGACTGCAGTCGCACTGCGTCGCACAGATTGGCAGGTTTTAGCAATGGTGGATGGGAAGAGAACAATAAATGAAATAATCGCCCAGTCCCAGCTTGGTGGTTATGAGACCATAAAGACAATAGTCTGGCTTAAAGAACAGGGATTGATATATGACCCTAAAGAAGCAGAGAGATTGATGGCGGGATTGTTAAAATATTTTAATGCCTTGTTCAAGATTTTTGGAAAAAATGGTTTCAATTGGTTCAGAAGATGGTCGGAACTGAATCCGGAAAATAAAATGCTCAGTGGTTCAATAAATATTAATGAAGAAACTTTTGAGATATCGGTTCAGAATCCATTGTCTCAGGAGCAGATTGATAAATTCAGAAAGGGTTTTGATGAGTTCATCAAGGTTGAGGGTCCGCAGATATATGGCAAGTTATTATTCAAGAAAAAAGTTGAGGAATTGATAGCAGAATTGAAATAGAAAGGAGCGGGTGATGGATATACTGGATAAGATTGTCGGAATCATTAATTATGCAGTGGTAAATGCCGAGGACGGTTCAATTGAGGAGGTAAAGGGTTCATCAACTTCACCACTTGGCGATCTAACTGCATTCTTTTCCTCGGCAGCAGAGGTTATAAGGAATACCCTTAGTCTTGGAGGTATAAATTTTGTTTCATTGTGTTACGGAGCAAATCGTTTGATTATTTTTCTCCATAATGGTAAGTATATTGGTATAGAGGTGGAAAGAGAACAGAATCCCAGGGAATTCATACTGCGTGTGAAAGAGCAACTTGTTACATCAAAAGAAATTGAAGAAGAGGTAAAAGAGGAAATAAAAGTAGAAAAAGAAGAAAAAATCGTTGTAGAAAAGGTCGAAGAAAAAGTTGTTGAAGAAGTGAAACCACCTCCACCCAAGGTAGAGGTGAAACTACCGAGAAGTATCGATTCAAAATTGATGCAAGTAAATCTGCTGGTTGACGAGTTCGGGAGTGGGGGTAAAAAGTCACATTGGATTGAAATTCTTAATCAAGGGCTTGGTATTCTTGCTACAGATATCCTTCCGATGGTTGGAATTATCGGTGATAAGATGGAATTCAAACAAACACCGCCTCCTGAAAAAGAGGATGACATCGTTCAAATTTTAAGGACCCTCATAGATTTTCTTGTCAAAAAAGCGGTTGAGGAAATGGGCTCTTCGCAGGCAAGGGTAAAGGTTCAGGCGGTTATTGAAAAGATGAAACAAGTATAGGAGGAGAAATGGTGAATGAGTTATTGAATAAGATAGAGGACCGCGGTTTGGGTTTACCATTTATTGCGCAAAAAGATGGTGAGATAACGACTTCAAAAACAGGGGAGCAACAAAAACAAAAATTTTCTCAGACTGCATCGGTGTTGTTTGAGACGATAGGTGCACTGGGTGGAATAAAGATTGATACCTTAGAGATAGTAGGTATTAATCAGAGTTTAATATGCGATATTGGAGAAGATGACCTTGTTGGGCATCTATATGCGACAGCCCAGACAGGTGTGCTTGAAAACATCTACAATGCTATAAAAGAGATAAGAAGGCATAAAAAGGTTGAAGGTGTCGAGGAAGAAAAATTAAAAGAAAAATACGCACCAGAGTTCCTTAATCAGTTGAGAACAATCGTTCAGGATTATCTTGGTGATTTTGCTGATAGGATATTCCAGAATCAACTCAAGGCACAGAGGATAAAGGCAGAAGAACTTTATGAGGAGGATATTAGAAGATTTATTTTCGCCCTGGGCAAGGCTGCAGGAATGATTATCGGACCGACCAAAGGAAAAGATTTGACAAATAAATTGCTGGCAAAATTAAAATAGGAGGTTTTATGGGATTTGTTTTATTCACTGCACCATTCGGGATTGAAGAATCAACTTATCAATCCCTGGCAGTAATTCCCAATTATATTCTGGTCCTGGGTGCACTATTATTGTGGCTGGCATTTATATTCTTGGGAATAATTGCCAGAAGGTATGAAATAGTTCTTGGTGAAAAGACGAACTGGCAGTTTATGATTATTGCGCCCACAGGCATTCTTTTATTTGCAATAATTCAATTGATATTCTGCGGCATTGGTGGCAAAATGATGTTGCCGAAGGGGGGCATCAACTATCTTGCTTATGGTCTATTCTTTCTTTCCGGTATTCTTTCACTTGTGGCAAATTTAAGGTTTTATGGTGTCACCAGGGGAAAGTAATAAAAAATCTCAGGAGGTTTTATGAGACCTGATATAATTGCCGAAATAATTTTTATGGTGGCAATTCTTTTTGTCATTGTTTCGTTAATAATTTTCGGGATAATTATTAAAAGGCTTTTAACTCTTATTGGTGGAAAGGGAATCTGGGTTTTTCCGATAATCGGCAGCATATTCCTCCTTGCGGTAGCGGGAATTCATATGTATAGAATGATTTTTTATTTCCCGCTTTTGAGTGTTGCAGGACCAGCGGATTTATTTGATTTAATTGTCGGTTCGCTCAGACTTGCAAGATATGAGAGTTTCCTTTTTCTTGGTGCGGGCCTTTTTCCACTGATTGGTGGGGTTATTTATTACTCGGCAAGTTCTAAATGACCCTTGACATTGAAGAAGTTTTGATTATAATATAGGTATTGAAAGGAGGCTTATTATATGGTTAGAGAATTTGCAATAGGTGGAAGCGTGATGTGGTTTTTGTTGTTCTGCATGATCTTGGGTCTGGCGCTTATAATTGAAAGGTTATTCTCTTTGTTGTTTAAAATAAGATTAAACCCCAAGAGTTTTATGGAAAAACTCATTTCTACTATTGATGCCCAGGGTGTTGATGCAGGGATTGCTTTATGTGACCAGACATCGTCACCTGCAGCAAAAATTGCCAAGGCAATTCTTGAAAAAGCCGACAAAGGTAAGGATGCAATGGAAGAGGTTGCGGCACGAGCAGCAGTGGTTGAACTTGCATTTCTTGACCGGGGAATGGCACTTCTTGCTGGTTTGACTACGGTCGCGCCATTTTTAGGCTTTTTGGGAACTGTTACCGGGATGATTCGTGCATTTGCAGCAATTGCTGCCGCAGGCGAAGTTGAACCAACAATCGTTGCCAGTGGTATCTCTGAGGCATTGGTTACAACAAAATGGGGTCTTTTGATAGCAACGCCCTTGGCAATCCTTCATATTTTATTCTCAGGGAAAATAGATAGTTATACAAAAGATATGGAGGAAGTTGCTGCAGGTTTGATTGATTATTTACTTGAACATTATCAGAGAAGGAAAAAATAGATGGCATTAAGGCAGAAGAAAAAAATCATACCCTATATTCCTACTGCCTCAATGGGTGATATTGCCTTTTTGATAATTATATTCTTTATGACTACCACAGTTTTTACCAGGGAAAAAGGAATAAAAATGCTTCTTCCTGAAAAAACCCAGCAGGAGACCAAGGTAAAACCCGAGAACATTGTTTCAATTCTGATCAATCCTGAAGGCGCGCTCCGGCTCAAGGCTTCGGGATATGATGGTTTAGACATTTCTCCACAAAATTATTCTGAAGTGCGGAGAATTGTTGAAGAAAAGCTCTTAGAGAGAGATACACTCCTTGTTGTTTCATTAAAGACAAGCAAGGATGCAAGGTATCAGGCAATGATTGGGGTTCTTGACCAGATAAAATTATGTCGGGTTGTCGCCCAGGATGGCAGGGAATTAAGGGCAAATAAAATAAGTTTGGTTCCAACAAGTGAGGAATAATGCGTAAGAGCCTAGTAAGAAGATTTACTCAAACCCCAGGGATTCCCACTGCCTCAACTTCGGATGTTGCCTTCCTTTTGATTCTTTTCTTTATGGTTACTACAGTATTCCGTGCTACGACCCTTAAATTGAAACTCGACCTTCCCAAAGCAAAGTCTACTGAGAGAATCTTGATACGAAGAAATGTAGCACATTTATTTATTGATAACACTGGACGGGTATTCATTGATGATAGTCTGGTGCCTAAAGAGAGAGTTGGTGCAAGGATTGCACCGAAGATTGCAGAAAATGCTGAACTCGTGACAATACTGAATATCCACGAAGATATTGATTATGGAATAGTAGATGTGGTGCTTGACCAGTTGAAAGAGGCACGGGCATTTAAGATTACATTTGCTACTGAATTTGGAGGTTAAAAATGCGCGACCATAAATTGATGTATGGGGTCTATTTCCGGACCGGAATGTTGCTGGGAATAATCATTTTAATATTGTTCTTTCTTTTTGTACCGTATGCAGAGGTTGAACCATATAAATTAAGGAAAGAAATTGTAACAATGGTGGAACAGATTTCTGCCGAGATAGAAAAGTATGAAGAACCACCACCGGCTGAAAGACCCAAGGTCGCAGTTGCTGCAGCGACTGAAGTTGCGGAAGAAGCAGTTGAGACGATCGCTGCAACCGAATTTAGAGAAGATATAATTAGAACCCAGCCCACAGGTCCGGAGATAGAAATAATCCCTTATGCAAAGGTGGAAGTAAAACCGAAGCCTATTTCAATTCCGAAGCCTGATTATCCTGAACTCGCGCGAAAGGCAGGAATTGAGGGAAAAGCGATTGTTGAAGCGATTATAGATACAGATGGTAGTGTGCTGGAGGCAAAAATATTTAAATCAAGTGGCAATCCAATGCTTGATGAGGCGGCGGTTGCTGCGGCGAGAAGGTCAAGATTTACCCCGGCAAAGCAGAGAGACATGTTTGTGCGAGTTAGGGTTAATATCCCTTTTGATTTCAAATTGCAATGACACTTGACAATTTTTCTGGGTTGAATATAATATTAGCGTTGGGATGTTTATTGTAAAAGGGGGTGATAATAAAAAAACAAAATCTAAGAACAGTTTATAGCGACATGCATATAAAAATAAAGGAGGTATAAATGAAAAGGTTGCACTGGCTAAGCCTATTGGCAATTGTTGGGTTAATATTTATAAATTGTGGAAATGAGCCACCAGAGGAATTTTATAACGGGACACCCGAAGATGATTCAATGATTAACAATTTACTTAATGGTTATCCTGAGTTCTTGAAGACCGAGGATATTTTCGCAAATAAGTACATTCCTGTTGCGCTTCCCCCTGTTTCATTCCCAGTTGCTGATTCTTACTTTAAGGGCGAATCCGTAATTGTAAAACAGCATGTTGATAGTCTGCGCGATAATATTGCTTTAAGTTCCCGTTTTAAGGACCTCTGGTATACAAAAGATACAACCTGCACCGTGTATCTTCGTGATACATTTAATTTAATACGGGAGGTCCATTATGATCTGTTATACAAAGGTTATTATTTCTGGCAGGGTGACACAGGAAAGAAACTTGATACCGTGATAGTTGAGACTGGTGGCGGGTATTATTCTTATGATACAATAACTGTTGAAGGATTGCGCCATATCTATGTAGAACCATTAAAAGAGAAGGTATGGGATGAAAAATCCCAAGATTCAATCTGGAAAATAAAAGAACCGAGAGAATGGAAGTTAAAGAGGATATCCTATGGAAATTATGGTATGCCCAATCGTGGTGCTGATATTCCTTATATTTCCAGAGCAGTAATTACATCTAAAAATACAGGGAAGGTCGATACAATCTGGGCATCTAATATTGATACACTTTACCAATATCATGCAATGAACCGTTTTCGTCATATTGACTCGCTTTTGGAATATGATAGTGGAGATTCATTAAGGATTGTTCTAACGATTGGGGGTACTATTACTTTGGATCAATGCACTTTCTTTGCAATGCAGGATGGCAAAAAAGTTGAACTACCTAATGGAGACGGAAAGATTTTAGTAACTGGCTCTGGTGTTACAAATCTTGGCATTGAAGCGATTGTTAAAGATGGATTATATTATGTCAAACCTGCCAGTCCATTGTTGGCAAGATTCTGGCTCATACCTATAAGGGTCAAATAAGGAGGTGTGCGATGAAAAGACTTTGGGCGTTAATCCTTGTCGGTGCATTATTGTTTGGTGCCGAATACGGCAAGATCACCGGCAGGGTAAGAGACGCTGAGACCGGCGAAGCATTGATAGGTGCTGATGTTATTGTTGAAGGAACAGAACTTGGTGCGGCGACTGATGAAAAGGGTGAATTTGTAATTCTCTATGTGCCAGCAGGAACATACAGCGTTACTGCATCCTATCTCGGTTATGACCCATTTACTTATGCCCAGGTGATTGTCAATGCTGACCAAACAACGATATTAAATTTTCGTTTGAAACCAACCGTGATTGAAGTTGAAAAGGTGACGGTGGTTGCTGATAGACCACCGATTGTAATCTCACAGACTCAGAGTGGGCATTCAGTCACTGCCCAAGATATATCGCGTTTACCTGTGACCACAATGAATCAGGTCGTCACACTTCAGGCGGGTGTTTCAACATCCATTTTGGGAACACATGTGCGCGGTGGGAGATCTGATGAAGTTATATATTATGTTGATGGTATACAGACAAAGGTCCCCCATACCGGTGCCCAATCAACCCAGATAAACGCCTCAGCCATAGAAGAGATTACGGTTATCAGTGGTGGTTTTGATGCAGAATACGGAGATGCACTTAGTGGCGTTATCAATATTGTTACAAAAGAAGGTGGAGCAAAACCCTCAGGCAGTTTTCGCTTCCTTACTGATGAGATATTCTTCGTAGAAAACTTCAAAGATAAATTGAATTATGGTTATAATTTTTATGACCTATCGCTTGGTGGTCCATTGCCCGAGATTCAAAGATTGAGATACTTTTTAGCAGCGGAACTGCTCTTAACCGATGCCTATAGAGAAGCACTACACAAAGTTCCATCACCGAGAAATACCTATCGTGCCCAGGCAAGACTTTCCTATGGACTGCCTAATGCCAAAGGAAAAATTACCCTCAGCGGATTCAATTCCCGGGATCAGTTTGTGACCTGGTCTTCAGGAAGCATGAAATATTTCCAGAGAAGACCTATGAGCCGCACTAAGAATTATATTCTCTCAACGACGCTAAATTATATGTTCACTGCCCAGACCCTTCTCACATTTAAAGCTGGTATTACACATTATGATCGGGTCTACGGAACAAGGGATTATGAGTGGGAAGAAGAGAATAATCAAAAATGGTTCAATGATTATCGTTTGAAGGCAGAGCATGTGATTGAATATCTTACTAAAGATAAGGTACCGCCTAAGGAGGTAATTGTTGACAGTGTAATGCAGTATCATACTGAATATACAAACCGCGATGTCCAGGCATTGAGACATAATCCTTACGGAATTGAAGGAATGTTTTATACCTATGGTGATTTTCGTGTCTGGAGATATTGGCAGAATGATGATATCCAAGCGCGTTTTGATATTTCCCACGCAATTGGTAAAATCCACGAATTCAAGACCGGTATTGATTACATTAGATACAATCTAAAATATTACGATAATAACTTACCATGGGTTACTAACCCATTCTGGGACTATTATGAAAAAACGCCATATAAACTCGCTGCATACATCCAGGATAAAATGGATTTTGAAGGACTCATTGCTCGGATTGGTCTGAGATTCGACTATTTTGACCCCAAGGCTTTTACTTATAAAGAACCCAATGATCCAAGAAATGATACACTTATTGATGCGGAAAAGAGTTATAAGTTTTCACCGAGACTCGGTTTCTCCCTTCCCGTAACTGAAAGGATGAAATTCCGTTTCAATTATGGGCATTATTTCCAGTTGCCTGCACTTGATGATATATATGGGACTACTGATACCGCAGTTATACGACTTGCACTTACCCGTGGTAATACCATTGTTGGAAACCTCTTTTTGAAACCTCAGAAGACAGTCCAGTATGAGGTCGCTATTGAAAACCAGTTTACGCAGGATGTGATAATGGGATTTACTTCTTATTTCAAGGATGTCTATGACCTTACCCAGATACGTCAGGTGATTGCATTGCCAATGCCATACTTCCAGTTCTTTAATGTTGACTATGGAAATATCAAGGGATTCGAGATAAGCGTCCGGAAGACAATGTCCAATATGTGGGCATTGGGTTTGAGCTATACCCTCCAGTTTGCAAAGGGAACCGCTTCTTATGCAGGTGAATTCTATTATGACTTCTATTATGGTGGCACTGACCCAATCACTGGCTTACCGCTCCAACCACCGGTGATTGATTACTGGCTTGACTTTGATGAAAGAAATATTGTCAATGCAAATTTTGATCTTTCGCTACCTGACGATTTTGTCTTCATTCCATTGCAAAATTTCAACTCCTCGTTTGTATTCTCGTTCCATTCCGGACAGCCCTATACTCCTGAAGACCTCAAGGGTAATAAAATTGGTGATGAGAATTCAGCAAGAATGCCTGGATACTGGAATGTAGATGTAAATGCGAGCAGGGTGCTAAAGATTGGACCGACGGGGTTAAGACTCACCGCGTTAATCATGAATTTGTTTAATACAAAACAGGTGATTGAGGTTTATCCAGCGAGCGGCGATCCTGATACTCGTGGTGACCCAGAACCATCAATCACCCAGTTCGGTTATCTCACCATTGCATCAACCCGTTATTCGCCCCAAGCAGATTATAATCATGATGGAATAATAACGCCTCACGAGCAAAAGAAAGCATATATAGCGGCGCGTAATGATTACTATCTTGACCCCACGAACTACAAAGGTGGATTTAGGGTTCAACTTGGGATAAGTTTAGGATTTTAACAGGAGGACATGATGAAAAGGATATTATCATTAATTCTGCTTATGACGGTAATAGGGTTTTGCAGGACCGCAATCCCTGCACCGCAATACCGTCCATTCGATCTCAAAAAGCATGATGTAAATAATGTGGAGATGTGGGTCTCCAACTTTGGTAAATTTGGACAGACCAAGGCAGGTAATTCGGGTCTATTCTGGCCCAAAGGTAGTGGACAAAATTACATCTTTGGTGCTGGTTCCTGGTTTGGCACGATCGATGGCACTGATACGCTTGTTACTATTGGTTATGGCCCACATGGTGGTGAGGCCGAATATACACCGGGATTAAAAGATATGTCATCCGGTGACCCGAATGCCATAATATTTATGTATCCTTCTCCCTGGCCACCTCCTGCTGATGTATTCCCTATGGCACCACAGGTTCCAAAATCCCATCAGGATTCCTGGTGTGCCTATAATGACCTTGAGATAAATAACCATATGCCCGGTGATACAAGACCTATCGGTCTCGAAGTATATCAGACAGTTTATGCCTGGAACCTCAGCACGACAAGGGATATAATCTTTGTGCGGTATGAACTGAAAAATGTGAGTGGTAAGAAATTGACCAATTGCTATTTCGGTGTCTGTACTGATAATGACATCGGTAATGAAGCAGGACCAAATGCAAATGACATTATATCAGGAATTGTGATTGATACATTTATCGTTGATGGTGAAACACTCATAGTAGATAACCTCGGTTATCAATGGCAGGTTCCGAATGAACCCGGTTGGGATGAGACTGGTGCAATCGGATTTGATTATCTACAGAGTCCTTGGGATTTGAAAGAAAATGCGGATAAAGATAACGATGGTATTCCGGATCAGTATGAAAGAGATAGTGCGTATTACGCCGACAATGTTCCACCAGCACAATGGGATGTGGATGCAGATGGAACACCGGACTGGCGCGACCCATCAGAAATTCCTCAGCTGGGTATGACCGCATTCAAGAGATTTACTTTAAGCCTCGAACCGAATAAAGATAATGAAAGATATGTGACACTTGCTGGTTATAACTTCAAAACCGGTGAATATACGCCTTATGATACCGTGCCTCCACAACCTGATGACCAGAGGTTCTTACAATGTAGTGGACCATTTGAACTGGAAGCCGATTCTATTGCGATTGTGCTTGTGGGTATTATGTTGACTTACTGGCCAAGGGGAATTGTTGAAAGACCTGATACTGCCCTTGCAAAGATTGACCAAACTGTCCAGTACATTTATGATATGAACTGGTTGTTGCCTGGTCCACCTCCACCACCGAAACTGGTCTGTGTGCCAGGCGATGCCCGGGTCACACTGGTTTGGGATAATAGTGCAGAATTTGTACCTGACCCATACTATGATGTGGTGAGCAATCCTGCTTCTCCGAATTATGACCCTTATTATAAGAAATATGACTTTGAGGGTTATCGGGTCTGGAAGAGTCCGAGCGGCAAGACTGGAACCTGGAAATTGCTGGCGTCGTTTGATTTGAAAAATGGGATAACCTTTAAGGATCCCAATGCTCCTGATTCTATTGCGCTCACTGCGACGGATTTAGGTTTGGTGCATAATTATGTGGATACAGATGTGCGTAATGGTTTTGGTTATTATTATGCGGTGACTTCGTTTGATTACAATTATGTGAAGGATTTCTTTGATTCGGTCTTTGTGAAGGATTCGTTCTGGTATGCGCCTGATTCCAAGTGGATATACATCTATGATACGGTGAAGGTTCAGGGTCCGCGTCCGGTCTATTTTGAGAGTGGTTTGACGAGTGTGGTGGCGGTGCCACGCCGGGATCCAGCGAATTATCAGCCAGGTAGTGTGAGTGGTGCGTTATTGAGTGGTAATCCGCGTTTGGCTTCCAATGTTACGATGCGGATTGTATATCCGTTGAATATGAAAGAGGAGCCCCAGTATTTGGAGTTTATGCCGATAGTGCGGGTGGGTCGTCAGCCGATGTATACGGCTTATTTGCGGGACAAGGATTCGGTGAAGGTGGATAGTTTCAAGGTGGTGATGCCGTTGGATACCTTTCCGTATACCTATTTTTATGAGTTTAAGGAGTTCAATGGTGTGAGTGTGACGCCTTGGTTTATCAAGAGTAAGACGAAGGGTAGTGTGGTGATTTTTAGTGCGGTGGAGAAGGTGTCGGGTACCTATCCGGATTCGTTGATTCGTTTGAATACAGCGGCGGCGGGTTGTGAGATTAACTGGGCGTATCGTGGTAATGATTTCAAGGTGATTTGGAAGAAGAAGAATCCTGCGGGTGAGGTGAATACGGTGGTGGTGGTAGATATGTTTACTGGGGATACGATTCCGTATAAGCCTTATTTAGAGAATGTGGTGACGGATAGTTTAGCAGATGGTTGGTGTTTTCGTTCGCTGGGTTTTTCGAGTGATACTTTGGTGTATTCCAATTCTGCGTCGTTAGGAACCCGGGCATTATATATTTGTAGTGGTAAGTTTGGTATTAGTAAGACTTGGATGAGGCCGGGGCATCCGCGTCCTTCGGAGAATGATGTTTGGTTGGTGCGTGCAGAACCCAAGTATGCGCCTGCGCCGTTCAGTGCTTGGTTTGTGGTCAATTCTACGCCGGCTAGGATGGTTATGGATTCGACCTTGGCGTTGAATGTGAAGGTGGTGCCGAATCCGTATTTGATTCACAATGAGTGGCAGCAGTCGTCGTTGATTCGGCGGTTGCGGTTTATCAATTTGCCTTCGGAGTGTGTGATACGGATTTTTACTTTGAATGGTGATTTAGTGAAGACGATAGTGCATAAGGCGACGGTGGGTTCGGTGATTGGTGATGCGGGTGGAGATGCGTGGTGGGATTTATTGACGGACAATCGGCAGTTAGTGGCGAGTGGTGTTTATGTCTTCCATGTTGATTCCAAGGTTGGTCAACAGACAGGCAAGTTTGTAATC
>CAZLGA010000039.1:0-22080 GCA_964559225.1 uncultured bacterium | reverse complement strand
GATAAATTAGTCACAATATACAATGGATCAGCACGCTCGTATTTTAATAATAAATCCACCAGTTTCTGCTCCTGCTTCTGATAATAGGGAGTATAATAAAAGTTGTGTTTGGGTAAGAAATTCTATTTTGATTAAATAACCCCATTTCGGTAAGATTATTTTTGATTTAAATCGTTATCTTGACTTTTTCATAAAATTGCTTAATATTATATTATGAAATTGCCCAAGGGCAGGCCAATACTTGAGAATACGCGCCTTGAGTTCATTAATCTTGATAATGTATTAACTGCATCAAAACGGGAACGGGCACACCGTATTTCAGGATACATTTCTATTATTTATCCGGAGATGGAAGAGCTGATATTCTTAAAACAGGGAGAACCGTTTAATGCCGCAAGGTTGAGCTTAAAAGAAAGGACTATAATTCCAATATCCGAAGTCATTGAAAAGGCAAAAAAAACGACATCAGGAATTTTATCTGAATATGCCACAGATGAAGTCCTCTTAAATATGATCATAACTTCAATAACGAATCAACCGATAAAAGCAGGAATAGACCTCAATCGACTCCAGCCCAAAATTCTCTTAGATAAACTTAAATCGACCAAATTTGATGGTTTTATCTGGATAAAGGCTGGTATTGAAGAGTCTTTTATTGCCTTCAACCAGGGCGAACTTTTGGGACTTTATGTTGCAGGGACAAGTGAAAAAATTCAGGATGAAAATACCATTTCTAATTATCTCACTAAACCAAACACCACGATAGCAATATTTGACCATATTGAAGTTGGTATGCCAGTCCAAGCAACTCCAGCACAGGTTGAAATGTTTTGCAAAATTATTAGTGCGATGTTGAAAAGTTATTCAAAACCACTTGGCAATACAATGGTGCTGAAGACAGTAATAATGGCAAAATCAACCGCCCAGAAAGAGTATCCATTTATCGGTGAGTTCCAGATTGATGCTGATTTCAATATTTCTGCAAAGCTGGTTATTGAGCCCAAGGTGCTTTCCCGAGGGATTGCACGTTGGTTGGATTTAATTTTTGAATCATTTTCCACACTCCTGGGCAAAGAAAGTGAAAACATTGCAAAGAAAGTCCTCAATGACTATCGTTTTGCCCTGATGTCTTTAAACTTCTTTGATTATACAAAATTAAAACTTTAATGCCCCTTTTTATAGTAGCCACGCCTATAGGAAATCTTGAAGATATCACAATTAGGGCAATAAAAATTCTGAACGAAGTAGATTTTATCGCATGTGAAGATACGCGCAGGGCAAAGATAATTCTCGAAAAATATAATATAAAAAAGAAACTAATTTCTTATTATGATCGGATCGAAAAAAAACGAACACCGGAATTGTTGAAATTACTAAATGAAGGTAAAAAAATTGCGCTCATTTGTAATGCTGGCACACCGCTAATATCTGATCCCGGTTATGTTTTGGTAAAAGAATCTGTCCTAAACAATATCCCGGTCATTTCAATACCAGGTCCTTCAATACCGATAGCAGCATTGGTAGTTTCTGGGTTACCGATTAACCGATTTATATTTGAAGGATTCTTACCTAAAAAGAAAGGACCAAGAGAAAGGATTTTTGAAGCATTGAAGACGGAATCAAGACCGGCGGTAATATTAGAATCACCACATAGAATTGTTAAGACATTAAAAGAAATAAAAGAAATCCTTCCGCATAGAAAGATTGTTCTTGTCCGTGAATTGACAAAATATTATGAAGAAGTCCGGAGAGGCACTATTGAAGAAATTTTAAGAGACTTAAAAACCAACCGGGGAGAATTTACAATAATAATTGCGGGCAGAGATGAAAAAGATAAAGACGATATATAAAAAACTCTTTCTTTTACCGATTGTAAATCTCCTTATAAAATTAAATATTGCCCCCAATATTATCACGATACTCAGTCTTATTATCGCCGTATTTGCCTTTCTTGCTTATAAAAATGGCATTTTCTGGCTTGGAGGTATTATTTTATTTTTCAGCAGTATTTTTGATACATTTGATGGTGAAATTGCACGTCAGACAAATCGGGTAACAAAATTTGGAGGATTTTTAGATTCTACACTGGATCGTGTGAATGAGTTTTTGGTATATCTTGGATTGTTTGTGTATTATTATCATCGTGTAGACTATGTTCTTTACTGGATTCTATTGGCACAGTTCGGTTCATTAATGGTCAGCTATACAAGGGCAAGGGGCGAAGGAATCGGAATATCACCCCAGGTTGGTTTATTTGAACGATTTGTCAGATTATTATTGTTAATAATCGGGTCTTTTTTAGGACCCAAAATTATGATATACATTCTGATCATAATCACCATAGGAACATTTATCACCGCGCTCCAGCGGATAATTTATCTTCGCAATAATTCAAGGACTGTTGATTAAATTTTAATAATGGAAAAAAAAGAACGTGCTTTTCTCATTGGAGTGAGCGATGGGAGATTGAAACGATGGGAATTGATACAATCGCTTGAAGAACTGAGCAATCTAACCAAGACCGCAGGGGGTGAGGTAATTGAAAGTTTTATACAAATAAGAGATAAATATGACGCAGCATTGTTAATAGGAAGAGGCAAGGCACAGGAATTGAGAAAACTTGCACAAGATTTTAAAATTGACCTTCTGATATTTGATACTGAACTCTCCGGTGTTCAGATAAGAAATATTGAGACAGAAACCGGGGTAAGGGTGATTGACCGCACAATCCTCATCCTTGACATATTTGCCAAACACGCCCGGACCAGAGAAGCAAAGTTGCAGGTAGAAATGGCACAGCTTGAATATCGCCTCCCCCGACTTACGGGCAAAGGATTAGAACTTTCAAGACTCGGTGGGGGTATTGGTACAAGGGGTCCGGGTGAGAAGAAATTAGAAGTAGAACGCAGGAGAATTAAAGAACGAATTGCAGTCTTGAAAAAGGAACTAAAAAAGATTGAACTATCAAAACAGGTGCAAAGAAAACAACGACGCGATTTCTATAAAATATGCACAGTTGGATATACAAATGCAGGAAAATCCTCATTAGTAAACGCCCTGATCAAAGGCAATCTGTTTACCGCTGATTATCTTTTTTCCACCCTTGATTCAAATACTTCAATTTTATTTCTATCACCGAACCACAAAGTTTTGATTAGCGATACCGTCGGTTTTTTAAAAAAACTACCACACAGTTTAATTGCCTCTTTTCGTGCAACACTTGCTGAAGTCCTTGAGGCTGATTTATTAATTCATCTCGTTGATGCAACAGAAGCAGATATTGAATCAAAAATTGAGACCGTGGAGGAGGTTTTAAAAGAAATTGGTGCTGACAAAAAACCGAAGATTTTGGTTTTTAATAAATTAGATCGTCTCTTCAATGAAGAGCGTGTTAGATTAAATGAAAAGTATCCCGGGGCATTGTTCGTCTCTGCTAAAGAAAAAATCGGCATTGAGGAATTAAAAAAATATTTAAACCACCATTTTTTCAGCGAAAATTTCTGTTGACATTCAAAGAATTTTATGTAAAATCTTCTGATGCCCAGAAAGGTGGATTTTCTGGTTGTGGGCTCAGGTGTTGCGGGATTAACCTTTGCAATCAAGAGTGCAAAATACGGCAGAGTCTTAATTCTCACAAAGAAAAACAAGGCTGAGTCCAATACGAATTACGCACAGGGTGGAATTGCTGGAGTTTTTGGCAAAGATGATTCTTTTGAGAGTCACATCGAAGATACTTTAAAAGCCGGGGACGGATTATGCCACCGGGATGCGGTGGAAATTATGGTGAGAGAAGGTCCTGCTCTTATAAAAGAGCTATATGCGATGGGTTGTCGTTTCTCCGTTGATAGTAATGGCAATTTTGAACTCGGACAAGAAGGAGGGCACTCACGCCGTAGGATTGTCCATGCAAGGGATTATACAGGACAGGAGGTCGAACGGGTATTGATTGAAGAGGCAAAAAAATATGATTTTACAATAAGCGAAAACGAAGTGGTTCTGGATTTGATTGTACAGGATGGCGAGTGTCTCGGTATCTACTACTTAGATGTTGACACACAACGAGTAGAAACGATATTTGCCAATGCAACAATTTTAGCAACCGGTGGTGTTGGTCAGGTATATGAACATACAACAAATCCCCCTATTGCTACAGGAGATGGCATTGCAATGGCATTCCGTGTGGGTGCTGAAATAGCGAATATGGAGTTTGTCCAGTTTCATCCCACTGCGGTGTATAATATAAAAATAGACGGCAGGTCGTTTTTAATATCTGAGGCAGTTAGAGGTGAAGGGGGCATTCTTAAAACGAGGAAAGGTAAACCGTTTATGAAGAAGTATCACCCTCTTGAAAATCTTGCACCCCGAGATGTTGTTGCCCGTGCCTGCGTTACGGAGATGATTGAAAATAACGATCCCTATGTGCTTCTTGATGTTACCCATCTCAAACCAGATTATATAAAAAATAGGTTCCCCACAATCTATGAAACCTGCCTGCGTTGGGGCATTGATATCACAAGAGAGCCAATACCAGTGGTTCCTGCAGCCCATTACCTGTGTGGTGGGATAAAAGTAAATACTTGGGGTGAAACATCTATCAGTAGATTATTCGCCCTTGGCGAATGTGCCTGCACTGGAGTCCACGGAGCCAATCGACTTGCTTCAAATTCTCTACTTGAGGCACTTGTCTTTGCCACAAGGGCAGCAAAACGTGTTTCTCGTATTAAATCACTGAGGCTAAAAAAACAGCCGAGATTAAAACCTTCGGTTACCACGGGGCCTGACTTCAAAATTCAGATAAAACAATTGATGTCACAATATACAAATGTTATTAGAACTGAAGAAGGGTTGAAAAAGGCGCGTGAACTATTGAATGAGTGCAGCAACTATTTTGAAACAGGTATTCATCTGAAAAATGCTGAATCACGCAATATGATTGATGTTGCATGGTTAATTGTGGAGTCCTGTCTTATAAGAAAGGAATCTCGAGGGTTACATTACATTATTGACTATCCTGAAAAGGATGAAGAATTTTTAAGGGATACAATCATTTATAGAACTCCACTATGATAAAAATATTTTAATAAAAGGAAAGGAGCATGCAATCAGGAGAGATTGAAGTTTTAATGGAAATTGGACAATCGTACCTCCTGAATAAGGAGTATGATAAAGCAATCGCAAAATTTAGTGAAGCTTTAAAAATAAATCCCCATGATCCGGAATTATATTATTATCTGGGTCTGGCGTATGAACAATTTGGAAAATTAGAACAGGCAAAGGCGATGTATCTAAAGGCATTGGATCTGAATAAAAACTTTAACAATGCTGAAATAAGATTGTCCGAAGTAGATAATAAAATTTCTCAGGGAAAAAAATGTAGCTAATTAAGTGTATTTATTTTTTGCTTTCACCAAAAAAATCAATAACAGTGCCGAGATAAATGATAAGCAGGCGCCTATGAAAAGGGCAATATCAAAACCGTATTTCTGCCATACATAACCCATAATTAGATTGGCAGGCAAAAGGGTAATACCTGCAACGGTATGATAGATACCAAAGATTGTTCCCCTGTGTTCAGGATTTGTAAGGTCTGCCACAAAAGCCCTGAGATTTCCTTCAGTAAAGCCATAATATAAACCATATATAACAAAGATAGGCCAGAGAAAGATGACTTTATTATTAAGAGCAAGGGTTGAATATGTAATGGCATAGATTAGAAAACCGAAGACTATCGTTTTTTTTCTACCGATACGGTCTGAGATAACACCCGCGGGATATGACCATAAGAAATATGATATGTTAAAAACGAGCCAGAGAATCGGAATCAAAGGCACGGCAAGTCCCAATTCCTTTGCCCTCAAAATTAAAAATGCATCCGAGGAATTGCCCAGTGTGAATAAAACTATTATAAGAAAAAAAGTTTTAAGTTTTGGATTAATATCTTTAAAAGAGAATTTAAACATCTTTTTTGTTTGCGGGATAATATCTTTAACACCAAAAATAATAAAGAGCACTGCTATAAAACCCGGTATAAATGCAAGTGCAAAGAGCAATCGGTAATTCTGATTAGATAGAGAAAGGATTAAAAAGGCAAAAAGAGGCCCGAGGATTGCACCCATTGTATCCATTGCCCGATGGAAGCCATAGGTCCTTCCATAAAATGTCTCCCGGGTAGATTCGGCAATCAATGCATCCCTTGGTGCAGTCCTTATGCCTTTACCAAAACGGTCTATAAACCGAACGATAAGAATATGCCACCCTTGTGTAGCAAGGGCGAGCAATGGTTTTACAATTGCTGAAAGCGTATATCCAATAAAAATAAAAAGTTTTCTTTTTCGGAGACGGTCTGATATATATCCGGAAAAAGTTTTTAAAATACTTGCCGTTGATTCAGCAATTGCCTCAACCAGTCCGATAAATATCGGCTGTGCTTTCAAAACATCCTTTAAAAAGATGGGAATTATAGCGTAAGACATCTCAGTGGACAGATCGGTAAATAGACTGACCATGCCAAGAACTAATACATTACGAGTAAGGAAAGAAACTAATCTGCTTTTTTTGTTATTCATTCCTATTTTTTGAGATTTAGTTCAACTGTGTCTACACCGCCAGATAGTGTTAAATACCAATACTGTCTGGGCCATCCGGGGTTATCAACACTATCTAATAAAACAGCAACAATCTGGCCACCTTGAAAATTTGATGTTCCATAACAAACACTGTCCATTTCAAAAAATCCCGGGAGTGAGTCATTTGAATAGCCAGTTGTTACAGATCTGAATCGATAATAATCAGTGTCATCCGGTCTTATATCCCTTATGACTAACTTAAGCCCATTAATACCACCAAGTGTATCGTATTTTGCCCATCCGTATAAATGGGTAAAGTAAAGCTCTTCTTTTTTTGCACAATCAAAAATGACAAAGATAAAAATTATTAAGAAGATAATCTTCTTCATTAAGCCTCCTCTGTATTTTAATTCTACCATAAAAATTTCAAAAGTCAAGTTGCGCAATTTCATTGCAATATTGACCTGATGTGACTTATAGCTATAATAACCTATTATGAACAATAAAAAAATACTCTCAGGAAATGAAGCAGTTGCAAGAGGTGCCTGGGAAGGTGGATGCCATTTTGCTGCTGCATACCCGGGAACCCCTTCTACAGAAATTTTAGAAAATATAACAAAATACCCAGAAATTTATGCTGAATGGTCGGTAAACGAAAAAGTAGCGCTTGAAGTCTGTGCTGGCGCATCATTTGTTGGAGCAAGGGCAATCACGGCGATGAAGCATGTGGGTTTAAATGTTGCTGCCGACCCAATGTTTACCCTTGGCTATACAGGTGTTACTGGTGGGCTTGTCATTGTAACCTGTGATGACCCTGGAATGTGGTCTTCCCAGAACGAACAGGATAATCGCCATTATGCAAGACACGCAAAGATTCCACTCCTTGAACCTTCAGATTCAAATGAAGCAAAGATATTTGCAAAAATGGCATTTAATCTTTCCGAAGAGTTTGATAGTCTTTTTCTCTTAAGACTTACAACCCGTATTTCACACTCATCAGGGATTGTCGAAATTGGAGAACGCGAAGTAACTTCTATTAAAGGTTATGTAAAAAACATCAAAAAAAGACTCGTCCTACCTGCCCATGCCAGAATTCTCCATCAGATTGTAGAAGAAAGGTTAAAAAAACTCGGAGACTACGCGGAAAAATTTCCTTATAATAGAATTGAATGGGGTGATAAAACACTCGGAATAATAAGTTCCGGCATTGCTTATATGTATGCAAAAGAGGTCTTTCCTGATGCAAGTTTTTTGAAGCTCTCTTTTACATATCCATTGCCAAAGAATTTAATCACAAAATTTGCCCGTGGTGTAAAGAAATTGCTTGTCATAGAAGAAGGCGACCCTATCCTTGAGCAGGAAATCAAGGCAATGGGAATTGAGGTGACCGGTAAAGAAAAAATTCCTCTGTGCGGTGAACTTGATCCAACAGTTATAAAAAAGAGTGTAAAGAAAAAAGTTTACAAACCTAACATAGAATTAAAAGAAGTACCGGAGAGACCTCCGGTCCTGTGTCCTGGGTGTCCAGAAAGGAGTGTATTCTATGTAATAAATAAATTGAAACTCACTGCCACCGGTGATATCGGCTGCTATACCCTTGGTGCCCTACCACCCTTGAATGCAATGGATACCTGCATTTGTATGGGTGCCTCAGTAACGAATGCCCACGGAATGGATAAAGCAGGTGGGAAAGAGCTGAGCAAAAAACTTGTTGCAGTAATAGGCGATTCTACCTTCTTCCATATGGGTATCACGGGATTGACTAATGCAGTATACAATAAAGGAAACCTGAATCTCATAATCCTTGACAACTTAACCACAGCAATGACCGGACATCAACCCCATCCTGGAACAGGAAAACTTGCACACGGTGAAGATGGCAAAAGAATTCTGCCTGAAGATGTGGCAAAGGGTTGTGGTGTTGAATTTGTAAAGGTTGTTGATCCAACGGATTTGAAACAAACCGAACAGGCAATAAAGGATGCTATAAATTTTGATGGTGTTACTGTTATTGTATTTCGTAGTCCTTGTATATTCTTGAAAAAACCAAACCCCTATCTCGTTGTGGATATTGAAAAATGCAATGGCTGCAAACTTTGTTTGAGATTGGGATGTCCAGCGCTCACCATGAAAAAGATAGAATCAAAAGAAAAACCTGTGGCATATATTGAACCTACGCTATGTAATGGTTGTAATTTATGTATTCAATTGTGCCAGCATAATGCGATGCATTCATCAAAAAAGGAATAAAAATGAAAGAGAAGAAAAAGAACATTAAGATGCCAAATAACAAAATTACCAACATAATTATCTGCGGCGTTGGGGGACAGGGAATATTACTTTCTTCAGACATACTCTGTACTGCAGCATTTCTCGCGGGCTACGATGTAAAGAAGAGTGAGATACATGGAATGGCACAGCGTGGAGGTAGTGTAATATCTCATGTAAGATTCGGTAAAAAGGTCTACTCGCCGCTTGTGGAAGAAGGCACTGCTGATTTTATCCTCGCATTTGAAAAACTTGAGGCATTGAGATACTGTTATTTTTTGAAAGAAAAAGGCACAATTATTGTGAATGATCTTAAATTACCACCAATGAGTGTGCTCACTGGAGAAAAGGAATATCCGGAAAGTATATTAGCTACTTTAAATACGATTGCAACTGTAAATTTAATTCCGGCTCAGGATATTGCCTTAAAATTGGGTAATGTTCGTGTAGCAAATGTTGTGCTTTTAGGTAGCATTGCAAAATTTCTATATCTCCCCAAGGATGTATGGATTGAAGCAATAAAGGAAAATGTGAAGCCGCAATATCACGATTTGAACATTAAGGCATTTGAGCAGGGATTGCTTTACAATTAACCCTGTAAGATTTATCAGGCAGCAACTGTAGGACAAACCTTTGGGTTTGTATTTGAAGTCTTTTCACTTATTTCTCTAATAATTCTTGACTTTATAATCTTTATGGGTAGAATTATTCTATGAAAGGAAATAAAATGAATAAATCAATTATCTTTTTGCTGGCTTTTATATTGGTTACCGGACTTACTTACTCCCAGAATTTAGATAGCGTCATCAACAAAACGATTGCCCATTATCAGAACCTCAAGAGTTTCTATATTGAATTCTCCCAGCGCTTCTGTGAAAAAAATTCTGGCATCTGTCAGAATTTTGATGGTTCTGTATACTTTCTCAAACCCAATTATTTCCGTATGGAAATAAAAGAACCAAAGCAGATTTATGTTGGTGATAGTATCTCGCTTTGGATTTATCTTCCTGACAAAAAAAGGGCAATAAGACAGCACCTCGGCGCACAGATTCCATTTGCAGTAAATCCCGATATTTTTCTCAAAGACTACAATGAAAGGTTTAATGCAGAACTGAAAATAGGTAAAAATTATGAGATAATCCTTACTCCTAAAGAAGATACCGAAATTTATAAAAAAATAATCGTCGCGATTGACCCACAAAAATACGAGATAAATGGAATTACCATCTATGACGATACCGATTCCGAGAATAAATTCATCTTCAAAAATATTCAGTTGAATAAAAAGATTTCAAAAAAATTGTTTGAATTCAAACCGCCAAAAGGAACTGAGGTCGTTGAACAATAAATTCTTAATGGATAATAGGTGCTTTGCCTGTGGTTCTGATAACCCTATTGGCCTCCACCTTGATATCCGGGAAAGCGGAGATGTTGTATATGCTAAGATAAAACTTAGCTCTGTTTTTCAGGGTTATCAGCAGTTAATACATGGTGGAATTGTTTCAACCATCCTTGATGAAATGGCAGTATGGGCAGCGTTCAAAAAAGGCAAAAAGGCAGTGACCGCAGAACTAAATGTGCGCATAAAAAAACCGATGATTTCGGAAACAGAATATGTTGCTATGGGGAAAGTGATAAATATAAAATATAACCTCGTAATTGCACAGGCAGAAATAAAAGACTTAAATGAACAAATCATTGCCTGGGCCAATGTAAAATTGATAAAAATTGATTAAGGTATATTTCATCTCATTGGGCTGCCCCAAGAACCTCGTTGATTCAGAAAGGATATTGGGTATTCTAAAAAAAAATGGGATAATGATTGGCGCGAAATTGCAAGAAAGCAATGTCATCATCATCAACACCTGTGGATTTATAAAACCGGCCTTAAGAGAAACTGAAAAGGAAATAAAAAGAATTTTAAAATTAAAGGACAAGAAGGTCTATGTATACGGATGTGCTGTAAATCGGGCACGCGATTTTTTATCAAAAAAATTCCCTAAAGTCAAAAACTGGTATTATATCAGCGAGAGGCAAAGACTTATCAAAGATATTATTAAAAAAAATGCCAAGACAGATGCGAGATTGTTGACAACATCAGGCTATGCCTATCTAAAAATTGCAGATGGTTGTTCAAATCATTGTTCATACTGCACGATACCTTTGATAAAAGGTGCATTTAAAAGTTCAAACTTTGATGACTTGATTGATGAGGCAAGGGCACTGGCAGAAATCGGAGCAAAAGAATTGCTTGTCATAGCTCAGGATACCGCACAATATGGACTGGATTTGTATAATAAAAAAATGATTGTGCCCTTGATAAAAGAAATTTCAAAAATAAGGGGCATTGAATGGATAAGACTGCTATATACCCATCCAAAGTCACTGACCGATGAATTAATTGCAGAGATAAATAACAATCCAAAAGTGTGCAAATATCTGGATATACCAATTCAGCATATAAATGACCGTATCCTCTCATTAATGAATCGTCAAATCACCAAAAAACAAATTTTAAAGTTAATAAAAAAATTAAAAGGGATAACCTTACGTACAACGATAATCGCCGGTTTTCCAACGGAAACCGAAGCCGAATTTAATGAACTCTATGATTTTTTACAAAAAGGCTATTTCGACTGGTTCGGTGTTTTTAAATACTACCGTGAAAAAGATGCACCGGCTGGACTTTTAAATCAACTTCCGAACGATGTCATTAATAAAAGATTTGATAAATTGATTAAACTTCAGCAGCGATTAATAAAATCCAAAAATCAGCGGAGACTAAATAAACTATGCCGGGTTCTTGTCCATCAAAAAAATAAATATTTTATTGGACACACCGACTTTTCGGCACCGGATATCGACGGGCAGATAATAATAAAGCGCAATGATGTGCAACTGGGCAGATTTTATCTTCTCAAAATAACAGGTATGAAAGGGGCCGACCTCTATGCCTGTTAATTTTCTTTTTATGACCATATTTTGTATTATCTGCAACATTGAGATTCCTCTTGAATTCAATGGTCGGGTTTTCCTTGGAAAATACTTAAATAGTGATACAACACGATTCAATATGGATGCATCAGCACAATTAAGATGCACAATCTTGAAATATAAAAATTTTTCTTTTTATATGGAATATCGGGATGACCTTGATATGGCAGAGCAGAAAGGCGGAGTCTCCCTTGATCCGAGATATGCACATTACTATGTCATAGGTGGTCTTGAATACAATTTTTCTAAATTTTTTACTCAGTTCTCATTCATCCATGACTGTATCCATGATATTGATTATGAAGTGGAGGGGACACCGGTCTTCAACCGAATCTCTTTGCTCTTTGCCAATGCCGCATATCATCCTGCGAATGTAATAAAAACTGATGAAAAGTTACTCTGGGCATTCAACACAAAACTATATCCACACTGGAGATATCATGGCTGGGATATAAATGCTGGTGCAGATTATCAAATTGATTTCAATATCGATATTGTATACAAATTCTTTACGGGAAAATCGTTCGGTGCATTTGCCAACCTGAATCTTTTGGTATGTAAAGGCGATACCACCCTGTATCATCAGGATTTTGCCCGAATAAATTTTTTCTACAAAAATTTTAGTCGCAGAATTGGATTTGAGTTGAAGTATAATTTTTATAATAATGACCCAATAAAAAACCCGGGAGGCTTATGGCTATTTTCAGCATTTGTGGAATTTTAATATTAAATCTTTTGACATTCAATCATTCAAGGAATTCTTACGAACTATTTAGTATTGGGTGTCAGCTGGAACTTGAAGGCAGGATTCCTGAAGCAATAAATTATTATCTCAATGCCTTACAATACGACCCAACCGCAAAGGAAATCTATGTTTCCCTAACTGGTGCCTTTTATAAAATCAGAGAATTTCAAAAAGGAATAGAATATGCGTATAAAGGACTTGCATTCGTTAGCGACAGTTCTGAATTCTATGGTTTGATTGCTGTAGGACATATTGGTAAGGGTGACCTCAGGGGTGCGGTCAGAATCTATGAAAAAATAAGAGAGATGAAACCTTTTGATACCGGAATAATCCAGACGATAGCACTGCTCTATGAAGGTCTCGGCGACTTGAATAGCGCAATAAAAATCCTTCTTGAATTTCCCGACAGTCTTAAAAATGCTGATATCTATAACCGTTTAGGAACGCTTACCGGCAAATCTCATAATCACCTTGATGCAATAAAATATTATAAGCAGGCATATGTCCTTGATACCACAAATGCCCTTACACTCATTGGAATTGGCACAGGATTTGATATTTTAAATATTAAAGATTCGGCAATATATTACTACGAACTTGGATTAAAATATAATGATTCCAACGACCTGCGCAAAAGACTCCTTGACCTTTATGTTGATACAGAACAATATGAAAAAATGATAAAGGTTGCCCGAGAAATATTGAAGGTTGACTACTACGATGCCTATGTCCGTAGAAATCTGGGTTTTGGTTTATACAAATTGGGTCTGTTGAACGAAGCATTGAGTGAATTTTTAATAAGTGCCGGGCTAAATCCTCAAGATAGTTATTCCCGTTTTTATATCGCACGCATTAACTTTGAGCAGAGAAAATATGATGAAGCCCAGAAGGCAATTGAAGACGCAATTAAAATCGACCCCGATTTCACCGAACTCTGGGTCTATGCAGGGTTTATTGCTATAGATAAAAAAGACTATAAAAATGCGCGATATTATTTTACAGAATCAGCCTACCATAATGCGGATATGGCACAGATTTATTATCTACTCGGTGCTGTTAATGAGCTTGATGGCTCATTTTCTGACGCCTATTTCCATTATAAAAAATCTTTGAGTTTGAATCCAAAATCACTTCCCGGATTATCTGCCCTTGCCAATCTATGTGACCGAATAGGTAGAAAAGAAGAGGCCCTGCGTACTTTTGAAAAAATAATACAGATTGATTCTACCGATGCTATGGCCCTGAATTATGTAGGCTATACATATGCCGAAAGAGGTGAACGATTAGATTATGCCCTGGAATTGATTGAAAAGGCACTAAGTATTGAACCAAATAATGGCTATATAATTGACTCGCGCGGCTGGGTATATTATCAAAAAGGAGATTACGAATCTGCTCTCTTAGACTTAAAAAGGGCAAGCGAACTCGTTGAAGATGCAGTGATAATTGAACATTTGGGTGATGTATATCTAAAGTTGAAGGATGTTGACAAGGCAATTGAAATGTATGAAAAGGTTCTGCGTCTTGAACCGAAAAATAAAAATGTTCGGCAAAAATTATTAAATCTGAAAGGAAAATGATGGAACCATATCGTATAAAGGTTATAGAACCATTAAGAAAAACTACCAGAAATCAGCGTTTAGCGATATTAAAAAAAGCAGGGTATAATCTTTTTCTCATCCCTGCCCGTTATGTATATCTCGATTTTATTTCAGATTCAGGAACAGGTGCGATGAGTTCCAAAGCCTGGGCAGAAATAATTGCGGCAGAAGAAGATTTTTCCGGGCAGAAGGCAAGCGAAGATTTCATAAATATCGCTCAGAAGATTACTGGTTTCCCCTTTATACAAGCAGTTCATCAGGGTAGGACTGCAGAAAATATTCTATTCAATCTCCTTTTCAAAAAAGGTGACAAAATCATCTCCAATACCCATTTTGAGACAACTCGTGCAAATCTTGAGAAGATCGGTTGTAAGGTCATTGATATACCCGATCTCACACCACCTTTCTGCGGAAACATAGATTTAAATAGATTAGAATTAACAGTAAAGAAAGATAGTAAGATAAAGGCAGTTGTGCTGACCATCACAAACAATATAAAAGGCGGGCAACCGGTTTCACTTGAAAATATAAAACAAACACAGAAAATAATCAAAAAGCATAGTGGTTTATTGATATTTGATGCAAGCCGATTTGCGGATAATGCCTTCTTCATAAAAAACTATTCAAATTCAAAAAAATCACTATCAAAAATATGTTTTGAAATGTTTAGTTATTGCGACATTCTCTATCTAAGCAGTAAAAAAGATGGACTGGTAAATATTGGTGGATTCATCGGCGTTCGTGATAAAAGACTCTATGAGCAATTGAGAGAAAGGATTATTGAACAGGAGTCATATCCAAGTTCTGGTGGTCTCGCGGCAAGAGACCTTGCCGCAATGGCTGTTGGGCTAAAAGAAGCAATTGACGAGGACTTTCTTAAATCACATATTGAAAAAGTCCATAATCTCGGCAGATTTTTAAAAAAGAACGGAGTAAAAATCTTTGAACCACTCGGTTGCCATGGTGTTGTAATAATTCCAAAATCCAAGCATCCTTATTCTGCTTACACATTAGGTGCCCAGATTTATCTTGAAACAGGTATAAGAGGTGGGGTATTTGGCAATGAATTAAGGTTTGCAATCCCAAGAAGAGTATATACAATGGAACATCTCAACTTTGCCGGTGAGGCCATAGGTCTTATTTATAAAAAAGAACCAAAGTTTAACTTGCGGTTAGCAAATAGACCAAAGACATTTTTCAATTTCTTCGCCCGATTCACTGCGGAAAAATAAACTTTACTTGTCTAAACTTGTCTAACTCTTGACAAGCTATAGATTTTATATAAAATCAGTATAGGATAATTTAAGGGGGTACATTTTGCAAGAACGATTTACAGAAAGAGTTAGAAAGATATTGCATATTGCTCGCGAAGAGGCAATAAAGTTCAGACATAATTTCATTGGAACCGAGCACCTTCTTCTGGCGATGATTAAAGAAGGCGAGGGTGTTGGTGCCATGGTTTTGATAAACTTGGGTGTAGAATTAGGAGAATTGCTCAAGGCAATAGAGAATTCCATAGCCATTGGATCGGGTGGCAAAATTGATGTGACCCTCGGCAATGATGCAAGAGTCTGCCTTAACTATGCAATGGAGGAAGCGAAAAACCTCGGTCATACCTATGTCGGCACTGAACATCTGTTATTGGGAATCATAAAAACCGAAGGAGGCATTGGCGCACAGATTCTTGCATCTATGGGTATTGATTATGACATAGCAAAGAATGAAATCATCCAGTTATTAAAACCTGAAGGTGTTGCTGCCGGAAAAACAAAAGGCAAACCAAGGGGGTCGGCACTTGATTTATTTTCAAGGGACCTTACCCAGCTCGCCCGCGAAGGTAAACTTGATCCAATAATCGGAAGAGAAAAGGAGATTGAACGGGTCATACAGATTTTATCAAGGAGGAAAAAGAACAACCCGGTTCTAATTGGTGAAGCAGGCGTTGGTAAAACCGCTATTGTTGAAGGACTTGCCCAAGATATAGTTGCGGGTAATACTCCTGATTCTTTGAAAAACAAAAGGGTTCTTGCCCTTGATATGGCATCCATTGTAGCAGGTACCAAATATCGCGGGCAGTTTGAAGAAAGGCTCAAGGCGGTTATCAATGAAGTTACCAACAACAAAGATATAATACTTTTTATTGACGAACTCCACACAATCGTTGGCGCTGGTGCGGCAGAAGGTGCGATTGATGCATCAAATATGCTCAAGCCCGCACTTGCCCGTGGTGAGCTCCAGTGTATAGGCGCCACCACCCTTGAAGATTATCGTCGATATATTGAGAAAAATGGTGCCCTGGAAAGAAGATTCCAACCCATTATTGTAAATCCACCGACTGTGCAGGAAACGATTGGGATATTAAAGGGGCTAAAAGAAAATTACGAAAAACACCATCAAGTGATTTATTCAGATGAAGCACTTGAGGCCGCAGCATATCTCTCTGACCGGTATATCATAGACCGGTTTCTCCCGGATAAAGCAATCGATGTGATAGATGAAGCAGGTGCAAAAGTTAAACTATCAAAAATAACGAAAGACCCAAAGGTGGTGGAATTAGAAAACAAACTCCTTGAAATCAAAAAAACAAAAGATAAAATGGTTGCAGACCAGAAATATGAAGAGGCTGCGGAATTACATAAAGAAGAACTTAAAATCCAGGAACAGATAAAAAAGAGAAAGGAACTAAAGGGTGAGAGCGCAAAACCAGTTGTGTGCGAAGAAGATATAGCGTTTGTTGTTTCGCGCTGGACCGGTATTCCTGTATCAAAGATTGAAGAAAAAGAATCAAAACGTTTGTTGAAGATGGAAGAGGAAGTGCGTAAAAAGATTGTAGGACAGGATGAAGCAATTAAAGTTATATCCCGTGCGATAAGACGGAGTCGCGCGGGTGTGAAAGATCCACGCCGGCCAATTGGGTCTTTCATCTTCCTTGGGCCAACTGGTGTAGGGAAAACAGAACTTGCGCGTCGACTTGCAGAATTTCTTTTCAACGATGTAAACTCCCTTATCACCCTTGATATGTCTGAATATATGGAAAAATTCAATGTGTCGAGATTGATTGGCGCACCACCCGGTTATGTGGGTTATGAAGAAGGTGGACAACTAACTGAAAAAGTGAGGCGTAAACCCTATTCTGTTGTACTCTTTGATGAGATTGAAAAAGCCCATCCCGATGTTTTCAATATTTTGCTCCAGATTCTTGAGGATGGGCAACTCACAGATTCTTTTGGCAGGAAGGTGGATTTTAAAAATACTGTAATAATTATGACATCAAATATCGGCACCGCAGATATAAAGAGGAGTGATGGACTTGGATTCACCAAGGTTGACCCAAATATAACTTATGATAAAATGAAAGAAAGATTACTCGATGAGGTGAAAAAACTATTCAATCCCGAATTCCTCAATCGTGTTGATGAAATAGTGGTATTCAGACAATTAACCAAAGAAGATATGAAAAAGATTGTAGATATACTCATTGCTGAACTGGAAGAAAGACTGGATGATAAGAAAATGGTGCTTGAACTCGACGAATCGGGCAAAGAACTACTTGTGGAAGAAGGCTTTGACCCTCAATATGGTGCCAGACCTATTAGAAGAACAATCAGACGTTTAATTGAAGACCCGCTTGCCGAAGAGATTTTAAAAGGAAATATAAAAGAAGGTAAACATATAAAACTCATTCGGGCAGGTGATAAACTGGAATTCAAAGTCAAATGATTTTATCCATAATTTTCGCCTATACAATCGCCAATATCACAGTTGATGCCCGTTTCACGGATAAAGAACTCATAATCCAGACCAGTGGTTTCAAAATCGGGGAGCAATTTAAAGAATCAATGATTCCACAGGCAATAAATAACCTTTATCGTCTCCGACTATTCGATTATATCGCCATCGATACAACAATTGTTGCGGATGGCATTTTTATTAAAATAGATGTGACCGAAGCACCGTTTTTAAGCGGTGAACCAAAATTTATAGGAATCAAAAAAATAAAACAAGGTGATTTACTAAAAAAAGTCGATTTAAAAAAGGGTCAGGTTCTTACAAAGAAAATGATATTTGATGCCAGGCTGAAGATACTTGATCTATATGCTGAAAAGAATTTCTATAATACCACAGTAAAAGATAGTATAGAATTAGATACACTAAACAGGGTAAACCTTTATTTTATAATCAATGAAGGGTCGGTTCTTAAAATAAGTAAAATAAAGATTGAGGGAAACAAAACTCTATCCGAAAGTTCAATTAAAAGGAAGATGCAGAATAAAGAAAAAGGATTCCTGCGCAGTGGGAAACTTGATCGTGCAAAACTAAAGGAAGATATAGAACGAATAAAGATATATTATCGAGAAAACGGTTTTCTTGATGTCATCGTCAATGAGCCAGAAATCAAGGTTGTTGATAATAAATTGGTCATAACGATAAAATTAGAGGAAAATCAACGATATTATGTGGGTGATATAAAATTCAGTGGTAATGTTCTTTTTTCAACCGACCAGCTGGAAAAATTATTAAAGATAAAGCATGGGGCGGTCTTTAATCTAACCAAGGCGCAGAATAGTCTACAAAAATTTTATGAAGTCTACGCGGATGAAGGTTATATATACTGTTCAATCGCACCGATAGAAACAATTCGTGACAGTTTTGTTGATATTGAGTACCAGATAAATGAATCAAAACCAGCAAATGTAAATCGGGTTGTCATTGCCGGGAACTTTCGCACCCGAGAAAAAGTAATCAGAAGAGAAATCGTTACCCTCCCAGGCACAAGGTTTCGTCGGTCCCAGGTTGTAAGAAGTATGAGAGAGATATTTAATCTTGGATTCTTTGAAGATATCACCCCTGAGACGGGCAGCCCGGATGATAACGGGAACATTGATTTGATCTATCGTGTTAAGGAAAAAGAAGGGGTTGGCTCTATTGGTGCGGGAATGGCATATTCTGCACAAGACAAATTGACCGGATATATTGAATTAAGCCATCCTAATGTCTTTGGCAGGGGTCAGCGTGTTTATACAAAACTTGAAATTGGCGGCAGACTGACCAATGTCCAATTTGGTTTTACTGAACCCTGGCTCTTTGATACAAGAACAACCGCGGGATTTGATATTTATTATACGAATAGGCTATGGGATTTTTATACAAAAAGGGATATCGGCAGTGCCGCAAATTTTTCTTTTCCATTTTTCCTTGATTATACAAGATTCAATTATACATTCAGGGCAGAAAGAACACAAATTCTGGATATTGCAAAAGAATATCAGCCAACCACAGGATACGACTTGAGAAAAGATACAATTCCAAAATGGACTTTAGCAAATAATTATGGCATAACAAGAGATACAAGGGATTTCATATTCAATCCTTCAAGTGGTTCATATATTGCTTTACAAACTGAGATAGCAAAACCATGGATATTTGCCAACATAGATTATAATAGATTCACATTTGAAACGCGTTCATATTTTCCTATCTTCTGGAAATTTGTTTTGATGGCAAGGTTCAGAATGGGTATAGTTACAAGTGCCGACGAGGTTCCATACTACAAGAGATTCTATGGTGGTGGCACCGGCGAAGATGGTGTGAGGGGATATTCAGACCGCTCGCTTTCACCGGTTGAAGATGGTAAAAGGATTGGTGGTAATGCCTTATTTATAAATAACATTGAATTGAAACTAAAATTTTCTCAAAATTTTGCACTCCTTGCATTTTATGATATGGGAAATGCATTCACCTCTTATAAAGATTTCAATCTCTATGACCTGAAAAGAGGCGCAGGTATAGGAATAAGGGTAGAGATTCCAATGATGGGTGTTCTTGGCTTCGATTTGGGTTATGGATTTGACCGTCCTCAACCAGGTTTTGAGCCCCATTTCCAGATAAATCCATTTGGAATGTTTTAATTAGCTACTGGAGGAACAATGCAAAAAATAAAAGCTGTTCTAATTATTCTAATGATACCCTTACTTCTTTCTGCAAAAGAACAAAAAATCGGATTTGTTGAATCCTCAAAACTTTTCGCTCAGTATCAGGCGACTTCATCTGCCAATCAAGAATTTAATGAATATATAAATGTATGTCGGGACTCTGCAGCAAAACTACAGCTAACTGTTCAAAACTTAAAGAATGAGTTTGATGCTCAGAAATTGATGTTGAGTGAAGAAGCGCGTTTAAAAAAACTTGATGAAATTGATAAGTATACCCAGATTTATAATCAATATCTTCAGGATGTGTTTGGACCGGGTGGAAAAATTGAACAAAAAAACGACGAACTGATGGCGCCATTATTAAAAAAAATAAACGACGCGGTTGCCAAGATTGCCCAGCAGGAAGGCTTCTCAATGGTAATTGAAATATCCGAAGATATCTTCTATGCCTCTCCTGAATTAAATATTACTGATTTAGTCATCAATGAATTGAATCGTGAATACGGTGTTGCAACGACTATTCCGAGTGCAATGAAAAAATACATTGGGATATTGCCTTTTAAAGAAGAAAATACTGAAGCAATTAATGAAAATCTTGGTATGAGATGCCAGAACGAATTATACACCGTGTTAAGCAATTATTCCCAGACATATAACATCGTGACCAAAGGAGCAATTATGGCAGAATTAACAAAACGGCAGTGGGATTACAAAATGATTGATGAAAATCAAGCATTGCAAGTTGCTGGATTTGCAATGTGTAATTATATCGTTATGGGAAAGGTGAATAAGACAGGAACAAAGATTGATTACACAATTAGTTTGACGGATGTAAGTTCAAAAAAGACGATGGGAAGTCGTTCTAATTCAGTAAATGATGACATAAAATTCTCTGAATCCCTCAAGAACGACTTAATGAGCCTGATTGAAGCATTAAAGAAAAAAGAATAATTACCAATAATTGACTAATATCTAAACTTGAATATAATTTGATAAAGATAGATAGTAAGTTTGGGTTAGTGTTTTGCGTAATACAAAATCTGTTAGAACAAACTTTAAAGATTAAAGCTGAAGGTAAGAGCAGGTCAACGAGGGAGTTTGGAAGTCTTTGAAAAGTTTTAATTTGTTCAAACTTTTTGGGGCTAAAGCAAATCCTGCCAATTATGCGCCCGTAGCTCAATTGGATAGAGCGGCGGACTACGAATCCGCAGGCTACGTGTTCAAGTCACGTCGGGCGCGTGCCAATTTTGTTTCAGAAATCAAGCGCAGATGGATGTCATTGCAAAATTGAGCATCCCGAAGGAAATGAGGGATGCTAATTAAAAAAGAGTTCAGCGCATAAGGAAACAATATGAAAAATGATAACGAGTTCTTCATGGCAGAGGCATTGAAGGAAGCACAGAAGGCTTTTGAAGAAGATGAAGTACCTATCGGTGCAGTTGCGGTTTATAAAAATCAAATCATTGGGCGCGGACACAATCGCACTGAAGCACTTCAGGACCCTACTGCCCATGCTGAGATTCTTGCAATCACAGCGGCAGCCAATGCTTTGAATTCCTGGCGATTAAATGATGTTGTGATTTACTCGACGATAGAACCCTGTATTATGTGTGCAGGTGCGTTGGTGCTGGCAAGAATAAAAAAAATCGTCTTTGGTGCAAGGGATGATAAATTCGGTGGGTGCGGCTCGGTTTTTAATATCGTTAATGAAAAGAAATTGAATCACAAAATTGAAGTAGTTGAAGGGGTTTCAAAAGAAGCGTCTTTGTCTTTGCTTAGAACTTTTTTTAATAATAGACGAAATAAAAAGGGAAAATAGATAAATAATCAAGTTGTAGGGCATGGCTTTAGCCTTGCAAAAAATTTATAATTAATTAAAATAGTAATCAAGGTCTTTAAAATAAAAGGTAGAAATCACGGGATTAAAGGTTTCCACGAACTTTTCGGGTTTGTTTAGAAAAGTGAGTGGAAAA
>CAZLGA010000038.1:0-22722 GCA_964559225.1 uncultured bacterium | reverse complement strand
AAGGACCCAATTTACCCCACTCCCTATTACAAATTCTTAACTTCGGCTGGATTGAAATCCAGCGTGTTAAAAAAGGTGAAGTGCCTATGCAAAGATTAAAAGAAAAGCATAAAGACCATATTGCTCTAATTAAGGTTTTGGAGAGTAGCGGGGAGTTTGTTGAATCCTTGTTTAGTCGGGGTGCATTTTTTTCTTTTTATGATTTTTTTTGCTGTGTCAAGGGCACAAGGATCGAATGCCTCAAGGGAGACATCTATGCCGGCAAAATATTTAGGCATGGGTTAACCTCCTTTTTGGCAAAAAATAGTGGAAACAGAATGCTTTCTCTTCCATCCTCCGTAGTGATACGGGATCTAAGTCCCAACCAACTTATCGGGAATGGAGAAAGCAGGGGACACACTCCTTTACGGGCTTTTTGCCCAGTTGAGATGCGGTCCCCCTGTTTCCAATCTTTAGGTTCCATTAGTTCTTTAATCATATCTAATTTATACTCAAATTCAACATAGGAGGTTTTGATGAAACCAAAGGTCGCAATTAATGGCTTTGGAAGAATTGGCAGACTTGTTTTTAGAGCCGGTTATAAAAGTAATAAGTTTGATATTGCTGCAGTGAATGATATTAGTGATGCCGCAACACTGGCACATTTGTTGAAATATGATTCTGTGCATAGAAAATTTGAGGCAAAAGTTGAAATAAAATCAGACGCCATCATTGTTGATGGTAGAGAATATAAGGTTTTAGCGGAAAAAGAACCATCAAAATTGCCCTGGAAAGAACTTGGCGTTGACTATGTAATAGAAGCATCTGGGAAATTCACTGAGAGGACGCAATGTGAACAGCATCTGAAAGCCGGAGCAAAGCGGGTTGTAATTACTGCACCTGCAAAAGGTGAACCCAAGATTCCAACGATTGTGATGGGCATAAATGAAGATAAATATGACCCGAAAAAAGATGCTATAGTTTCCAATGCCTCCTGCACAACGAATTGTTTCGCACCAATGGTGAAAGTATTGCATGAGAACTTCACAGTAAAAAAGGGTTACTTGACAACGATTCATGCTTATACAAATGACCAGAGGATACTTGATTTAGTCCATAAAGACCTGCGTCGGGCAAGGGCAGCTGGTTTATCGATGATTCCTACTTCTACTGGCGCGGCAAAGGTCATTGGTGAGATATTTCCGGAATTGAAGGGCAAACTTGATGGTGTGGCGATTAGGGTACCAACAGCGAATGTTTCAATGTGTGATTTTGTGTGCTGTGTTGAGAAAGAGACAACAAAAGAGGAAGTAAATCAGGCATTCAAAAAAGCTTCAGAGGGAGCGTTAGGAAAATACCTTGAGTACTGCGAAGAGCCCCTTGTTTCTATAGATTTTGTTGGCAATCCGCATTCTTCAATCTTTGACCCGGCATTGACAATGGTCAATGGACATCTTGTAAAAACATTTGCTTGGTATGATAATGAATGGGCATATTCATTGAGAATTATTGACCTGCTTGAATATATCATCGGGAGGGAGTAATGCCGAAGCTTTCGGTGAAAGATTTGCCGCTCAAAGGCAAAAAGATTTTTCTTAGGGTTGATTTTAATGTTCCTCTTGATGAGAATCTAAGAATTACCGATGATACAAGGATTAAAGAATCGCTGCTGACGATAAACTATATTCTTGAGAATGGTGGTATTCCTATCATTGCAAGCCATCTCGGCAGACCCAAAGGTAAGGTTGACCCAAAACAGAGTTTAAAACCCGTAGAAAAAAGGTTGGCTGAACTACTGAATCGGGAAGTAAAATTTGCCCCTGATTGTGTGGGTCCTGAGGTAAAAAAGCTTGTGGATGGATTAAAGACTGGCGATGTTCTTTTGCTGGAAAACCTGAGATTCCATCCTGAAGAAGAAATGAATGACCCGAATTTTGCAAAAGAACTTGCCTCCTTTGCTGAATTCTATGTGAATGATGCGTTTGGTGCTGCACATCGTGCCCATGCATCGGTTGAGGCAATTGCCCACTATTTTGAAAAACCGGCATGCGGGTTTTTAATGAAAAAAGAACTCGATTATCTTGAATCCGCCTTGAAAAATCCAAAAAGACCATTACTTGCAATCATTGGTGGTGCGAAAGTTTCAACAAAGATTGGTATATTAAAGAATTTGCTTGATAAAGTTGATAATCTTATCATCGGTGGTGGGATGTGTTTTACTTTTTATAAAGCTAAGGGACTGAATATTGGCAAATCACTCTGTGAAGATAATTTTATTAACGAAACAAAACCGTTACTGGAAAACTTGAAGGTCTATTTGCCAGAGGATGTTGTTATTGCTAAGGAGATTAAATCAGGTGCGAAGATCGGGACAGTTAGTCACACAAAAATTCCGCAGGATGCAATTGGCGTAGATATTGGAGAAAAATCAATTGAAGCAATTAAAAAATTGATTCAGAATGCAGAGACGATTGTCTGGAATGGACCAATGGGTGTATTTGAGATTGATGATTATGCAAGAGGAACCGAACAAGTGGCAAAGGCAATTGCAGAGGCAACAGAAAAGGGTGCTATTTCTATTGTTGGAGGGGGAGATTCGGTTGCGGCATTAGAAAAATTCAATCTGAAATCAAAGATAAGCCATGTCTCCACTGGTGGTGGTGCATCATTAGAATATCTTGAAGGAAAAGAACTACCTGGAGTTAAAGTTCTAAAAGATAAATGAAATGGTTAATGGGTTAGGATGCTGGATATGAATCCAATTATTGCTGGTAACTGGAAGATGAATATGGACTTTGCAGAATCAAGGGTTCTGGCACAAAAACTTTTAGAACTTGCTGGTGATGTTAAAAACCGGGATGTAATAATCTGTCCGCCATTCACATCATTGTCTGCTGTTTCTGAAATCATAAGAAATTCCAGATTTAAACTCGGTGCCCAGAATATGCACTGGGAGCGCAGCGGTGCATTTACTGGTGAGATATCAGGACTATTTTTGAAATCATTAGGTTGCGAATATGTAATAGTTGGACATTCAGAACGACGCCATATTATGGGTGAAACCGATGATATGATAAACAAAAAGTTAAAGACAGCATTAGAGATTGGGTTGATTTCCATTTTTTGTATAGGTGAAACCGAAAAAGAGCGGGACCAGGGAAGAACTGAAGAGGTGATTTTTTATCAATTAAAAGAGGGTTTAAAAGATATAGAATCTGAGGTCCACAAGATTATCTTTGCTTATGAACCAGTCTGGGCAATTGGCACTGGAAAGACCGCAACACCAAAACAGGCAAGTGAAGTCCATAGATTCATCAGAGGTCAATTCAACAAACCGGTAACCATTTTGTATGGTGGAAGCGTTAATGCCGGGAATATCGATTCTTTGATGTCGGAAAAAGAGATAGATGGTGTTCTTGTTGGGGGTGCAAGCCTGAAACCAGAAGAATTTGCACGGATAATAAAATTCCCGGGATAAGATTTGCTATAGGTAACATTCAGGTTTATCAGGACGAATAACCAAATTCAAAGTATGTAACTGCTAAAAGTCCGCATTAACAATTATCTCTGTTGGAATTGTTTCTTGGTCTTTAGCTTTTATCGTGTTTCAATAATTCAAATTTTGTATCTAAATCTTCATTGCGCTTTTTATCAAAATAAAATCTTACCCGAATAAATTTATGATTTTCAGGATAATAATAGAAGTTCTGGGTGGTGTCAGTCCATTAGAAAATAAAGATTTTGGGAAATGCTTGTGAAAAAACTAAATGGTTATACTTCTTTTGGATAAGAACTCTCCAGTGGTGTCTATGTTTTCAACTATTTGGGTAAGAAATTCTATTTTGATTAAATAATCCGCCACACTACTTGGCGGATAGGATTATTTTTAATTATTTAAAACGAACGCTTGACAGATTGAAATATTTGAGTATTATATATCATCAGGGAATTAAGGAGGTCTGATGCGATTTGTGGGATTATTGTTCGTTGTAATCGTAATTGGATTTATGATAGGATTTATTGTGCTCAATACTGATAAAAAGGTTGATGTTAATATATTTGGACAACAATTCACTAATATCGCCCTATCTATGGTCTGTTTTTATTCTTTTGTTGCAGGAATGATTTTCGTACTAATCTTTGCCCTTGCGGATGAAATCGTCTTAAGAAATACAATGAATAAATTAAAAAAAGAAAATAACAATATCAAAAAAGAACTTGATGCACTCCGTAATCTTCCATTTGAGGAGGAAAAATGACTATCCTTATTATCATCATCATCGCCCTCATTGCTTTTATACTTTACTTTTATTTTAGACCACGTAAATCGAGGACTCAGGCAAATATACCATACCTTGAATCTTTGATTGCGGAACTGGAAAATAATGATGAACTTGCCATCAAAAAATTAAAAGAGGCGTTAAATATTGACACCAATTTAGTGAATGGATATATCAGACTTGGTAATTTATATCGCAAACAAGGTGATATTGAAAGGGCAATAAAGATTCACCATTCCTTAACCGTAAGGCCAACATTACGCAAAGAAGAAGAGAAAAAAGTATATTTTAGTTTAGTACAGGATTATCTCGACTCAAACCGTCCGAATCGGGCAATAGCATTTTTAAGGGAAATTTTGAAAATTGACAAAAACGATAAAACTGCGTGCAACCTCCTTCTGAAAATTTATGAGGATTTACAAAATCATCAGGATTGTATCACACTAAGTGAAGAGTATAAAGAGCTAATCGATGAACAGCGGCTTGCCTACCATTATTCAGCATTAGCAACTGCGCGCCTGTCTGAATCAGGCGGAGAGCAGGAAATAAAGATAAAAGAAGCAAGCAGTCTCTTTAAAAAAGCCTTAAAAATTAAATCTGATTCAGTGAGTGCATTATATTATTGTGCTGAATTTCACAAAAACCTTGGTGATTTAAAAAAGGCAAAAGAATACTATTTAAAAATCCTTGAGTTACAGCCAGATTTCTCATTTATGATATTAAACGATTTAGAAAAAGTCGCTTATGAAACAGGAACCTTTGAACAAATAATACCACTGTATGAAAAAATTTTCAAGCAGAATCCAAAAAATTTCTCGGTTGGTTTTGCCTTAGCAAATTTATATGAAAAGAAAAACGAAATTGAACAGGCAAGGGATATTTACCGAAAAATAAGCGAACTATATCCCGAGGCTGTGTTACCAAGAATTTACATAATGAAATTATTGGCTGATACAAAATCCTTCAAAAAAGAACTCAGTGAAATCGAAAACCTATTATCCCTGAATAATTTTGTGTGTAAGAAATGTGGAAATAAAACAAAAAAATTTGCTTTTATATGTCAAAATTGCCGATCAATAGAATCATATTTTCCACAGCTCTAATCGTCTCGGCGATTTCCGCACAAAATATTGATGAGGCGATTAAGTTATTTAACGCATTTCAGTTTGATAAAGCAAAGGCAATATTTGAAGCATTAGTGAAGGAAGAAAATAATCCCCGCATTGCTGAAGTTTTTTATTACCTAGCGCGATTAACGACCAATCCTGATTCTTCTATTCAATATTACCGAACAATAGTTAATAAATATCCACACTCAAGATATGCAGAGGTTGCCCATCTTGAGATTGCCAAGATTTTTATTGGAAGACAAGATTTCAAAAACGCCCTGGTAACACTAAATCAATTGAGTAAAGACTACCCAAATTCAGAAATAAAAGACGAAGCATTATTCTGGACAGGGGTTGTCTTCATTGAAATGGGTAATAAAGAAAGTGGTTATAAAACACTGCAGGAATTAATAAGCGCATATCCTAAATCTATATGGACAAACCGGGCAAAAAACCTTATACCACCAACCATCCCACAAAAAGAATATTATACTGTCCAGGTTGGCTCTTTCAGAAACAAAGAAAATGCAGAAAAAAAACTTGTTGAATTAAAAATGAAAGGGTTTGATGCCCGTATTGTAGAAGCAGTGGTTATGGATAAAATTTATTATCGCGTATGGATTGGAGAATTTGAAACGATGGAACAGGCAAATTCACTTGCTGCAAAGATTGATTCACTGGGCATAAAGGGAAATGTGGTTAAAGGATACTGAAGTTTTAAATTCTAAATATCAAATTATAGATACAAAAATTTAGATTTTAAGGTGTTTGGGATTCTGAAGAATTTTAAATATGCAACTCACCCCTCTTTTGGAGCAGTATCAACAGATAAAAAATAGGTATAGAGACGCACTCCTTTTATTCCGTGTTGGCGATTTTTATGAATTCTATTATGATGATGCGAAAAAAGCAAGTATCTTGCTCGGGATCACACTAACTTCAAAAACAATAGGGAAGGGCACAAAAGTTCCCCTTGCCGGTATCCCGGTAAAGGCGAGCGAAAATTACATTGCAAAATTAGTTAAGAATGGATTAAAAGTAGCAATATGCGAACAGTTAGAACCGCCTGATAAAGCAAAGAAGCTCGTCGAGCGGGATGTAATTGAAGTAATAACTCCGGGGACATTATTCAGACCTTCGTTACTTGATGAAAATAAAGATTTGGTCGTTGCAAGTTGTATACCCGACGAAAAAATTATTGGCATTGCTTTATGTGATATTACAACGGGTGCTTTTTCTTCGGGTGAAATTGAACCGGGACAATTATTAGAAATAATAGCAAGGAAGGAAGTTAAAGAATTAATCTTGCCTCAGGGCATCACATTAAAATTAGATATCCCAGTTACATACATTGACGGCTATCGCTTCATTTATGAAATTGCATATCAGCAATTAAAAGAACATTTCAATGTTATAACCCTTGATGGTTTTGGCATTGAAGGGAAAAAATTCGCTATTTCTGCGGCCGGTGCCCTCTTATATTATCTAAAGGAAAATCAAAAATCAACACTACCCCAGATAACAAAATTGAATTATTTTGACTCCTGTAGCACGGTTTATCTTGATGGGGCAACAAGAAAGAATTTAGAACTTGTAATGAATATAAGAAATGATGAAACAAACACCTTATACTGGGCAATAGACAATTGTCTTACACCAGCAGGAAAAAGAATGCTCCGCAATCAAATTCTTGAACCTTTGATTGACTGTAAGATGATAGATGAAAGACTTGATGGTGTTGCTGAATTAAAAGAAAAAGAATTCTTACGAAAGCAACTAAGAGAATTCTTAAAAAATATCCGTGATGTGGAAAGGATTACTACCCGTTTGATGTGTAATAAAATAATGCCACGCGAGATGAATGTTTTGAAGAATTCCTTAAGGATCTATCCTGAAATTAAAAGCATCCTTCTGAATTGTGATAGTCAAATATTAAAAAAAATTTATAACCAAATTGAAAACTTCGATATAATTGTTGAAAAAATAGAAAATGCAATATCACCGGAACCCCCACCAACTCTTGATGAAACTGGAATTATCAGACCAGGCTACTCAAAAGAACTGGATGAATTAAGGGAAATCGCTCATAATGCTAAAGAATGGCTAAATCGATTCCAGGGCCAGGAAAGAGAAAAAACCGGGATAAACTCATTGAAGGTTGCCTATAATACAATCTTTGGCTACTATATTGAAATAAGTAAAGCAAACCTCCATCTTATTCCCGATTATTATATCCGTAAACAGACCCTGGTAAATGCGGAGAGATTTTATACTCCTGAACTAAAAGAATTTGAAGAAAAAATTCTGGGTGCAGAAGAAAAGATTAAGAATTTGGAATATGATATATATGTGAAGTTGCGTGAAGAAATTGCCGGAGAGGGAAATAAAATACTCACCAGCACAAAGGCAATTGCATTGCTTGACATCCTGCAATCATTTGCTGAGAATGCGGTTCTATATAACTACACACGTCCTGAGGTAAATGAAGGAGACAAAATTATCATCTCTGATGGCAGACATCCCGTAGTTGAAAGATTAATGGAAAAGGGATCATTCATTCCCAATGATACAGAACTCGACCGCAATAGAAATCAAATTCTTCTTATAACCGGACCGAATATGGCAGGAAAATCCACATACCTTCGCCAGATTGCGTTAATTGTAATTATGGCTCAGATCGGTAGTTTTGTTCCGGCAAAAGAAGCAAAAATTGGTATTGTGGATAAAATCTTTACGCGCATTGGTGCAAGTGATGATATTTCCCGCGGTGTTAGCACATTCCTGGCTGAAATGATGGAAACTGCTAACATTCTTAACAATGTATCGGAAAAAAGTCTCGTAATACTTGACGAAGTTGGTAGGGGCACTTCCACATATGATGGTCTGGCATTAGCCTGGGCAGTAGTTGAAGAACTACATAATAACAAAAAACCTCGCTCTTTATTTGCAACCCATTTCCATGAATTGACAAAAATAGAGGACTTTTTAATTGGCGTCAGAAATTATAATTTTTTAGTAAAAGAGTGGGGTGAGGAAATTATATTTTTAAGAAAACTTAATCCTGGACCATCCGACCAGTCTTATGGAATTCAGGTCGCACGCCTTGCTGGACTTCCTAAAGCAGTAATTGAAAGAGCAAAAGAGGTCCTAACAAAATTTGAGGAAGGCGAGGTCTTTAGCATAAGAAAGTTAAAGAAAACCAAACTTACTCAGCCCGACCTTTTCGTTGATAAAAAATAAAATTCGCACTTGACAAATTCTAATTTTTAATTATAATCGAAAATGAAAATGAATTTCAAAATCAAAAATGCTTATAATCATAAAGAATTGATTCAGCTCATCAAGAAACACAAATTGAAGTCGTCTCAAAAAAGAAAATTTATAATTGATTATTTCCTGAGCCAGAATCAGCATCTCAGTGCAGAAGATATATATGATATAATAAAAGATAGAAAATTAAAGATCGGTTATTCGACAATCTATAGAACCCTAAAACTACTTGCAGAATGTGGACTTGCTTCAATACACCATTTTGAGAAAGGAATAACCCGTTTTGAACCAGTGCATAAAAAACAGCACCATGACCATCTGATCTGCACAAAATGTGGCTCAATTATAGAATTCGCGAATCAGGAAATTGAAAAAATTCAAAAAAGAATTGCACGGAAACACAATTTTTCTGTCTCAGACCATAAACTTGAAATTTATGGCTTATGTCTAAAGTGTGGCAGAAAGGAGAAAAAGTAATGGCGGTTATAAATCTGGCAATGATGAAGTCAGGTGAAAAAGGTAAGGTTGTAGAGGTCATCGGTGGTAAGGGGTTTATCAGCAGGCTTGAGTCACTCGGTATTATACCGGGAGCAGAAATTACAAAAATAAGTGAACAAATTATGCATGGACCAGTAGTAATAAAAATTGGTAATACTCAAATTGCAATTGGATATGGAATGGCACAAAAGATAATGATTCATATTGAACAAAAGATTAAAAAGATTTTACTCGTTGGTAATCCCAATGTCGGGAAAAGCGTAATTTTTTCAAGACTTACTGGTGTTGATGTAATTGCTTCCAATTATCCAGGGACAACGATAGATTACTGTCGTGGTTGCACTGGATACGGCGATAGAAGAATAGAAGTCATAGATATACCGGGAACTTATAGTTTAGAACCCACAACACCTGCTGAAGAAGTAGCAGTTCAAATGTTAAATAAGGCAATAGAAGAAGGCGAAAGTATTATTGTAAATGTTGTGGATGCCACAAATCTTGAAAGAAATTTAAATCTGACACTCCAGTTATTAAAAAAAAACATCCCTATGATAATCGCGCTAAATCTATGGGATGAAGCAAAACACACCGGTATTGAAATAAATGTAAAAAAACTTGAAGAAATACTCGGTGTCTCAGTCATTCCTACCGTTGCCGTAACTGGTGAGGGCATAAGAGAACTTGTGAACCGTCTCGCTGAAGCAAAAAAAGGAAATTTTGATTATAAGAATGAAGACCGCTGGCGCGCAGTCGGGCAAATCATATCACAGGTTCAGGTGATCAAACATCGCCACCATACATTTTTAGAGAGAATTAGCGATTTGACAATAAATCCCTGGTCAGGTATTCCTATTTCTATAATTCTGTTATTCCTGATTTTTCAGTTAATAAGATTTATTGGCGAAGGCATAATAAATTTAATAACCGACCCCTTTTTCAATTACATTTATAAACCCATTATGCTTTCATTTTCAAAAACGCTGGGAAGTGGTGGGATTATTCACGATATCTTAATCGGTGAATTGATTAATGGAGACATTGATTTCGGTCAATCATTTGGCATTCTAACCACTGGTCTATATGTAGAATTTGGCCAGGTATTGCCTTATATCATTGCTTTTTATTTTGTCTTAAGTTTTCTTGAAGACTCTGGCTATCTCCCGAGACTCGCAGTATTGGTTGACAAATTTCTCCATTTCTTTGGGCTACACGGTATGGCAATCATTCCAATGCTTTTAGGTCTTGGTTGCAATGTACCCGGTACATTAAGCACAAGACTACTTGAAACAAAAAGAGAAAGATTTATAGCAGCAATCCTGATGGCAATATGTATTCCCTGCATGGCACTAACCGCGATGATATTTGGACTCGTCGGTAAATTCGGGGCAAAGGGACTTTTTCCGGTTTTCGGCACTTTATTTGTAGTCTTTATAATCGGCGGCATTTTACTTAAATTTATTTTCACAGGTGAAAGCCCTGAAATCTTCACTGAAATGCCTTCTTACCGTATACCCTATTTCCCATCTTTAATTAAAAAATTATGGATGCGGATAAAATGGTTTATTATTGAAGCAACACCCTTTGTTCTTTTGGGAGTATTTATTGCAAACCTATTCTACTCGTTTAAGATTTTCAATTTTCTTGCAAGGATTTTAGGCCCAATAATAACAACGGTCTTATCCCTTCCCGCCGAAGCTACTGTTGCACTACTTTTAGGATTTTTGAGAAAAGATATAGCTGTTGGTATGCTCGTTCCGCTTGATCTTACATTAAAACAACTGATCATTGCAAGCACAGTCCTATCAATGTATTTCCCCTGTGTAGCAACATTCTCAGTATTTATTAAAGAATTTGGAATTATTGATACACTCAAGGCAACATTAATAATGCTGCTAACTGCATTTAGTGTTGGCGCAATATTAAATCTAATTCTTTAATCAGTCATTTATCGCCCAGAACAACTGATTGGGTGTTATACAGATTAATATTTATCTAAACTTTGCCACGCAAAGTTGCAAAAAAATTATCAAAAATTGTCAAAACTGGTATAAATAAAATACGCTAAAATCCGAATTAACTGCACGGACAAATTTAGCAGAGAATATTTACTCAATTAAGACAGGTGTTTAGAACAAATAAATATTTTAATAACTAATAAAAAACTTGATTTCTCTTATTATTTTAATATAATTATTTTTATGGGAGCTAAAAATATATATTATCAATTTGTAAAAACCCGTATTGGGGATATTGTAATTGTCTGGCATGAACAAGGGATAAAACCAAAGATTATAAAAATTATCCTGCCCAAATTATCAAGAAATTATTTAGAAAAAAAATACTGCGGGATTATGCCGGGTAGAAATAAAACAATTGATAAAGTTGCATCCGCCATCAAGAATTATATTTCTGGGAAGAAAATAAAATTTAAATTTCCTATAAAATTTATTGATTTACAGCGCTTGAAACATTTCCAAAAAAAAGTATTATCCTTGACCAATAGTATCCCAAGAGGCAGGGTTGAATCTTATGGCTCAATTGCAAAGAAATTAGGAATTCCCAAAGGCGCAAGGGCAGTTGGACAGGCTCTCGCACACAATCCATTCCCCATTATAATTCCCTGTCATAGAGTTATAAAATCAGACGGGTCAATTGGTGGTTTTGGGGGGAATATTGATTTAAAAAGAAAATTATTAAAAATTGAAGGAGTATCCGTAAAGTGAATTTTGTATATTCGCCAAAATATTGTGTTGATTTAAAAGGCCACATCTTCCCCACAGAAAAGTATCGGTTAATTTACGAAACTCTAAAAAAAGAAGGGCTCATCACTAATGATAACCTTTTTGAACCACAAATGCCAGAAATAGATGATTTAAGGAAGATTCTCACCCTTGAATATCTTGATGACCTGATAAACGCAAGGACTACTTTCAGAACCTGGCGCTCAGAACTGCCGGTTGAACCGGAAATTATCCAATGGCAGATGTTGGGATGTGGGGGTTCGTATCTTGCTGGCGAACTTGCACTCCAGTATGGTGCTTGCTATCATATCGGTGGCGGGCTCCACCACGCATTTGCTGACCATGCTGAAGGATTCTGTTATCTCAATGATGTGGTTTTTGCTGGAGTAAAACTCCTTGAAGACGGTGTAAAGAAAATTGCTATTATTGACTGCGATCTTCATCAAGGTAATGGAACCGCAAGATTTTTCCAGAACGATAACAGGGTATTTACATTCTCCATCCACCAGGAGCATTTATATCCGGTAAAGGAAAAATCAAATCTGGACATCGGACTTGATTTCAATGTCGGTGACGATGAATATCTTGAAAAATTAGATTTTGCAATGAAAAAAATTTTTAATGAATTTAAACCTGAATTTGTAATCTACCTTGCGGGTGCTGACCCCTATATATTTGACCAGTTAGGTAACTTGAGACTGACCATTGAAGGACTTATGAAAAGGGATGAAATAGTTATTACTTACACGCACAATAAAAAATTACCAATAATTGTAGTGTTAGCTGGTGGATATGCCCAGGAACTTGAAGATACTGTTGAGATTCATTGTAATACCGCAAGGATTTTGCATAAATTTTATGGATGATAAGGAGGTAATATGTTTATTATAAACTTAATTTCGTTGATTCTTATCAGCAAAGGGGGAGAAATGATTGATCTACCCAAACCACAATTTACAAATGTATCATTAGAAGAATGCATCCACAAGAGACGGTCAATAAGGAGTTTTGAAAATAAAGAATTAACAATCCAGCAGATTTCAAATCTTTTGTGGTCTGGTCAGGGAATAACCGATTCTGTAAGAGAACTTCGTGCAGCTCCTTCGGCAGGTGCAACATACCCATTAGAAATTTTTGTTGCAAAAAAAGATGGTTTATACCGTTATATTCCTGATGGGCATAAGTTAAAGAAGGAACAAGATATTGATTTAAGAAAAGATATTGCCCGTGCTGCACTCAACCAGATGTTCATTGCCGATGCTGGTTTAGTAATAATCATCACTGCAGTATATAAACGCACAGCCTGGAGATACGGTGAAAGGGCATCTCGGTATATCAATAATGAAGTTGGGCACTGTGCCCAGAATATCCATCTTGAAGCAGTCGCATTAGGACTTGGCTCAGTACCGGTTGGTGCATTTGATGATGAAAAAGTAAAAAAAATATTGAAATTAAAAGAAGAAGAACCTCTGTATATAATTCCAGTAGGATACATAAAAAAATAATCAATAAACTAATGGTTAACGATTTTTGGGCATAGCCGATTAAAACTTAACCCACAGGTCGTCTCGACCTGCGTGCTGAAAAAATAAAGGACGCAAAAAACAACAAACTTTCCACTAGCACTTTTGGAATATTTCTCTATTGGTTTTGTATATATTAGTAGAAAAGGAGGTTAAAATGCGCGACCATAAGAAAATGTATGGAGTCTATTTGAGGGCAAGCTTCCTTATTGCCATTGGTCTAATAATAGCATTTTTCCTTACACTACCCTATGCTGAACCTGAACCATATAAATTAAAACAAGAAGTGGTGGGCTTAATCAATGAAATTACAATGCAAATTGATAAGCAGATAGAACCAATTGACAACATTGAAAGACCAAAACCTCCGCCCGCAGTCACACCTGGTTCTAACCCTGATGAAGGCGTAGAAACGATAGATCCTACAAATCTCGTAGAAAATATTATTCCCATAACCCCTACTGGACCAGATATTGAGATCATTCCGTATTACAGAGTAGAAATCAAACCACAACCAATATCAATGCCTGCTCCTACATATCCCCCACTTGCTGCACAAGCCGGAATTGAAGGCAAAGTTGTGGTCAAAATGCTCGTCGATATTGATGGCAGTGTGCTTATGGTAGAAATAATAAAATCGAGCGGGCATCAAATGCTCGATGAATCAGCAATTGCCGCAGCAAGACAGTCTAAATTCACTCCAGCAAAACAAAGGGATAAACTTGTTAGGGTTTGGGTTGTCAGACAGATTGAATTTAAATTGAAGGATAGCTAACTACTCAGGTTTTGATAATCTGTTCTTTAAATAATCTATTCTCTTCACAGGCAAAGGGTCAATTCTGGTGTTGATGGCAAGATAAAGGCTCAAAAAATCGCCCAGCATTATGGTTGAAAAAATCTGTTCAAGTAAATTTTTACCATAAGGTTTAATTTCTACTAATTTTAATGATTTAATCTCTTTGCGAATTATATCCTTAATTATCTTTACCCTGAGTTTGTTGCGAACAAATGCATCAGGGTCATTTATTAATACTGCTATTAAGTCCTTATTCAAATGTCCAGGACCGCCTATGCCCACAATCTCATTGTGATTCATTTCAGGAATGATGTTTGTATGGCATAAAATCTTTGAATTCTCATTTAATTGACACTGCCACCTTTTAGCAATTACTCCTGTAGCATTTGAATTGGCATATATGATAGGGAGTCTGCCGATAAATAATTTCACAAGATTTTTTGCCTTCTTCTCAAGTTCTTTTGCCTGTTTTCTTAAAAATACTGACAATTGCATCAATTCAATCTCGGGATTTCTCTTTATTAAGTTACTCCGATAAAGTAAAAGTGGTATGGGAGTAAATAAATATCCCAGGGCTCCTCTTGGTGGAAATCCCGTAGGAATTTGAATTTTCAGTTCTACCCTTTTTTTTAGTAGTTTCCCATTCGACGAAATAACAACAACAACAATACCCTTTTTTCTCAAAATATTATAGTTATGTAATGTCTCTTCTGTATTCCCTGAATAACTCACAAGTATCGCTAATGTATTTTTATCAATATAATTAGGAATTTGATAGTCTTTGTTCACAATAATATTCAATTCCGGATAAAGGACCGAAACGATATCTCCACTTATGCCCGATCCCCCCATTCCACATATTAATATCCTTTTGAATATTCTGCGTAAAAATTTTTTATCTAAAACATTACTCCACATACAATTGAATAGATTTATACCTTCTGTAATCTGTTCTGGTAAAGAATAGATTATCTTGCGCATATCTTTCATTTTACCAAATCTTCAATACCCGGGAATTTCTTTCTCACCACCCTGCTTAGAAATTTTTTCACCTCAAGGGCAGTTCTGAAATTCAAAGCCTCCTGGGCAATCTCCTGACATTGCGATAATGTAAGCGTCCTCAAAACAAGTTTTGCCTTTGGTATTGAAGAAGGACTCATTGATAATTCATCAATACCAAATCCTACCAGAAGCGGAATTGCCAATGGGTCACCAGCAATCTCCCCACATAACCCGACCCATATATTACCATTATGGCCTGCAGTGATTGTTTCCTTTATCAAATGCAGGACCGCAGGGTGGAAATGGTCAAAGAGCTGGCTTATCTTTTCATTTCCTCGATCAACAGCAAGTGTATATTGGGTTAAATCATTTGAACCGATACTAAAAAAATCAACTTCACGGGAAAAGAATGGACTCATCAAAGCAGCTGAGGGTGTCTCAATCATCATCCCAAGTTGAATACTATCGTCAATTTCTATCTTTTTTGATTTCAATTCTTGCTTTACCTGGTTAAATATCAGTTTCACACGTTTTATCTCTTCATAAGTCGAAATCATTGGAAACATTATCTTTATATTTTTGTTAACTGAGGCACGCAAAATTGCCCTTATCTGAGTTTTAAAAAAATCGACTTCCTGAAGACAGACCCGAATTGCCCGCCAACCCAGAAAAGGATTTGCCTCATGGTAGTCAGAGAATATTTTATCTCCACCCAGGTCATAGGTCCTGATGATCACTGGATGGGGTTTGACTTTCTTTGCCAGTGCATTATAAATTTTGAACTGTTCTTCTTCGGACGGGCTGCCCCGCCTTGCAAGGTATAAAAATTCGGTTCTGAATAGACCTATTCCAATCGCTCCATATTTGATTGCATGTTCAACCTCAGCAAAAAATTCAATATTTGCTGAAATATCTATATGTTTCCCATCCCTTGTCTCCGGTGATAATTCACAGACAGGTAAAAGCGCTTTTGCTATTAGCTGATTCTTCTTTCGCTGTTCTTCGTAAAAATTTATCCTTCCTGAAGTCGGATGAATGATTACAATGCCACGCTCACCATCAACAATTATATCATCTCCATTTTGAACCTTATTTATAAATTCACCGATACCGAGAATTGCTGGTATTTCAAGTGCCCTGGCTGTGATTGCCGTATGTGATGTCCTTCCACCAAGTTCCATTGCAATACCAACCACATTTTTGGGATTTATAAGGGTTGCCTCTGAGGGGGGAATATCACGCGCCACAACGATTGAACAAGGTGGTGCTTCAATGACCGATGTATGAGAAACGCCCAAAAGATTTTTCAAAACCCGCTCTGCGACATCATATATATCAACAACCCTTTCCTTGAAATATGCATTCTTGCTCTCACCGAGTTTTGTGGCATATTCATTTATGACTTCATTATAAATATACTCTACATTTTTCTTTTCATTAAATATCCGTTGTTTGACTGAATCAATTATCGTTTCATCATCAATCATCATTATCTGGGCATCAAGAAACTGACCAAAATCTTCTCCAATTTCTGTATTAATCTGTTCTTTAATTTTTTTCAACTCTTCCCGTGTCTTTTCTAAGGCCTTTTCAAATCTTACAACCTCATCTTTAAGATAGACCGATAGAATGGGTGCCTGGAATACTTCAATTTTTTTTACTTCATATATAAATGCCTTTCCAATGGCTACACCCTTTGATGCAGGAATGCCATGTAATATCTTCTCTTTTGGCATCAATCCTGCCCTTCAAGTATCTGCCTTAAGGCATTAAAGGCTTCTTTCTCATCTACGCCATTACATATTAGAATAACCTTTGCCCCCTTTTCACAAGCTAAAGTCAATATTCCCATAATTGATTTCCCATTTACCTTCACCCCATCCTTTATCAGTTCAACCTTGCTCTTAAATTTCTCCGCAAGTTTTACAAATCTGGATGCAGGAAGAGCATGCAATCCATTTTCATTTAATATCGTTATCGTTTCTTTTATCATAACAGTATAAGATTAATTATTATCAAAATAAAAACAAAAGTCAAGATTAAAATTGGTGCTACCCTTTTCCACAAAAGGATAAGAAAAATGCCCGAGAGTGGAATTAGAAATAAAAGACTAAGCCCCTTGTCAAGTATAATGGGCATCAAACCAATGGAAAATGCCCCGATTGATTCAAATATCATCTGCATCATCTGTAATTTTTTATCTTTCAATATATAAATCACATTCCACCCCATTTTATAGCCAGTTGTGAATCCATAAAAACGAAAGTAAATATGAATAAGGTTATACAATAATAGAAAGATTAGTGGTCCGACAACCCCATATTTTACACCCGTGATAATTGCAATAATTAATAACGCAGGTCTAATTGTCTGCCAGAACAGGGTATCACCAAAAGATGCAAATGCAGACTGGCTAACCGTTATATGTTTATTTAAATCATCTAAACTATTTTCCTTCTCATAGGCATTCAATACTGCACCAATGATAAAACCAGCCATATATGGATGGGTATTGAAAAATGTTCGACTGTGTTGTAGGAGAAATTCCTTCTTTTTCTTATCAATACCCATAATTGCAATAACCAAAAATCCCAGTGACTGCATTGAATGAAATGACCAGGATGACTGCAAAAATAAACTGGCAAAAAATAATTTTAAAAGACGAAATAAACCAATGCGCATATCACCCCAACTACCAAAAAGTAAAAAGATTGTTTTTTTAAATAGAGATAGATTCCATTAGCAATACCGAGTGACACAATAATTAGTAACAAAAATTCTTTATTAAAAGCAGTTCCTGAACCTGGAAATTTCAGAATACTCACCAGGAGAAATATTGGAAGGAGTAAGAACACACCTCTAAGAAAAGCCGTGATGACACCTAAAAAATGGCAGATATACAATTTTTTATAATCCCTTAAAAAACGGTAAAACAAACCTTCGTTTATGCGGCGCACAATTATATCAAGATAGTTCCCCAGAATTGAAACAAGAATCCCAATAAGAAAAACTATTATCAAATTAGGTTCGTTTTGATTTAAACTCTTCAATAAAAAATAAGAACCACTACCCGCAATACCCGCTGCCTGGGCATCAGGGGGCACATCCTTCCCTATGGGCAGATTGGCAAGAAAGACCATCTGAAATAATGCCCCTACAAATATACCAACCTGAACATCACCCCACAATGCACCAATTATTGCCCCTGCAACAATCGGCTGTGATATACCAAACTCGCCAACTGCATATTTATCAAGAAGAAGTAGCGCCCCGAGCAAAGTTAGCAAAATGACCATCATAATTCTATTTTTATCTTGGGTGGATTTGGAAAAATCAACAGCATTGAAAATCCCTGAAATATTTTTTCAAATCCTGATTCACTTGAGGAGATTGTTTCAATTGGATATGTAAGTAGAATGAATTTTTCTGAAGAGGTAAATTTTATTGGATTGAATTCCTTCCCTTGAATAGTAAAATAATCAATTCCAGAAATTTCCTGGAGTTCATATAGACTGAATTTATCGTTTATCTTCAAATCTGGGTTAAAGATACCCATTGAAAATTCCACACCTAAATTTTTTACCGGCCCTTCGTATTGGAATTGTATTATTGCTGCATTCTCATCAACCTTGATAGTCTTTTTTAAATTCAAATTTTCGTTAGCCATAATAACCTCAAATGTCTTATGTTCTATCAGCTGGTAAGTAATAATGTCTCCGAGATTTTCTTGATAATAAAATTCTTCTTTTGTAGGAACCCCACCAATTTGATGATCAATACCAAATGCCCTCTCATATTTATCGTATATGAGATATTTATCAAGGTCCTTTCCTTTAGACCTGACAACCTCGTGGATTGATTTTACCTCATTTTCATCCCTTGATTGTGGAATCAACTCATGGTATTTTTCTCTTCGTCTGGTTATATAATTTAATAAGTTTTTAAATCTTTTGCGGTCATCAATCTCTATCAAGCTTCCTGTATCGGGCTTTATTATGCAAAAAAGAGAACGGGTGCTCAAAACAAGCTCATCCTTGCCATCAATATCAATATCTAATTTTTCCAAACCAACCTTGATATTATAGGATTCTGCTTCAATAAGATTTTCATAAACTGCTTCTCTTAAATGGGGAAGATAAAGACCCCCAAAGATTCCGTGCCAGTAAGCACATGAGCACTGCCCACGCCACAATCTTAATTTTGCATTAATGTCATCTTTTATATTTCTTGATACATAGAGCATTCTCTTATGCATCAAATTTGCCTCAGAATAACGACTCAAAAAATTCTTAAAATATCCACCCTGTATCAAATGATAAAATCTATGGTCAACACTTTTCTTCAGTTCAACATAATTTTTGCCCGCATTTAATGGTAAAACCCATTCACCCATCTCTTCGTAAGATGCTGTAGGGATATAAATCCTTCCCGCGGGCGGTTCTTTTTTCATAACATCTCTCAAATGAACAGTCTGAACATAATCTTCGTTGCTGAGTGAATCTAAAAACTTATCCAGCCATCGTTCTTTATACACCCAGTTATATGTGCCGGGCCAGACCCCAAATTTTTCACCATCATCACCCAGAACCTTCAATATATACTGTTGAGAGTTACTTACTTCTTTTAAATAATTTTTTACTTCATCCACTGGATGGAAAGGAATTAAATATCTTAATTTCATTGATATAGGAAACAACCGCAAAACTTTGCCGTTATCCTCAGTGATAAAATATGATTTCAAATCATCTTCAATCAAACCAGCATAGAGAAAGTGCGTATCATCAAGTAAAGTATAATCAATACCAGCCTCAACAAGTAATGGTATCAATCCTGGTTCCCATACCCTTTCGGTCAACCACAATCCAGAAGTTTCTACCCCGAGCAATTTATAAATATAATCCTTAAAATATTTTATCTGTTCAACAACATCCTTAGATGGTATCAAAGAAAGTATTGGTTCACTGTAAGCCGACACAAGAATTTCAGCTTGATTCCTATTCACTGCCTCTTTTAAATAGTCAAAATATTCAGGATGATTTTTTAGCAACCATTCGCACAGAGTTCCTGAATTGTGAATACCAAACTTTACCTTTGGATATCTTAAAAGTGTCTTTATCAAAGGCAAATAAGAATGCTCATAGGCAAATTGAAAAACACGGTCAAAATTGCCTACGGGCTGATGATTATGGATATACAATGCAAGTCTCATCATTTATACTCCTGTTAATTTTTTCATAACATCAATAGGCTGAGAATTAGGAAGTTGTTTACCAATTATTTTTATGCCCATTTCATGTATCTTTACTAAAAATTCAATGTCCTCGGATGTAAGGTATATGTATGGCACAATCGACCTTGCGCCTTCACGATAACCTAATCCACCAATATAAATCTCATTTACTTTAAGGTCATTCTTAACAAGGTTGTAGGCATCAATCGGTTTTTCAACCACCACCATTATTCGTTTTTTGTCGCCACCATCCCTCAGGTATTGAACACAACCTGCAATATCATAACAATGAAAAGATATATTTTCGGGTACAGCAAGTCTGTAGGCATTACAAACCCACTCATCATTGCTTATTTTATCTGATGCAATTATCAATTCTTCAATTCCCAAAGGTCTTGCCCATCCTGCGACAACCTGTCCATGTATCAAACGGTCATCGATTCTCAATATAAACATATCAATCCCAGAATTCCCATTTTATTTCCACTCCGAATTTACGTGCCATATCAGGAAAATCTTCGGGTCTTATGTCTGTCACATTGTCAAAAATCACATTTAGATTCAGGGTCAAAAACTTCAAATTTAGACCCGGAGAAATTACAAAGATTGGCTCATAATATTTGCCTGATTGGTCATATCTTGCAGCCATAAAAATAAATTTTGTATACATATTCAAAATCGAACGGTCGGTCTTTCTCTGCCAGTTCAAACCGAATTTTGCAAAAAAATCTGGAAAATCTAATGGAATATCACTGTATATCAGATAATTGCACGCAACTGTTGCGGAAAAACCCCTTATACGCGGAGAAACAACCATACCTTCAATCCCTGAAATTTCATTATCAACATTAATCACTGAATAAGTCTCAACACTCACAGGTTGATAGATGATTTGGTTTTTGATTCGCGAATTATAAACACTCATCGTAGAATATTTTAAGTTTACACCAATTTCCCGGTGGAAATGGGTCTCATCTTTAATATCTAAATTGCCTGTAATATTAATACTTCTATCAACAAATTTTTCATTACCATATTTGGCAATAAAATCAGCCCTTTTGTTGAATAACGCAGCTCTCACAAATATTTTCGCATCATTAAAAATTTGGAAAGTTAATCTTCCCGTTGGCTCAAAATAGATTTTATCCGAATTACAATCCACATTATAACCAATTCCGATAATACTATTATTAAATTTATAACTTGTGTTCTGAGAAAATACTATATCATTATTTTTTAATTTACCGGGAGTAAATTGGCTTGTCAAAGCAATGAATTCAAAGATATTCTCAAGATTGCCCGCATTAAATAAAAATTTATGCTGTGTGCCATAAGTAGAACACTGATTCTGGATGGAGTCGTTATAAACTTTACGCACAGTCCGAAATATTATGAACTTATAAAAATCCTTACCCCCAGTCAATGCAATGTCGCTGAAATTTGAATTTATTATTGTATCATAAGAATTGCCTGTTATGATAACATCAAGGCGCATCGGAATAAATTGATTATAATAAAAGTTGGCATATCCTCCATTTGAACGCAGATAACGGTTCTCGGAGTTTTTGTAATGGCGCGAATAAAGTCCACCAAGATAAAATCCCATTGAATTCGTGATGGCTCGGGTAAAATCAATATTATAGACCGTATTTAAGCCAAACAAAGTGAAATATAAATAGGAATATGGTTGTTCATATCTGTTAATCTTTGTATTTAAGTCAATGGCATTCACCCCTGAACCTATATATTTCTTACTAAATGTAACAGATTCTATAAAATTGATGGGAAAGATTGAGAAATTAAAATTTTTGAAAAAATATTCGTCAATATAATGAGAATTGATTAAAATATTAAAAGGACAATGACCAAACAAATCGATTGTATAGATTTTGTCTTTCAATAAATAAGTGGAATAATAAAAAATATCGGAAAAGCCAGATAAAAAAATAATGGGTTTAACGACCCCTGACTGCTTTAAATTATTGTCAAGAATCCCGGTAATGCTATAATTAATTATCTTGGGTATTTCATATCGGACGGTTTTAACTGAATCAATATGCGTCGTATCAGAATTAGCATTATTAGATATAAGAAAAAATAACCACAAAAACACGGATGATTATAGGATAAAATTATCATCTTGTCAAGATTTCGATTTGAATCAAAAATAATCTTACCGAAAGGGGTTATTTAATCAAAATAGATTTTCTTACCCAAACACAACTTTTATTATACTCCCAGTGCTTTTCACCGACGGGCGCTGGGTGATGATTATCTATATTTATTTTTAGATG
>CAZLGA010000037.1:0-23125 GCA_964559225.1 uncultured bacterium | reverse complement strand
GCCGAACAAATATTGTAAACGACAATAATGGTAATGGCAAACTTGACCCAGGTGAGAATGCCGGTATTGTGACCTATGTAAGGAATACAGGTGGTGTGCAGGCAACCAATGTTCAGGGCAGATTAAGAACAACTTCTCCCTATATCACGATTACTGACTCCACATATACCTATGGCACAATTCCAGCCGGTGATAGTGCACACAACGCATCAGACCCTTATGACTTATCTGTCCATGCATCCACGCCTCCGGGGCACACAGCAGATTTCCAGCTTGTACTCATTGCCGCAGAAACAACCTGGACAAGAACCTTTTCATATGTAGTTGGTGTTGCACCAGGAACGATTATCTGGGGTCCCAAAGCCCTGCCGAATTTTCCTTCTACGGGATTTGTCTATGGTTTAGGTTATGACCGTATTGGCGATAGAATCTATGTTGTTGACTTCTATTCTACTTCAATCCGATATTACTCCTCAGATAGCTTTGTTACTTACTATGGCGCGATCACTGCACCACAGGATTCAGGAACTGATATTACATATTCCCGTTATGATGATAGATTGTACTACTGCAATTATCCACAGAAATTGGTCTGGAAATTGAATAAGACAAGCGGTGCGGTTTTGCGTCAGTTCAATAATCCTGCAAATGATTATCCAGTAGGGCTCGCTTTCCGTGCACCAAACACAATGTGGTATGCAGACAGAAGAACAACCCTTGGCGCAGCCGGATTGATCTATATTGGAGATACCCTTGGTTCTGCAACTCAGTACAATAGTCCTGTTCAGGGTTACTATAATACCCGTTGCCTTGCTTATGATAGTCTTGGCAATTCATTCGTTAATGTTCAGACCTGGTTTAACTCTGGTGGAACTACCCTTGATAGTGTGGGTGTTGTGGAGATGCAAGGACCACCACCTGCGCTCACTGGTAGGAGATTCCTTTTAAATCCTGGTTGGAATATCCGTGGTATTGAGGCAGACCCGAGAGATGGTAATTACTGGATAACGATAGTGCAAATCAGCGGAACCTATGTTAATCAGATTGTCAAGGTGAGGGGATTCCATACACCTCTGACACCAGTAGAGGAGTCAGAAAAAGAAAATGTTGCACAATGGAAACTCCTTAAGGTCATTCCAAATCCTGCAAAGAACAATGTCACATTTTACATCAACCCGAATAACCTCAAGCATAATTATTTGAGCATTTACGATATCAGCGGTCGCCTTGTAGCAAAAGTCAACTTTAATAAGGGTGCGAGTGTAATCAACTGGAATCCAAGAAGTGTTTCTCTTGCCGACGGAATATACTTCGTAATGCTGGAAAGAGAAGACGGAATAATAACTAAGAAATTCGTTCTTACGCGCTAAAAAGTCTCAGATGTTGGGCCCTGGGTAAAGCCAGGGCCCAACATATTATTTTTTTGACAAAGGCGAATTATTTATTAAAGGGGTGATCGTAAAAAAATGATTCTCATTTTTGGTCAATAAATTATAAGAGAAGGGGGTTATATGAAAAAGTTTAGCATACTGCTATTAGTGATTCTGGTAATACCAGCATATTCCTTGATAAGCCCGGCTCTTAAAGATGTTACTGCCCGTGCCAGGTCATCGGATTTAATTCCGATTGATATTGTCTTCAAAAAACAGATGGATACAAATGAACTGACAAGGGCAGTTGAAGGATTACCAAAGCCTGAGCGAAGGGCAAGGGTTGCTGAAATCCTACGCACCTTTTCCCAAGAAAATCAAAAATCGGTTATTGAATATCTTTCAAGGATGGAAAAACAGAATAAGGTCAAAAACATAACATCAATCTGGATTGTAAACGCTATCTATTGTGAAGCAACAAAGGATGTAATCGCAGAACTGGATAATAATCGGGAGATTTTCTATATTGATTATGATTTAAAACCCATAGATATTGAGAAACCAGAACAATTTGCCGCACCCTCAGACAAGACATCGAAAGAAAGGGAAATTGCCTGGGGTGTAAGCAAGATTAATGCACCGGCAGTCTGGTCACTCGGTTATACTGGGCAGGGTATTGTTGTTGGAATAATTGATACTGGGGTCAATTACAACCATGTTGACCTTGCGGACCATATGTGGACTGACCCAAATTATCCTTATCATGGTTGGAATTTTGAACTGAATAACAATAACCCGATGGATGTTCAAGGCCATGGCACCCATTGTGCAGGTTCGGTTGCATCTGATGGAACTGCTGGTTCCCAATGCGGTGTCGCCCCTGATGCCCGGATGCTCTGCTGCCGTGTAAGAACAGTTGCTGATACAACTGCAGAAAACCAGGTCTGGCAGGCAATGCAATTTGTTGTATCACCACCGCTTTCACCAACCAATGGTGGTGATTTGATTACGATGTCCTTAGGCTGGCGTTATGCGTGGAATCCACGCCTTGCTGCCTGGCGCACCGCCTGCAATAATGTGGGTGCAGCAGGAATTGTAATGATTGTTGCTGCGGGTAATGAACGGGGTTATGATTTCCCACCATACGCATTAAGATGTCCAGGTAGTGTTCCTTCACCCTGGCGTCACCCACAGAATGGGGCAACAGGCGCCCAGTCCAATGTAATTAGTATCGGTGCAACTGATATCAATGATGCTATTGCCACTTTCTCTTCGCCAGGGCCTGTGAGATGGGATACAGTTACAGGATATAATGATTATCCATATCCGCCAGGTTTAACAAAACCTGATGTCTCTGCACCTGGTGTGAATATCAAATCCTGTGCCTACAATAATAATACCGGATACCTTGATGGTTGGAATGGGACATCAATGGCAACACCTCATGTCGCAGGAACAGTAGCATTGATGCTTCAGAAAAATCCAAATCTTACCCGCCGGCAGATAGACAGCATCCTCCAGGTTACCGCGGTTGACCTTGGTCCTTCAGGAAAGGATAACGATTTCGGTGCCGGTAGAATTGACGCATTGGCTGCTGTAAATGCCACACCATTTTCTGGAGCACCATTTACTCCGACTATCATCGCGCCATTCAACTATGCCAAATATTCAACACTCAATCCAATCTTTAAACTGACAACTACCGATCCGCAGAATGATATGGTGAAATACCGAATCTACTTGTCAACTGATACCGCATTCACAACCCAGGATAGTGTAACAACTGGACTATACCAAAGTGGTGCAACTATTACCTATACATTGCCGGTTTCACTTACCAATAATACCACCTACTGGTGGCGTGTACGGGCTGCTGATTCAACTACCGGTGGTATGTGGTCGGCTCCCACATCCCGGAGGTCTTTCACCATAAAGACCGATATTCCAGCAGGCACCTGCTCGTGGTTCCAGACTACATATGCACAATTTTTGGGTTGCACATTCAATGGCACTCAGGTTCAGGGTGACAGTGTTGTTCTCATACCCGTTGTTTACGTTGAGGATACACTTCTTTCTGCCAATTTTGAATCAGGTATGCCAGCAGGCTGGACCTGGGTGGATGGAAATAACGACGGTGTCAGATGGACTACAGGCACTACTACTGACCTGGGCTCATACACCCCGCCTAATTATGGCAATGCTTATGCATATTATTCAGACGACGATGCAGGAAGTGGAGTGGCAAACAATAATGAAGAATTGATTTCACCTAAAAGATATATCCCCTCAACAGCGACTAACTTAAGAATCCGTTATGGATATGGTTTCAGGGTTTATGAGGCTGGCGAAAAACTCCGTGTGAAATTCCGTAAAAGAACAGGTGGGACTTGGACCAACTGGACTAATATTGCTGAATATACTACGAGCGTCAACGGAACTGCTGATATTGATTTAACTTCGCAACTGCCCTGTGATTCGGTTCAGTTTGAATGGTTTTACAGCGATAGTACCGCACCGTCCCGCTGGGGTTGGGCATGTGCTACTGATAATGTCGTTCTATCTTACTCATATACTTATCAGAATAATTCTGGAGTCTTATACAGTCCACCCATTGTCTATTCTGATTTATCCAAGACTTATGCTCGTTCACAATGGGGCGATATTGTCTGGCGTAAGGCAACGGGTGGTGATTCAATAGGCGTTCAGGTTGAATATTACACTGGTACTACCTGGCAATTGGTCCCGAATTCAATAATTCCCGGAAATTCTATAGGAAAATTCAGCTCCAATGCAGTTGATACAGTAAAGTTAAACTTAATGACAGATACTGTTACATATAATACACTACGATTAAAAGGGTTGTTCTATCGCGTGACGAAATCACCGAACAACCCCGCATTGCTTGATTGGGAAGTTGGAAATCTTAAAAGTTATGTTGGAATTTCTGATTCTGATAATAATTTAGATATCTCACGAATCCTCTTCTCTCAAAATCCATTTACTGGTAAATTACACATATATTATACATTACCCGAAAATCAGTCATCAGCAATAATGAAGATATTTGATGCCACAGGCAGGCTCGTTAGAAAATGGACTTACAACGACCTCAATCGCAAAGCATTTATTGTCTGGGATGGAAAAGATGGTGAAGGGCGTAAACTACCTGCGGGTGTCTACTTTGTCCAATTTGAGACCGATAATCATAAAATCGTGGAAAAGACAATAATGTTAAAATAGGTATAGATTCATAGTTTTCATTAAAGGGGTAGCAATTAATTGCTACCCCTTTTTTTATTCATCTTGTGCTTGACTCTGAGTAAAATTTCTATATAATTATTTCTTGGAATTGCAGTTAATATTAATTACCAAAAATATGTGCGTTAAAAAGTTTAACATATTAAAAATATTGGATATCTTTATCCAAGCAATATTAATCGGGAGGTTGAAGAATGGGAAAAACATTGGCTGAAAAGATTTTATCTAAAAAAAGCGGTCAGGATGCTTATGCAGGACAGATTGTAATTGCTAAGGTAGATGTGGCTGCATTTCAGGATGGGACCGGTCCACTTGGAGTGCGCCAGATACAGAAGCTTAAAATTGAAAAAGTCCGCGCACCTAAATCCATTGTGTTTATTGACCACGCTGCTCCTTCGCCACGTAAGGAACTTTCAAACGACCATATGTTATTGCGTGAATTCTGTGCTAAATCAGGAGCAATTCTTTCTGATGTTGGCGATGGTGTCATCCATCAAAGACTTGTTGAATCTTATGCCAAACCCGGTGATGTTGTGATTGGTGCAGACTCTCATTCCTGTACTGCAGGGGCCCTAGGTGCCTTCGCCACAGGCATGGGGTCAACTGATGTAGCAATTGGCATGGCAATGGGTAAAACCTGGTTCAAAATTCCAGAGACATTCAGAATTGAAGTAGGGGGTAAGTTTCAGCCCGGGGTTGGAGCAAAGGATTTAATTTTATATCTCATTGGAATGATTGGGGCTGACGGCGCAACTTACAAAGCACTTGAATTCGGAGGTGAAGCGATAGACAGTATGTCAATGGAATCAAGGTTTACATTAACTAATATGGCGGTTGAAGCGGGTGCAAAGACAGGTTTGATTGCTTCCGATAAAATAACCCGCGAATATCTTAAAAAAATGGGCAGATTAAAAGATTGGCGTCCACTCACACCTGATAAGGATGCTAAATATGAGAAGGTAATTGAAATAGATGCAAGTAAGCTTGAACCCCAGGTAGCCTGTCCACATACAGTTGACAATACCAAACCTATTAAAGAACTGAAGGGGACGAAGATACATCAGGTATTTATCGGCACCTGTACTAATGGCAGGATTGAGGATTTAAAAATTGCAGCAAATATACTGAAGGGCAAAAAGGTTGCGCCCGGGGTGAGATTAATAGTTATTCCTGCGTCAAGAGTGGTGTTCCTCGAAGCGATGAGACTTGGTCTCCTTGATATATTTGTCAGGGCAGGTGGAATAATCCTTGGTCCTGGTTGTGGTCCCTGTGTGGGTGTGCACGAAGGTATCCTTGGAGATGGTGAGGTATGCCTTTCAACTGCTAATCGCAATTTTAAGGGAAGGATGGGTAATCCCGAAGGTTTTATTTATCTATCTTCGCCCGCAACTGCGGCATATTCAGCAATAAAAGGGGTTATAAGCGACCCGAGAGAGATTTTTAAAAAAAATAAAACAAAAAGAAAGGGGTAAATTATGGATATAATTAAATTAAAATTAAAAGAAAAGATTCCTGTATGGAGAGATGAAATAAAAAACTTGGTAAAAGAATATGGTGAAAAGGTCATTTCTGAAGTCACAGTAAGCCAGGCTTATGGTGGAATGCGTGGAGTAAAGGCTCTGATATGCGATACATCCGATGTTCCACCGGATAAAGGATTGATAATACGGGAAATACCGGTTGCCCAATTAAAAGATAAATTACCCGAAGAAGTTCTTTATCTCCTTATCGTCGGTGACCTTCCTGACAAAGAAGCAACTGAGCTTGTAAAAAAGGATTTGAAAAAGCGTTCAAAGGTTCCTGACTATGTTTGGGATGTCCTAAAGGCACTACCAAAAGATTCGCATCCTATGGCGATGTTCAACCTCGCAATTCTTGCTATGGAAAGGGATTCCCTTTTCAGAAAGAAATATACTGAGGGAATGAAAAAAGAAGAATACTGGGAATGGACACTTGAGGATTCATTGAATCTAATTGCCAAACTCCCTGCGATCGCTGCAGGAATATACCGAATGAGATTCAATAAGGGCCCACTCATTGATTCTGACCCAAATCTTGATTGGGCAGGTGACTATGCACATATGCTTGGAATACCAGACCCGACAGGTGAATTCAAGAATTTAATGAGGCTTTATATGGTTTTGCATTCAGACCATGAAAGCGGAAATGTCAGTGCCCATACATGCCATTGCGTTGGTTCTGCGCTCTCTGATCCATATTATGCAGTCTCTGCAGGTTTAAATGGACTTGCCGGACCCTTACATGGGCTTGCGAATCAGGAATGTCTTGCTTGGATTATAAAAGTAAGAGAAAAGTTTGGTGGTGTACCGAGTGATACGGACCTCAGACAATTTGCATGGGATACGCTGAATTCTGGGCAGGTAATTCCCGGTTATGGACATGCAGTATTGAGAATTACGGACCCAAGATTTGATGCGTTTCATGAATTTGGTGCAAGGGTCTGTCCTGACGATGAATTTTATCAGATTGTTGCCAAGGTATTCAAGGTGGTCCCAGAAGTTCTAAAAGAACAGGGTAAGGTAAAAGACCCCTGGCCCAATGTTGACGCTGCATCTGGATGTCTTCTTTACCATTTTGGACTTACCGAATTCGAATATTATACGGTCCTCTTTGGTGTATCAAGGGCAATGGGTATGTGTGCCCAGTTGATTGTAAGTCGCGCACTTGGTGAACCAATTGAAAGACCAAAATCTGTTACTACAAAATGGGTTAAGGAGACAGTGGTAAAGGGATAACGGAGGACTAATGGTTCTAAAAGGAAAGGCATGGAAATTCGGGGACGATATATCAACTGATCTAATCTGTCCAGGGCGGTATTTTCACCTCAGGTCCAATCTTGAGGAGCTCGCAAAGCATGTCCTTGAAGATGCAGACCCGGAGTTTGTGCAGAAAATGGCAAAAGGAGATTTCGTCGTTGCCGGCAACAACTTCGGACTGGGTAGTTCAAGGGAGCACGCACCAACGATAATTAAGATTGCAGGTGTAAGTGCAGTTCTGGCAAAATCATTTGCACGTATCTTCTACCGGAATGCAATCAATATCGGTTTGCCCCTTGTTGAGTGTGATACTGACAAAATTGATACAGGTGATGAACTTGAGGTTGACCTTCAAAAAGGTTCGGTCAAAAATCTAACCAAGAATATTGAGTTAAAAGTTCATCCCCTGCCAAAGGCAATGATAAATATTCTCAATGATGGAGGTCTATTATCTCACATTGAGAAACATGGAGATTTTAAATTGGATTAAAGGAGTTATATATGCCAAAAAAGACAAAAAAAATAAAGAAAAAACCTACAGTCAAAAAAAAGGTTAAGAAAATTGAGCATATAGAATATCCCCGCTCCGTTATTAAAGCAATGGAACACTTTGGCGGACTATTGGTAAAACAACTGAAAAGAGTTCAAACAATAAAAAAAGCAGAAGACTGGGTTGACTATTCAAAATTAAAACCAATTATAATTGGCGTTATAGGTGGTGATGGAATCGGTCCATATATCACAGGTGAGGCGCAGCGTGTTCTTGAATATCTTTTAAAAGACGAAGTCAGGAAAGGAAAAATTGAATTCAGAGTGATTGAAGGATGCACAATAGAACGCAGGGCTGAAGTAAAAAAGGCAATTCCTGAGGAGGTACTAGTGGAAATAAGAAAATGCCATGTCTTGCTAAAAGGACCGACCACAACACCAAAGAAAGGCGATCCTTGGCCTAATATTGAAAGTGCCAATGTTGCAATCAGAAAAGAACTTGACCTTTTTGCCAATGTCCGTCCGGTTCGTGTTCCATCCCAGGGTATTGACTGGATATTTTTCAGGGAGAATACTGAGGATGTATATGCACTCGGACCTTTCGGCATTGAGGTAACACCAGACTTAGCAATAGATTTCAAAATGATTACGAGGCCCGGAAGCGAGAGGATAATCAGACTTGCATTTGAACACGCAAAAAGGAATAACAAAACCAGGGTAACTGCAGTAACAAAGGCTAATGTGGTAAAAACTACGGATGGATTATTCTTAAAAACTTTCTATGAAATTGCAAAAGAATATCCTAACATTAATGCCGATGACTGGTTCATTGATATTATGACAGCAAAACTTGTTGATACAAAAAGACGAACAGAATTTCAAGTCCTTGTAATGCCAAACCTTTATGGTGATATTCTAACTGACGAAGCAGCAGAGTTCCAGGGTGGAGTTGGAACGGCAGGAAGCGCAAATATCGGTAAAAGATATGCAATGTTTGAAGCTATTCATGGTAGTGCACCGAGGATGGTAACAGAAGGTAGAACGCAATATGCTGATCCGTGTAGTGTGATTCGCGCAGGTGCAATGCTCTTAAATCACATTGGATATGTAGAACTTGGAAGAAAACTTGAAATGGCGCTTGATATCTGTGGACAATTTGAAAAGAAATTAATAATGACCGGAAGGGCAACCGGCGCTACAGGCAGAGAATTCTGCAATTACATCCTTGAAACGATGGCAGACCCCAATCTGGAAAATCGCTGGAACGAATATCAAAAGGCAGCTGTAGGTAATTAATGGGTTGAAATAATGACCAAAGGGGCTGGAAATCAGCCCCTTTTTATTTTTCAAAATTCCCTTTTTGGTTTTAAATGGCCACAGGCTTTACCCTGCATGAAGGTTATTTATTTTTGTAAAAAACTCTTTCTAATCCCATACCAGAATTTTGCAATTTGCTTTATCCTTTTAATATTTTGTAGTACTGCTTCTCTACCTTTCTGAATTAAATCTTTTAGGTTAGTGAAATCAGCCCAGTGATACTCATTTACATCTGGTTTTACAACACAGTCTGCAAGTTTCAAAATTCTTTTGTCAAGATGATACTTCATAAAAGACAGGGCACGCTGGGTGATGAAAAAACCAGTGTCGGGTTCTTTATTAAACTTGGGAATATCACCAAGATAGACTGCGATGATAACCTTCGCACCTATTTCCTTCAAAGGCTCTATTGGAATATTATTGATTGTTCCGCCATCAATTAGAATCTTTTCATAATTGTATAATGCAGGAAAAACACCAGGTATAGCGCAACTCGCCCATACCGCCTTGTAAAGTGGTCCGGAGGTAAATATAACTTCATTTCCCGAATTGATATCAAGACTATTGCAAACAAAAGGAATTTTCAAATCACTAAATGTCTTATCCGCAAAGATTCGTTTCAATAATTTTTCAGTTGCCTCTATTTTAAGAATTGATTTTTTAAATAAGAGCGTGCCATAATAATATTTTTCGAATAACTTCTTCTTAAATGTTTCAAATTTATTGGTACCTTGTGTATAAAATTTACCAAGTTCAAGTTCTTTAAATTCCTCAGATTCAATGATACTTTTGGTAATTTCTCTTAAATTTTTTGCACCCCCCTGCAAGCAATAAATTGCACCAACTATTGCGCCAATTGATGTTCCTGCAACATAATTTAATCTTATTCTATTCTCCTCAAGTGTTTCAAGCACACCAATATGGGCAAGCCCTTTGGCACCACCACCACCCAATGCAACCCCTAATCTCATATTCTTACCTGATTCAGATATTATAAAAATATGATGGATTGTCAATAGAATTAGATTTTTCGCTGACTTCTCTCCACTTTTATTCTTCTACGGAAAACAGACAAAATACTACATTCCCACTTACGAAATGGATGCCTACCGCCGTTTCTCACTGAACTATCTCCCTCTGAACAATGTCATGCTGAACTCGTTTCAGCATCTCAATAGGTTGGGTAGGTTGTTAAACATCTTTTTAGATTCCGAAACAAGTTCGGAATGACAAGAAGGGATAGTGCGGAATGACAGTAAGTGATGGTTCGGAATGAAATGATAAGAAGAATGGTTAGGAATGACAAAGAATATAGTATTGGAATGATAAAAGGGGATAAAACCTTATTTCCTCTTACGCAGTGGTATGGTGAGTTGGCGTATTTATTCATAATGGATTTTGCTATATTAAAGTCAAAGATTGGGGGAAGATAAATTATTCCTAATTTTAACAAGCGAAAAGCAGAGCGGAATCAGAATTTTTCGGTCTTGACTGATTTATAAATTTAAATATATTCTTTTCAATGGCTACTGATTCGGATTTAAATAGAATTCTTGAAAAAGACCCACGCTATAAATTAGATGCATATATATTCGTCCTTGAATCTTTGTATTATGCCCGTGAAAAATTCAAAGTTGAGAAACACGTCACTGGAAAACAACTACTTGAGGCTATAAAAGAACTGGCACTAAAGAGGTTTGGACCAATGACAAAAATGGTATTTGAATACTGGGGTGTCAAAAAGACGATTGATTTCGGCAATATCGTATTTAATATGGTAAACGAAAGAATTTTGAGCAAAACTGAAGAAGATAAAATTGAAGATTTTGAAAATGTATACGATTTTGAAGAAGTTTTTGTAAAAAATTACAAGTTAGATTTTGATGATACAAGTAGAATGTCACAATGTTGAGCCAGATTTAATTTCTTTAATTTTGAATTTGCTCAAGTCAATTCCTGACGAGATAATACAATTTTTCCCAATAATAATGCCTTCAGGAATAATCGCATTCTTACCGATTACAGAGATGCCGGTTGATAGATTCATACCCAAAATCTTGTTTGGCACAGGTTCTCCGTAACCGATTAATGCCTTTTTGCCAACCTTTACATTCTTGTCAATTATTGCCTTTAATAACACCGCATTTTTTTTCACGATTGTATTATGGAAAATAACCGAATCAATCACCCTTGCGCCCTTTTCAATAACTACCCCGGGGGACAAAATTGAATTTTCAACGATGCCTTCAATCAAACAACCCGAAGAGACAAGGGAATTAGATACTTTTGAGTGTCTATGCATATAAGCTGATGGTTTGGCACCAATTGCACCACGTACAAAAAGGTTGGTTCTTATATTCCAGGATTCTATATCCAATCCCGAATCTTTATTTAATAAATCCATATTACAATTCCAGTACGCATCAATGGTCCCCACATCACGCCAGTAACCATTGAATTCATAACCAAAGACCCTCAGTTTCTTTTTTAGTATCAACGGGATAACATCTTTTGCAAAATCTACCCCCCCTTTCTGTGCGGATTCTATTAACGCATTTTTTAATACTTTTGTATTGAATATATAAATACCCATTGAAGCAAGGTTTGATTTTGGCTTCTTGGGTTTTTCCATCCATTCAATTATCCTCCCGCTTTTATCTAATCTCGCAATACCAAAATGGTGTGCCTGCTCAAAAGGCACGCGTATAAAACTGATCGTCACATCTGCCTTTTTTCTCATATGGTAGTCTTTTAATTCATTATAATCCATATAGTATATATGGTCACCCGAAAGGATTAAAACCATCTCTGGAGAAAAATCTTCTATAAAGCTAAGATTTTGATAGACTGCATCTGATGTTCCTTTATACCAGTCAGATATCTCTTCTCCGGTCTTGGGTGGTAAAATTTCAACCAGTCTTGTCTTTCCAAATAGGTCCCAGGGTCTACCATTGTCAATATGTTCCATTAATGATAATGGTTTATATTGGGTAAGGACACCTACGACATCAATATTAGAATTAGCAACATTACTCATTGTAAAATCAATTATTCTATAAATGCCGCCAAAGGGGATTGCGGGTTTGGCACGCAATCGCGCGAGTATGCTTAAACGCGAACCAACGCCGCCAGCGAGAAGTAAAGCAATAAGATCTTTCTTCATCTGAGTGTGCTCCCAGGTTCAATTAATTTTTCTTCTATGTATTTATCTGCATAGATAAGAGTATTTGCGCCAATCTTTACACCCTGTGCAATTTTTGTTCCTTTACCTATTATTGTAATACCGGTGTTGAGCAACTCACTGTATTCCCTTGACGGAACACCCGCGCCGAAAAATCCCATTTCTACATTTTCCCCAATTTCGCAGGCTTTATCACATATGACCTTTTTTAACCGGGCATTGCGTTTTATAATATTATTGTGAAATATAACAGAATCAATTATTTCAGCATTTTCTTCAACTACTACTCCCGGTGAAACTATTGAGTTTATAACTGTTCCCTTTATTACAGAACCATCACCAATATAAGAATTTAGTACTTTACCCTCTATGCGCGCGGGCACGCGGTCCTTTAGCGCACAACCTTCTGTGAGATTGGTGCACACCTGCCACTTAGATAATCTAATCCTGCCTTCAAGCAATTCCATATTGGTTTTGTAATACATATCAATCGTTCGTGCATAAGACCAGTAATTGTAAAATTTGTATCCATAAATTGCACAGCGACCGGGTAAATTGGCAATTATATCCTTCCCAAACTCGTGAGACTCAGCACGAGAATTCTCTTTTAACAAATCTAAGAGTATATCTTTCCGAAAAATATAGATTGTCATTGACACCCAATCAGACATTGGCTCCTTTGGCTTTTCCTGATAATCAATGAGCCTGCCGTCCTTCTCGATAATACCATAACCGAACCAGGGATACCTAATTTTTGTCTTTGTAAAACAAACGGTAACATCTGCCCTCTTTTTTTTATGAAAAGCAAGGACCTTTTTATAGTCCATATGATAAATATGGTCTGCCGCAGCGATGAGTACATATTCAGGGTTGAATTCTTCAATAAAAGAAGTATTTTGATACACTGCATCTGCAGTTCCCCTATACCAATCTGATTCTTTTAGTCCTTTATACGGTGGTAGTATCCTTATTCCCCGCTTTCTCCCTACAAAATCCCAGTGTTCACCATCCCCAATATGACGCATAAGACTGTATGGCCTGAATTGCGACAGAACACCTACATTATCAATCTTTGAATGCATCATATTGGTTAAAACAAAATCAATAAACCGATAAATTCCAAATACCGGAACTGCTGCCTTTGGTCTCTTTTCAGTGAGGGTGAGCAGTTCATCAACCCTACCACCAGCGAGAATCATTCCAACGATGTCATTCATTAGAAACGTTTATTGCATTTCAAAATTAAAATATTTTTTTCAATCAACAATTATATCTCTGAAGTCGATATAGTTTAGTGGATTTACTTTTATTCCGGCAACAATGACCTCATAATGCAAATGAGGGCAAATTGCCCTCCCTGTTCCTCCTACTCTTGCAATAATCTGTCCCCTCTTTACTGCTTCACCTTCTTTAACCAGAATTTTTGAGAGATGGGCATACCTCGTAACAAATCCATAACCATGGTCAATATCCACGACATAACCATAACCCATATTCCAGTCAGCAAAAACGACAAACCCATCGCCAGTAACATATACCGGAGTTCCCAACGATGCATTAAAATCCACCCCTTCATGCATACGCACATCTTTCTCAAACGGATCAACCCGATAACCAAAACCCGAACTGATTTCTGCCCCTGGAACAGGACTTATTGAAGGGATATGGCGCCAGAGCTCAAAATTCTGAGATATTTTATGTTCCAGTTCACGAATGCTCATTTCTCTCAATTTGGCTTGACCTTTTAAAACATCGATAGACTCATACAAGTTTTCAATGACTTTTTCATTGTAGATAGAAAGATTTGTTGATCTTTTGCGAACATTACTACCACCAATACCCATTGACCAGATATCAGGGTGGATTGAGGCAATTTGAAGAAAATTACGTTGCTTATTATCAATTGTAATTTGGTCACTCAAAATCCTTCTTAATTCGGTTATCCAACTTTTCAGCTCCTCAATTCTTTTTGAAAGTTCTCTATGCTGTTCTTCAGCTATGCTCTGCTTAATTTCAGAAATAGATATCCTTGTGTTATAAATGAAAAGCATAATGGCGCTGAGTGTAATTATTCCAATAAAAACAAAAATTGAAATTAAAAGGCGTCCCGAGACAGAGAAGCTCTTTAAAAAATTATTGCGACCAAGCAGAATAACAGTAAAACCCTGGTTCATAACATTGTAATTATAACCATTTAATTCTATATGTCAAGATTGATATTTTCAATAAGGTGTCCGCGGCCAAGACATCGTTACCAGATATCCTTAAAACATAGTCAGAGCTTATTTTGTCCAATAGAACTACTGGAAGCATTGCAAATCTTTCATCAACATCATAATCCAATGCTCTAAGTTTTTCAAGCGGTGTCCTGCCGTTCATATCATAGCCAAAGTGCGGACATTTAGCATTATAAATATATTGCCATGCCTGAAGTTTTTTTAATAATACTTGTTTACCATTAATTTCAAGCAGAAAAGGAATATAAAACTCATCATCATCCGTAAGATGGCTCCGCTTAACACGTCCATTATAATAATCTTTGTGACCCTTGGGAATCTTTACCAAACGAGCACCAAAGGGAAGATAATACTTCATCTCCAGCTCCCGTAATTTTGCTGGATTTGAACCATCAAATTCCTCACCCCAATCCTTTTGCCATTGCACAATCTCCCCTCTCACGAGCTTCACAAAAAGTCCACTGATAACGGAGTAATCCATACTCAAGGATATGGTGCCAACGCTTTGTGCCTAAAGTTCCTTTATTTAAAATATCCTTCGTATCCACTTCGGTTAGACTGAATGGTTGTTTTTCTTCCCAGACCCAATGTGCGGGATAAAATACCTTTCGCGGTCGCTTTACCTCTTTTTTATTCTTTTTTTGCTTTATTCTATCTGGTAAACCGGCTTTTTTCAACCCAGAATATTCTCTTAGGGTGGATACCATGTCTTGAAACTCTGCACCGTCTACTTGACTGGATGGTTTTTATGGATATAATATTTTTTATGAAAAAAATCTTGATTCTTGGTGCCACTGGTCTTGTTGGTCAGGAAGTCTTAAAGATTTTAGAACAACGTAACTTTCCGGTGAAAGAATTGTTTCTTTTTGCATCGGAGAGAAGCGAAGGGACAACCGTAGTTTTTCGCAACCAGGAGTATGAGGTTTCTTCTGAATACGAAGACTTTATCGGAAAGGTTGATATTGTGTTTGGCTGTCTCGATGAACCCCTTGCTAAGGAGATTGTTCCTAAATTCAAAGATAAAAGTATAATCATTGATAATTCTCCAGCATTTCGAATGGAACCCGAGGTTCCGCTTGTGATTCCCGAAATAAATCCTCATAAAATCAAGGAGCATAAAGGAATCATTGCCAATCCAAACTGCTCAACAATTCAGATGCTTGTGCCTTTATACCCGTTACACAAAAAAGCGAAGATAAAACGCATCTTTGTCGCCACATATCAATCTGTTTCTGGCTATGGTAAAGCCGCGGTTGAAGAATTAAAATTAGAACTTGAATATATTGCTGCAGGCCATATAGTACCAAAGTTTGAAGATAGTGTATTTCCACACCAAATTGGTGCAAATATCATACCACAAATCGGTAGATTCAATGAACTTGGATATACAAGTGAAGAGATGAAGATGCTCAATGAAACAAGAAAGATTTTTGATGATAATTCTATACTCGTAAGCCCGACCTGTGTCAGAATTCCTGTTTTCTATGGACACAGCGAGGCGGTAAGTGTAGAATTTGAAAATCCCATTTCAGTGGAAGAAGCAAAGGAAATTTTGAGGAATGCACCGGGTATTATATTATGTGAAAATGACCAAGATTATCAAATGCCTGTTCAGGTTGCAGGTAAGGATGAAGTTTTTGTTGGCCGTATCCGCAAAGATTTTGCGTTTGAGAACGGATTAACAATGTGGATTGTAGCAGATAATATCAGAAAAGGGGCGGCACTCAATGTAGTTCAGATTGCAGAGTTGTTATTATAAGAGAGGTATCTTATGTGGTTTAAAAAGAAAATCCAGGCAAAACCCGAAGAGAAATTAGAGTTACCTGAAGGACTCTGGGTAAAGTGCGAAAGTTGCGGCGAGATTCTTTATAAAAGCGAACTGGAAAAGAAAATATGGATATGTCCGAAATGCAACTTCCATTTTCGCATTGGTTCCCGGGACTATATCGCCCTGCTTATTGATAAAGGAATGTTTGAAGAACTCGATAGCGATATGGAACCACTCGACCCGCTTGATTTTCCTGATTACAAGAAAAAATTGAAATCTGCCCAACAGTCTACAAAACTCAAGGAAGGCCTGGTGTATGGAAGAGCAAAGATTGGTGGGATACCGGTTATTTTTGCTACAATGGACTTTGCCTTTATGGGTGGCAGCATGGGTTCGGTTGTAGGTGAAAAGATAGCAAGGGCAATAAGACTTGCCCGCACCGAGAAAAAACCTTTAATCATTCTCTCCACATCTGGTGGAGCACGAATGCAGGAAGGAATATTTTCCTTAATGCAACTATCCAAGACCTCTATAGAACTTGCGCTGCTGGCAAAAGAAGGAGTGCCTTATATTTCAATCCTCACTCATCCAACAATGGCTGGGGTTATGGCATCCTATGCATCTCTGGGCGACATAATTATTGCTGAACCCGGTGCACTCATAGGATTTACAGGCCCCAGGGTTATTGAACAAACGATTGGTGAAAAATTACCTCCGGGATTCCAGCGTTCGGAATTTATGCTGGAACACGGAATGATTGATCTTCTTGTATCCAGGGTTGATTTACGCAATATCCTAATAAGATTGTTGAAGATTATTTGTAGGGTTTAGTGAGAAAAATTTAAGTTTAAAAATCACATTGTATAAAAATGGCTGAATTAAGACTCGAAAATGTATCTAAGATTTATGAAAAAAATATAATTGCTGTCCAAAATATAAATTTCACAGTAAATGATAGGGAATTTGTAGTATTATTGGGACCTTCAGGCTGTGGCAAAACGACCATATTGAGATTGATTGCAGGTTTAGAAGATGTATCCGAAGGCAAAATATTTATTGATAATATAGTCGTAAACGATATTAGCCCGGATAAAAGGGATATTGCAATGGTATTTCAAAATTATGCACTCTACCCACATATGACAGTCTTTGAAAATATGGCATTCGGGTTACGCGTAAGGAAGATTCCAAAACCGGAGATTGAAAAAAGGGTTTTAAAAGCAGCAGAAATACTTGGATTAAAAGAATTTCTAAACAGAAAACCAAGACAATTATCTGGTGGTCAGCGTCAGCGTGTTGCACTCGGAAGGGCAATTGTCAGGAACCCCAAATTGTTTCTTTTTGATGAACCCCTTTCTAATCTTGATGCTAAATTAAGGGTACAAATGCGTGGGGAATTATCACGATTGCACAAAACTTTAAAGGCCACAGTGGTTTATGTAACCCATGACCAGATTGAAGCAATGACCCTTGGAGAAAAGGTGATCGTGATGAATAACGGAAAGATTCAACAGATAAGTGACCCGATAACCCTTTATAAAAAGCCTGCAAATAAATTTGTTGCGGGATTCATTGGCACACCGCCAATGAATTTTATTGGCGGTATTATTAAAAAAGAATTGAATGAAGTGAAATTTATTAATTCTGATATTACAATTAAACTTAATTCTGAATTTGAAAGATTTGTAAATCGTGAAGTAATAATTGGTATAAGACCCAACGATTTTACAGATGTATTCGGCATTGAATTCAAAATCAGGGTTGAAATCATTGAACCGATAGGCGAAGAGACCTATATCTACGGAAAAATGAATAACACTACTATCCATGCAAGGGTACCCGAAACATATAAACCAAGAATCGACGAATCGTTAACCTTAAGAGTTCCTTCAGAAAAAATATATCTATTTGATGCCACGAATGCCGATGCGCTTAGATAAGAAGAAAAGAACTCACCGTCTGCGCTGGACTGTAATTATAATTTTATCGGTGATCGCTGGTTTTGCACTTGGATTATATATCCAGATTGTCCATGACCTTCCACCAGCCGAAGCAATCTCTTTTTATGCACCACCAGTATCAACAAAAGTTTATGATGATCAGGACAGCCTGTTTGCCGAATTCTTTATTGAAAGGAGAGAGTTAGCAAATTTAAACGATGTGCCTGATTATCTAAAAAAGGGTTTTATATGCATTGAAGATAAGACCTTCTATAAGCATTGGGGGGTTGATGTTAAGGCAATATTCCGTGCTGTTATCCAGAATATACTCCAGCTCCGTGCAGCCCAGGGATTCAGCACGATAACAATGCAACTTGCGAGAAATATGTTTCTAACCCAGGAAAAAACTCTTCTGCGCAAATTAAAAGAAATTGCTCTGGCGCTAAGAATTGAAAGAACATACACAAAAGATGAAATTCTTGAACGCTATCTAAATCAGGTAAATTTTGGTCAAGGGAGATATGGAGTAGCAACTGCTGCGCGTTATTATTTTAATAAAAATATCTCAAATTTGACCTTGAGTGAGTCCGCCCTGCTCGTTGCCCTTCCTAAATCGCCGGAATACTTATCTCCTTATCGTTATCCAGAAAGGGCAAAGGCAAGAAGGAATCTTGTATTAAAACTAATGTTTAAAGACCGAATTATAACCGAGGAAGAATACAACAGGGCAATAAACGAACCATTAAATGTCGTAGAACGTAAAAAGAGACATTTGGTCGGTGAATATTTTATTGAAGAACTGAGAAGATACCTTGAACTAAAGTATGGTGCGGAATTTCTTTATCGAAGTGGTGCAAGTGTTTATACTACAATCAATAAAAATATTCAGGAGGTTGCAGAAGAAGTTCTGGAGAAACATTTAAAGACCATTGAAAAAGATTATAAATTTAAAATAACAAAGGCTAAGATTGACTCCACAGGTATTCCTGATACATTAAATAACACGCCTTATCTACAGGGCGCATTGATAATCGCTGACCATAGAAGAGGCGAAATTAAGGCAATGATTGGGGGCAGAGATTTTAGCCAGAGCAAATTCAACCGGGCAACACAGGCAAAACGCCAGACTGGTAGTGCATTCAAGGTCTTTGTATTCCTCGCCGCACTTGATAATGGTTTTACCCCTGCGGACCAGGTCCTTGATCTACCCATTGTCATTGAGGTAGTGGGACCCGATAGTATTTATCGGCCTGCAAATTATGACCACAAATTTTTGGGGCCAATAACAATGAGGAAGGCTCTTGCTTTATCACGGAATCTTGTTGCGGTGAGACTGATTCGTATCGTTGGACCTGACCTCGTCGCAAAGTATGCCTATGACTTAGGGATAAAATCAAAACTTTTACCAGTGGTATCACTCGCCCTTGGTTCCTGTGAAGTAAGCCTTGCTGAACTAACACAGGCATTTAGCACGCTTGCCAATATTGGTGAGGAAAAATCTTTAATAATGATAAGGAAAATTGTTAACAAAGACGGCACCATAATTGAGTTAAACAAACCGACAACAGAAAAAAAATTGTCTGAACAAACATGTTATCTTATGGTTAATCTAATGCGTTCTGTTGTTGATGGTGGAACAGGTTATGAAATAAGAAAATACTACAAAGGTCCTGCAGCAGGAAAAACAGGAACTACTGATAACTACTCTGATGGCTGGTTTATTGGTTTTACGCCCCATTACACTGCAGGAGTCTGGGTTGGATTTGATGATAACAAAACGATATTCAGGGGTGCAACCGGTGGGGTAGTTGCCGCACCGATATGGGGTGAAATAATGTCAAGAATTGATACCCTTATAACCGATGATTTTTCTGTTCCTGAAGGGATTGTGTGGTGTAGATTATGTCCAAAATCAGGATTACTTGCAAATGAGTTTTGTCCTGCACCCCGTGAAGAACCTTTTATTAAAGGCACAGAACCCAAAGAATCCTGTGATGTCCATACCTTTGAAACTAAATTACACGGCAGGGAAGAAGAATTTGAAAAACTTGACCGCTCTGCATTGTACGGTTATTAATCAGATTTTTTAGTTCTTCGCACAATTGCAATCGGTGTTTGTTGATTTGATTGTCCTAAAGGATTATCACGAAAAACTTTTTTACAAAAATCGTTACTTATTTTAAAGTCTGATTTGCCAAGCACCGATACGCCTAAATCATTAGCATCAATTATTACAAAATCATAATTAAATCTTTCTTTTAACTGCCGTGCAACTTTATTTGGATTCTTTGGTCCCAATTTTGCATATTCATTATATGGTGGCAATGTATAATGACAAGGTCCATCAATCGCGGCTACTGATTTACCGGCGATAATATAAAAAAGACCCTTTAATCCAAATGGCTTTGTTATTGCCGCGATAAATGCTGCAAATAGAATTCGTAAAATCCCTGCCTCGCGTATTGCCAGTTCCATTGTCCAGGGACTACCAAGGCCTATACCATAAGGTGATTTATGAACAAACCTTACAAGAAATTTTGCAAGCCAGGACGGTTTAATATCTTTTATTGGAAATGCCCTGCCCTGGATAATCGCAACAATCCGTTCGCTTAAAAATACAATATCACCTTTTATTAAATGAGGCAAAACATATTGTTCAACAATCTTAAAAATCTCATCCTTAGAAGTAATAACTGGAGTCTTAATTGGCAACCGCGCATAATCCGCACCATCAACATCAATTACGAGTTTTTTACCCTCATTGGGTTGCCAATTTTCAGTAAAAGCATCTTTACTCATTATCTGTATACTCCAAAGGCATCAATCTGATAATTTTCGGATTGAAGACTACCATTTTTTGAGACGCATCCTATCTGCATAGTCCTCAAGGACCGCCAGAATCTTCTTGATGAGGTTATCTTTTAAAAAATAGATTCTGTTCTTCATTACCGTATCATAGCGGACTAAATCAACCTGCCGCAAATTGCGAAGTGTATCTGATATTGTTTTGCGCGACAATCCAATTTGATTCGCAATCTCTGAAGGTTTCCTTTTACCCTGACATAAAATTTTTAATATCTGGTAGGCAGTAGGATTACCTAAAATCCGGCAGAGCCTTGACGCACGATAATGGGTCTCAGACATCCGTTTTCTTATCACAAATAATTATATTGATTTTCCTTAATCTGTCAATCCGACGATTATCGGATTGACAGATTAAGGAAAATGGGAGATATGACCGCTTCCATTATATACCTGGGGATAATTGAAAAATTTATAATAAGAAGGCGGAACTTTGATATTTGAAATTGCATTATCACTTAAATTAATGCTATATTCACAACATAAATTCTCAGAAATGGCATAAGTCTGTTGAAACATATAATTCAATATACCTTTGAACCTCCACGCCTTGATAGTAATCTGTTCTTCAAAAAATAAACACAAATGTTTGAAAATAAATATCGTCAATATCTGAATAAAGTTTTTTTAGAAATCTTTCTAATCTCTTTTTCGCCAGGGTTTTTTTCCTCCAGAATCGTATAACGCCAGGGCCGAATTTTTTTTGCATACATAACAATTTTAACAAAATAGTCCAAACTAATCTTTAAATAAGATACAGTTAGGGGAAATTTAATATCTCTATATAATCTTTTTACTGATTTTAAAAACGGATTTTTCTGAAGTGCCATTGTAAATAATGTTGAAATGCCCACCTGTTCACCGTGGAGTGCATCACGACCAGGGAACAAATAGTCCATTGAATGGCTTATCTTATGTTCGCTGCCGCTTGCAGGTCTTGAAGAACCGACATAACACATAGCAAGACCACTTTTGAGCAGTCCATCACACAAGCATTCAAGAAATTTTTGACTCTTAATATTCTTTGTTTTAATTTTTAATAATCTCTGCGCTCCTATTTCTGCAAGTTTCAATATTTCATTATTAACCCTTTCCTTTTTTCTTTTCTGTGCCAGTCTGCAGTCAAATACCGCTGAAAGATTTGAAATCAAATCACCCACCCCAGCCCGCAGATGTCTTATTGGTGCTTTTCTAATAATGGAATAATCCACGATAATCCCGTAAGGTGGATTGGTCAGATGGCTTACTGGTATCCCTTTTTTATTAGTTATAACTGAAATTGGTGAAGCTCCTCCATCATTAGATAAAATTGTCGGTATGCTGATAAATCTTATTCTGTTCTTTCCTGCAGAGATTTTTGCTACATCAAGAACCCGACCACCCCCAAAACCGATAATCAAATCAAATTTTTGTTTTTGCCTTTTAATTATATTCTCAATCTGTCTTACGGTTCTTTCATCACTTTTGTTGATAAATCTTATTTTCACAGGTATATTTTTTTTCCTCAGTGCATTAATAATATTTTTGCCACCAATTTTGAATGTTACTTCATCGCATAAGAAAAGAATTTTGTGATAACAAACACTCTGTGTGTGTAAAATTTCATAGATATCTTTTATCAGATTATGTCCCTGAATGATGAATACCGGCATTTTTATTGATTTTCGCCTGTCAACTGCTGTTCTAATTTGCCTTGTCATCCCTTAAGACTACTGATATTTGCTTGTATGTCAATATGCATTTGTATAGCAATGGAGTGGGGTCAAATCTTTATATTGTACATACATCTTTCACCTTTGCTTCGCTTCCTCACCGCCGGATTATCGCTCATCTTCTACCGCAGACGCCGATTAAAGGTCGAGTCACAAAACTATTATACTCAATTAATGTGCCAAGGTAAAATGTAGAGAAGTATAATGAAAAGTG
>CAZLGA010000036.1:0-23175 GCA_964559225.1 uncultured bacterium | reverse complement strand
AAAAGCCATCTGTATCTAAATAAATCCAACTTGTCCAATAATTCTAAACCAAACCGGAAACTGCTTAACAATTTTCTTTTACCTTCCACAAAAACTAAATCAACAAAGGCTTTTATCCTCTCACCAAGCGCACCAAAAAGAAGCACAAACATATACGCAACCACCACTAAAATCAATTTCTCCATCTTAACAACACCCTTTAAACCAACCACCCCACAATCTTTGCCCATAAGTACAAAGGCACTAAACTGATGAATGCCTTCAGACACTCCTGCTCAATGGTATTTTGCTCAGAATCATCAACAAGATAGTCAGCCACACACCAAAAGAAGGGGATTGCTCGTTATCACCCCCACCTTTTTCCTCCTCCATCAAAGGATAGGAAAAAGTGAGGAGGACTCAGTATATTGATACGGAAAATACCGCGTGATTGACACAATCTAAAATTTGGTTATAATATTTTTATGATAAGGCATTTAGATAATATATTTCTGCTTTTGCTCGGATTTTTTATTTCCTGCGGTATGCCACCCAAGGATAAGGCTTTATCGATTTTAAAAGACGGGGTAAAGGATAAATCAGAGGTAATCCAGGTGAATGCTGCAAAGACTATGATTGAAATCGGGGATAAAAAGGGTTATGAAGTTATTTATAATATTCTTCAGAATGGTAGTAATGATGCAAAGGTTTCTGCACTGGGTGCGCTATATTCATTGAAAGAAAGGGTCTATTCACCAGTTATTGCTAAACTATGCACTGACTCAGAACCGATTGTTAGAACCGAGGCATACCATCTCATCGCATTGAGTAGTGACACAGGTTATTACAAAATTCTGATTCAAGGAACAAATGACCGTATTGCAAAGATAAGAAGATATGCATATCAGGGGCTTGCAAATTTTAAGGACATTCAAAATATCATTCGTGGCCTAAGAGATGTTGACCCACTGGTTAGAATTTCTGCTGCAAAATCTCTTGGGTTATTAGGTAAAAATGAAGCAAAAGATTTCATTAAAAAAGAGATGGACCCAAAGAATCCTAATGTTGAAATATGGGCGCAGGCTGTCCTTGCCCTTGGGGAACTAAGAGATACATCATCAATACAATATCTCAAAGATCTTTTGACAGATACACCCTGGGATTTGAAGATTGCGGCAGTAGAAGCACTTCTTACGCTCAAAGATAATTCTGGAGTAGATGTCTTAAAAGCCGGACTACAGTCACCAGACCCATTTGTTCGGATTAAAGTAGTTGAGGTTATGGAGCGATTTCCCTTGCCTGAGTTTTATGATTTATTAAAAGAAGCCTGCAAAGATGAATATATAAATGTCTCTATTGGTGCAATAAATACCCTTTTGAAATATCAGAGAAAAGAAAATAAAAAAATCTTTGAGAATTTACTCAAAGCACCCAATCCACTCGTCAGAATTACTTCGGCAGGTGCTTATTTGAGGAGTTTATAGTATGCCCTTGAAACTTTATAATACCCTGACAAGAAGACTTGAAGAATTCAAACCACTAAGTGATGTTGTGCGAATATATTCCTGCGGATTGACTGTGCAGGGACCGCCCCATGTTGGACATATTCGTGCATCAATGACCAGGGATATATTAAGGCGCTGGCTTGAATTTCTTGGTTACAAGGTGAAATCTATCGAAAATTTTACAGATGTGGATGATAAAATTATTGCAAAACAAAGGGAATTGAATTCTGACTGGCGTATAATTGCTGAAGAGAATATCCAGAAATATATTAATCTATGTGATTTTTTAAATATAATGAAACCTCATTATTATCCAAGGGCATCACAGCATATTGAAGAGATAATCGATTTGATACAACGACTGATTGAAAAGGGGTTTGCATATGAAAAAGCCGGCGATGTTTATTACCGAGTTCGTAAATATTCTGATTATGGCAAATTATCAAAAAAGAGCATAGATGAATTACTGAGCGGGGCAAGGGTTGAACCAACTGAATTAAAGGACGACCCTCTTGATTTTGCACTCTGGAAGTCAGCAAAGCCGGGCGAACCTTACTGGCTCAGTCCCTGGGGAAAAGGTCGTCCGGGCTGGCATATTGAATGTTCAGCAATGTCAATGCATTATCTTGGTGAATCATTTGATATACATACCGGTGGCGAAGATTTAATATTTCCCCATCATGAAAATGAAATTGCCCAATCCGAAGGTACCACAGGAAAGGAGTTTGTACATTACTGGTTACATAATGGAATGGTGAATATCACTGGTGAAAAAATGTCAAAATCAACTGGTAGATATTTCTTATTGGAAGATATTGTAAAGGATTTTTCTGCGAATGTCATCAGGTTGTTTTTATTGAAGACCCATTATCGAATTCCAATAGAGTTTTCTAAAGAAAGGCTCGAAGAGGCAAGGTCGGCCTTTGAAAGGATACAGACCTTTATTACAAAGTTTTCCGAGCCTGTTAAAGAACCAAGAATATATAAACTTGACGAGTTTATCCAGGCAATGAATGACGACCTTAATACACCAAAGGCACTGGGAATAATCTTTGATTTAGTAAGTGCGGGTTATGAGATAGGTCAACCCGATATCGCGGAAAGTATAAGGTATTATCTAAAAATTCTTGGGTTCGTTGAGGAAAGCAAAAAGAGAGATGATTTATCACCCAGACTTATAGAAATAATCCTGTGGATAAGAAATCAAGTGAGAAAGAATAAACAATTTGAATTGTCCGATGAGATTAGAAAAAAAATAAATGACCTCGGAATAGTTATTGATGATACAAAAGATAGAAGCACATATAGATGGGAGGTAAAATGATACAGGTTACACAGTTAAAAAGAGGAATGCTAATAAAACTTGAAAATGAACCTTATGTAGTATTGTCCGTAACCCATATCACACCTGGGAACTGGCGGGGAATGGTTGTGTGTAAAGTCAGGAATCTGACATCAGGATTATCAAAAGAAATAAGATTTCGTTCTACGGAAAAGGTCGAAGAGGCAGATGTTCAAGAACAGGAAATGGAATACATTTATTATGATGATGGTAAATACTATTTTATGGATCTGGCTACTTATGAACAAATACCTTTAGACGAAGAGTTGCTGGGCGAGAATGCAAAATTATTAACCCCCAACATCAGGGTTGAGGTCCAGTATTTTGAAGGTAAACCGTTCGGTGTAATTCTACCTAAAACCGTTGTTTTAAAAGTTGTTGAGACTCAGGCATACATCAAAGATGCCACTGCCCAGGCACAATCAAAACCAGCCGTGCTTGAAGGCGGTTACAAATGCCATGTTCCGCCATTTATTGAAGTCGGAGATCTGATAAAGATTGATACGGAAACAGGTGAATATCTGGAAAGAGTATAGGAGGTTTAATGGCTGATGATTTGAATGAAGAAATAAAAAAAATCGTAGAAAAAATACCAGGATGCCTTTATGCAAGCCTTGTTGGATATGATGGCATATCCGTTGCCCAGCATGTGAGAGAAGCAAATTTTGATGTAAATCTGTATGATGCAGAGTTATCATCATTGTTGCTGACATCAAGGGAGATAAAAAAGAATTTAAATCTTGGCGTAGAGCGTGAATTGATATGGTTGACCCAGAAGGCATTTTTTATCATTCAACCCGTGGGTGAAGACTATTTTATTTATGCTTTTTTAAAACCTGAAGGCTCAAATCCTGGAGTTGCCCGAATAGAAATAAATAAAGCAAAACAGAGGTTGATGGAAATTATCTATCCAAAGTCCGGTGCATAAGGAGGATGTATAAATTAAATCATTAGGGATAAAAACCCTTTTTGTAATAATTGCTGGCATACTTTTTGACTCAACAGTTAATCCGGAACTAAAAATATATTTAATCATTACTATAGTTGCAATTGTCGCATGCTTTTTGTCAAAAAACTTTCTTTTTTTACTTCTTGCGGTTTTATCGGGTTTAAATGTTCATTTAAGAAAACCACCGCTGGATAAGGAATTAAATAAAAAAATAATGTATCAATGTGTGGTGATTGGTGAAGAACCAAGAGATGAGAAGATAAAGTTAAAATTACATATTAAAAGGGCGATAATAGATAAAGATACATTACCAATTTCACTATATGCGGACCATTATACTTTCCAAAAAGTGCATTATCTTGGGAAGACACTGACAATAAAAGGCAGATTGATTTGTAGAAAGATGCCATATCAACCAAGTCTATTGATTGGTAGTATAACCAATAAGGATTATAGTCTGAGTTTTACCGGGAGGATATTTAATGTAGTATATGGATATATAAATAAAATCGTTACTTACTCTTTGAATCCTGATTATGTTCCGATTGCTCAAGGTTTAATTTTAGGTGGAAGTAGTCGTATGACCCCTGAATTAAAAAATATATTTGCCCGTGCGGGTGCCTTGCATATCCTTGCGGTTTCAGGATTGCATATAGGATTTATACTTACAATTTTAGGAACAATATTCCTGCCTCTACCGGTCTCTCCAAAGATAAAATTCTTTTTGATTATGGCTCTTTTGCTATTCTATGCAGGTATAATCGGGTTCAGACCGAGTGTGTTAAGGGCATCGCTTATGGCATTTCTATTTGGAATAAGTTTTATATTACAGCGCCAGGTTGACTCAATCCACATTGTGAATATGAGCGCTTTGATTTTGTTATTCTTAAATCCTTTTATGCTTTTCGATACCGGTGCTCAATTGTCTTTTGGAGCAGTTTATGGGATAGTCTATTTATTACCACGATTAAATAATATTATGTTGAAATATATCAAACTAAAACCATTAAAGATGATTTTTTGGTCAATGGCAACATCATTTTCGGCTCAGATTTTTGTTTCTCCTTTTTTAATTTATTATTTTAATCAATTACCAACGCTTGCTGTATTTTCAAATCTTCTAATTGTTCCTCTTGCCTCAATCATAATTTATCTTTTATTTTTTCTAATCTTTATATCACTTATTTCGCGTTATGTATTAAATATAATTTCATTCTTGGTAAATAATGCAATCTGGTTACTTGAAAAAATTGCGGGGTTTTTTGCTTCTATACCATTCTCTTCAATATTCATTAATATATCTCCGGTTTTTCTTATCCTTTTTTTCTTTATTTTCGTAAAACGAACACGGAAGATCACAATTTATTTACTCTCTATAATTGCCATAATATTTTCAATTTGTTCATTATTCCCTATATCTTCAGTCAAAGTCACAAATAATACCGCATTGATAAGCCTGCCGAATAAAGAGCGTATCTTAATCTACAATGGCAGATTAAATTTCTTAGAGAACATTGAAATTAAAGAGGTTGATTATTTGATTGCTCGAAAGGAAATAATAAAATACAAAAAAGAATTTATTCCGCTGCCTAAAGATTTTTATCTTAAGAGGCTCAAGATTGGCGATTTTTTGATAATCCTTGAAAAAAATTCAACAATTTACTGGCACCAAAATAGATTTACCATACCTGATGAAGGATATGAACATAGCATAAAAAATATCATTATTGGTAAAAAGAGTTTATATAAATTTGAATACTCAACAGAGTCCTTGATAGATATTTTTCTGGCAAATATAAAGACAAAATATGGCAGTTTTGTCACCTTTTTTTGAGCAATGACCAATCACAACTTAATTAAAATCATTAGCCAATATACTTAAAAGTGTGGAAATTGGTCTTGAAATCAAAAGGAGGATACACCTAATAAGTCCATTTAATTATTCTCAGGCTAAGATCAATCAATTTTTAGTGATGTCAAGTTATATTGGGATGATGTTGCTTAATTGACTCTGCCACTACAAATTTCAAAATTTAGCAATTATTTGGATTCTGACACTTGGTATTATTGGAAATTTAACTTCTTATGGGCAGGGAAGGATTCGAACCTCCGAAGGCTTTCGCCAGCAGATTTACAGTCTGCCCCCGTTGGCCACTTGGGTACCTGCCCTTAAGCCGGCGGCCAGATTCGAACTGGCGACTTGCGGTTTACAAAACCGCTACTCTACCGCTGAGTTACACCGGCAGAAAAATTCACTCTCAATGATATTCAAAATATAACCTATGTCAAGGATTAAATAATATTACCTATTGATTTGTCAACCTATTTTGCATATAATTTTTTATATGAATTTCAAATTTCCACGGGTAACAGTGGATATTATCATAGAAGTAGCCAGTGGTATTGTGCTTATAAAACGTAAAAATCCACCTTATGGCTGGGCAATTCCAGGTGGATTTATTGATTATGGAGAATCAGCAGAGTCTGCTGCAATTAGGGAGGCAAAAGAAGAGACCAACCTTGATATCTTTGATTTGAAGCAGTTCCATGTCTATTCAGACCCGAGGCGTGACCCGAGATTCCACACAATCAGTGTTGTCTTTATGGCAAAAGGAAAAGGCACTCCACAGGCAAAGGATGATGCAATTGAAATTAGCATTTTCAATAAAGATAATCTTCCCGAAGAAATTGCTTTTGACCATCGCAAAATTTTGGACGATTATTTTAATAATAAATACCTATGTTGATACTCCATACCGCTGATTTGCATCTGACCAGCAAGGATCCTTCAAGACTAAAGGTACTGGAGTGGATTATTGACAAAGGGAACAAAGAAAAAGTTGACCTTCTTGTTATTGCCGGGGACCTCTTTGATGCCAATACAGAAGCAACAATTCTGCGTACCGAGGTCAAAAAAATTTTTGAAAAGTCACAGGCAAAAATTATTTTGCTTCCCGGAAATCACGATGCGGAATCTTATGGTTCGAATTATGATTACGGGCAGAATATTCAGCAGATAGTGAACAAACCTTTTAAAATATTTAACATTGGTAGTATAAATTTTCTTGCGGTCCCTTTCCAACCTGTCAAATTTTCTGAATGTATAATGGAGATACCAAAAGATGTTGATATAGTTATTGCGCACGGCACGATATACGACCTATCTATACTTCCGATTTTGAGCGAAGAAGATATTGAATATATGCCGATTTATCCCGCGGAAATAGAAAACCTGTGTAGATGTGTCTTAATGGGACATATCCATTCTCAATATCTTAATCTAAATTACATAAAGACAAAGGCAGTGTATTCAGGTGCACCAATTGCCCTTAATACCAAGTGCCGTTTGTCAAGGAAAATAGTATTGATAAAGATCAATGAAAAAGAACTTGATATATCACCTTTAGAGATAGATATTGCACCATACTGGCAGGAAATGAATTATTTTGTGTTTCCAGGGAATGAAGAAACAATTATCAAAAGAATTGAGCAGGAGATAAAGCAATTATCCAATAAAAATATCCTGCCTGATGTCAAGATATATGGATATATTCACGGTAGTGAAATTGAATTCAAGGAGAGCATCAATCAAATAATAGGAAGTTTTAAAGATAGTTTCAAGGATATTTCTTTAAATTGCGATAATATCCGTTCCTGGGATAGATTATTAAAAAATCCTTTTGTTCAAAAGTTTATTGAGAGGACATCTCAACTTGAAGATAGGTTAAGGATGAAAATCCTTGAACTCATTTTTCCACATCTGGATGATATCGTGAAATGAAGATATCAAAAATCAGTCTAAAAGAATATGGACCGATAAAAAATTTTAATTTTCAACCGAAGGATTTTAATGTAATATTCGGTAGGAATGAAACTGGTAAGACTACTCTGGTGGAGGCATTGACATCTATTTTGTTTAAAAAAACAAGACTCAGGTATGGTAAGCCCAAAGATATTAACATTGAACTGGAAATGGACAAAAAAACAGTTAGTCTACCTTCTGTAAAACAGGGTTCTATAATATCAAGAATAGAAATCGCATCATTGCTTTATATTCCCGCATCCGAGTCTGATTTATACAAAAGTGATTCTCAGAAGACATTCTGGGATAGTTTGAAATTAATGCTCAGCCAGACCGGCACACAAATCCCATTTGCAATTTTGATTAAGAAATTAAGAGAAGGGATTGGTTATCAACCGAAAGAAAACAACTGGAAAGAGGAAAAACGAAAATTGATTGAGAACTATAAAAAACGATTTGAACAATTAAAGATTTATATAAAAGAAATTGGTGAGATAGAAAATAAGAAAAAAAATTTGAAAAATATGACCGAGACTTATGCCCAATTGACCACGGAATTAAATGAAATAGAAAAGTTTAAAAAATACCGATTTTACCAGCAGGTCAAAAAACTTTATGAGGATTACATTGATAAAAAAAATAGTTTGGTGTTTTATCAACGGTATTCTGAAGAAAACCTTAAAAAATGGACGGAACTGGAGATCAAGAAAAGCACGCTTGATAATCAACTGAGTGAGAAAAAAGAGACTGAGAAAGAAATATATACCTTAACTGAAGAATATAATCGGATATCAAAGAAACTTGAATTAATTGAAAACCATGGGATAAAGAACGATGTAAATCGTTATAAAGAGATAGAAAAAGAACCAACTTTTTTCTATCCCATATTAATCTTTCTGATTGGATTTATACTCCTGATTTTGAGTTTCCGCCTGAATTTTTCAATACTAATTCCCCTTCTTACATTCTTGTTTAGCATTATCAGTGTAACATTGGTCGCCATAAAGCAATCACGCATAAAAATAAAAAATCTGAGAAGAGAACAGTTTGTAATAGATACAAAACTAATATTGCCTGAAGTGAAAGATTTTGAAGACATTGAGCAAAAAATTCAGTTTTTCGAAAATGAAAAGATTAGAATCGGCGCGGTCATAGATACAAAAAAGGAACGACTGGCACATTTAAATTCTGCAATCACGACTGAAGAGATTGACAAAAAAATTGAAGAACTGCGGGAAAAAAGCGGATGTGCTGAAATTACACAGTTAAAAAAGAAGGTTGAAGAAAAAAAGAGCATTGAAAACGAAATCAGGGGGCAGGGTGCAGAATTGTCTAAATATCTTGATGAAAAAGATGAAACAAAATGGCAGAGGCTCATTGATGAGAAAAAAGTGCCGCCTCCACTTAAAGAAATTGATGTCAGTAAAGCCGATGATATAGAAAATGAACTAAAAATTCTAAAAAAAACAATAGAACAAACCCAGAGTGAGATAATGATGTTTGAGCAAATTAAGAAAAAGGAGTATAATATAAGTGATGAAAAAAGTGTTTTACAGGAAATTGCTGAACTGAATAAATGCTTAGAGAACTATGAATTTGAGCTTCAAGCGGTCAAAAAGGGAGAAGAAATATTGAATCAGATGAGCAGCGAACTTGATAATTTTATTGAAAATTTGATCTATGGAGAAGATAGTCTTAGTGAATATTTTTATCTTGTAACCCAGAAATATAATAAAGTAAGGATTGAAAATAAAAATTTTATTGTGGTTGATACTGCAGGAAGTGAATTCCCCTTAGAATTATTATCAAGTGGTGCAAAAGACCAGTTATTGATATGTTTCAGACTCTCTGCATTAAAGAAATTATTTCCTAAAGGAACATTCTTACTCCTTGATGATGCCTTTATCTTTGCAGACCAGGAGAGGCGCTACAGGCTCGTTGGGTTATTAAAAAAATTTGTTAATGAAGGCAACCAGGTAATATATTTTACTTCAGACGAACACAGCAAAGACCTCCTTATTGAACATGGTGCATACTTAGCCGTGCTTCAATAACTCCTAAAATTTCTATTTTTTACACCCGCTTTTGCATTAAAACCGCATAACTATTCGGGCGAAGAAATCATTTACTGACAAACGATTCTTTCGTAGTGGCAGAGTTTATCCTGCAAAAATCTGCACTGATTTGGGAGAGGTTCTTTTTCCTAATCATTGACATAAAATAAAAAATGATTATAATCTTTGTATTAAATTACCTATGGCAAAAAAAACGATGGGAAAAATAAATTTGTTATCTGTGAGCACACAAGAACACCCGGAGCGGATTGTGCTAATCATAGATGGTGATGGTAAGATAGAATTGTTATTAACCCATCGGGATTTTGGACTGTTTAATCTTAAGGCAATGATAAAATGAATATTCCGGAAAAACAAAAATACAGAATCTTAATAGTAGATGATGAACCCAAAATTTGCGAAATTTTGAAGGATATTTTTGAAGGCGAAGGATATAATGCTGATTTTGTGCTTAACGGGACCGATTGTTTGAAAAAAATTCAGAAGAATAATATTGATATTGTGCTGCTTGACATAAATTTACCCGATATAGATGGGTTGACACTTCTTAAACAGATAAAAGAATATAATCCTGAAATTTCAGTCATAATGATTTCGGCATTCGGAACAATATCAACTGCGGTTGAGGCATTAAAAAAAGGAGCTGAAGATTTCATTGAAAAACCCCTGGAAGTCAATCGCATCTTTATTACGATAATAAATGTGATTGAAAAGATTGAATTGAGAAGACAGAGTTTAGGTTTGAAATCTGAGATGTTGAAAGAACATAGAATAATTGGTGAATCAGACGGAATGAAAAAAGTATTAAATTTAATTGAACGAGCATCCCCGACAAACAGCACGGTATTAATCTTGGGTGAAACCGGAACAGGTAAAGACCTTGTTGCTCATAATATCCATCTCAAAAGTCCAAGGGCAGGAAAACCATTTATAAAAGTGAATTGTGCTGCATTACCCCAGGAATTGATTGAGAGTGAATTATTTGGATATGAAAAAGGTGCCTTTACTGGCGCATATCATAGAAAATACGGGCAGTTTGAACTTGCCAATAATGGGACCATCTTTCTCAATGAAATCGGCGATATGGGATCCACTGCACAGGCAAAGGTCTTAAGTGCAATGGAAGATAAGGAAATAATGCGTATCGGGGGCACAACCCGAATAAAGATTGATGTAAGAATTATTGCTGCAACAAATCAAAATCTATTACAGCTTATTAAAGAGAAAAAATTTCGTGAAGATTTGTATCATCGTATTAATGTATTAACAATACATATCCCACCGTTAAGAGAAAGGATTGAAGATATCCCGTTGCTTGCCGATTATTTTCTTAAAAATGCCTGCACTGAAAATAATCGTACTATTAAATCGCTGTCCGAAAATGCATATCAATATTTAAAATTATACCAATGGCCTGGTAATGTGCGAGAATTAAAATATCTAATGGAAAAACTGGCAATATTGACAACAAAATCGGTATTGAATGCCGAGGATGTCTCACCGATTTTGGATGAAATAAAGAAGGATTCAATGGGGCAATACAATATTGATTTAGCCAAAGGCGAACTGGAAAAGAATTACATACTATCAGCCCTCCAGCAGGCAAATGGACATATTGGAAAAGCAGCGGAGATTTTAAGGATTGACCGTTCTACCCTGTTTAGAAAGATGAAGAAACTCGGCATCAAGATATAAGAGAATTCATAGATTTTTGTTTAACTGAAGCGGAATTCTACACCGCATAAAAGTTTGCTTGCATTGTAGATATCATCATAGACCTTCGTAATTCGTCTCTCTCAAAAAACAATAACCGCAAATGATAAATGTAGTTGCCCAATTTATTGGTCGCTTGTTTAGAATCATTTGGTTCTAAGATTGTTTCAATGCCTGATGAATCATGCAACTACAATTTTATAAAAAACTCAACCGATTAAAATTTTCAGGCTCAAATCATAATAAATTCAATAATATCCTGCAGAATAGTGCATTGTCAAAGAATATTCAACAACTCTTCGGGTGTTTTTATTAATCTCTGTGCACCTGCAGATAAAAGTTCATCTGCTGTTCTAAATCCCCAGAGCGCACCAATCGGATGCATTCCGGCAGAAACTCCGGTCTTCATATCAATGCTGGAATCACCGAGATAGATAAATTGCGCAGGCGGTATATTCAGTGCTTTGGCGATATATAGTGCACCATCGGGCGCAGGCTTTTTAGGTAATTCTAAAGTTGCTCCGAGGACAACAGAAAAACTTATATGGGGGAAAAAATTTTTAATAAATAATTTAGTAAATTCATCAGGCTTGTTTGAATGAACCGCCATTTTTATATTTCTTTTTTCTAATGCTATTAGCAATTCTGGTACCCCTGGATATGGTTTTGTATTATTCGACCAGTTATTGTGATATTCTGATTTCATCATTTCAAAACATTTTTTAATTAATATTGGATTATTATGCGGTTCTGGAACAACTTTTTCACATAGAACATCCATCCCCTCACCAACAAAATAATAATAATCTGCGGTTTTATAAACTGGGAAACCTAATCTTTTAAGGACCGCATTCATTGAATCAGCGATATCCTTTATCGTATCAAGAAGCGTACCGTCTAAATCAAAAATGACTGCCTTGAATATCATAAAATTAAAAAGGGGACAAATGAATCTGTCCCCTCAGTTTCTTCGACTGCATCCATTTGTTTATGTTACTTTCTTACTTCTATCGGTGTATAAGAATAGATACAGTTTATGCCTTCACCCCTTATCAAATCATATCCTTCAACGATGAATTTGATGGTTCCTCTTCCATAGTAATCATTATTAGCACCATCTGCGTCATCAAGATCGTTAGCAATTCTTTCGTCAACGATAATTGGAACTGTGTATGTGTATTCCTTACCACCATCAATCTCAATCGGTGGAACATAGCTCTCAGAACGATTAGCCACAAGACTACCATCTACATCATAAAACTGCCAGCGTAATGCTGAGATTGCTACATCCTTTTTTGCCTTTTCTTTCAAAGTGATGGATAAATCCTGGGAAGCTGAGCCACTGCCCCAGGGATTCCATCCAGGATTACCTGGTCCTGTGTCAGTATCTGGAACATGGAATGTGATGAGCAAAGTATCCGTGATTATCTCAACGACACCCACATCCTCATACCAACCAACTGGTTCCTTAACACAGTTTGCAAGGACAAATAATAATCCTAGCAACGCAAAACTATAGTATCTTTTCATAATACCTCCTGTTCTTAATACAATTTTAATCAATATTCAAAAAAAGTCAATATTCATTTATTGACAGAGATCTTGACTTATAAAAGAATAACTATATACTTATAAAAATGTAAAAGGAGGAAATATGATATTAAAAAAAGATTTCATATTTTTAATAATTGCTCCGGTTTTTATCTGGTCATATACTTACAATGTCGGACCCGGTATGCCTTATGATAGTATCGGCGCAGTTCCATTAGAATCGCTGAATCCCGGCGATACCGTAAAAATTTATTATCGTCCAACACCTTATCGTGAAAAATGGGTTATTGCCCGGACCGGCACTGTAAATGCACCGATTGTCTTTCACGGAGTTCCTTCCGCCTATGGCGAACTACCGGTGATTGATGGGAAAAATGCGGTCACCCGGCTTCAACTTGATTACTGGTCTGAGAATAGGGGGATTATCAATGTTGGAGGCTCAAGTATCCCCAATCAAACTCCGAATTACATTATCATTGAGTATCTTGATATCAGGAGTGCCCGCCCTCCTTATAGTTTTTATGATGACCAAGGACAACTTCAAAATTACGCCAGCAATGCCTCAACGATATATGTCGTAGCAGGAAGCAACATAACAATCCGAAACTGCATACTGCACGACTGTGGTAACGGATTATTTGTTGCCTACCAGGGTAAGAATATTATAGTTGAAGGTTGTTATATCTATGATAATGGATTGGAGAATAGTATTTATGAACACAATAATTACACCGAAGCCCAGGGAATAACTTTTCAATATAATTACTTCAGCCATTTGCGGGTTGGATGCCTTGGTAATAATCTCAAAGACCGTTCATCTGGCTGTGTTATAAGATATAACTGGATTGAATGCGGAAATCGTCAGCTGGACCTCGTTGATTCAGGTTATCCAGAAATATATAATGATACAACATATCGTAAGACATTTGTTTATGGAAATATCTTGATTGAGCAAACCAATGAAGGTAATAGTCAAATCGTCCATTATGGTGGTGACAGCGGCGATACCACGCGATATCGTCGTGGTAGATTATATTTTTATAATAACACGGTCATTTCTAAACGTTCAAGCAATACCACACTTTTCCGTTTATCAACCAATCTTGAATCCTGTGATGCGCGAAATAACATTTTTTATGTAACTGCATCGGGTAACCGACTGGCGATGCTCGCAGAGTATGGGTTACTGATAAGCAGGCACAACTGGCTCAAGCCAAACTGGGTGATATCGCACAGCGCGTTCCAGGGAACATTCATTGATTCAGGAGGTATTATCACTGGTTCTGAACCAGGATTTGTTGATTTCAATAACGAAGATTTCCATCTTTTATCGAATTCACAGTGTCGCGATGCTGGCACATTCCTGGTGCCTCAAGTTTTACCCCAGCACAATGTTATTTATCAATATGTCAAACACTGGCACCGTGAAAATAGACCCAATGATGGAATTTTTGATATCGGGGCGTTTGAATATGCTTCAGGTGGAGTAGTAAACGAAAGTAATACCGAATATAGAATTGATTTCTTTGTTATGGTTGTTAAGAAAAATGTTTTTCATTTTTTTCTTCCCGAGCCAGGGATTTTAAAATTATACGACTCCCAGGGAAGAGAAATTTATTGTGCCAACAGATTAAATGCGGGAAAATTCAATTGGGATTGCACATTACTACCCGCAGGTGTTTATTTCTATGCGTATAATAGCTCAAAGAACTATACTAAGGTTGGAAAGGTTGTTTTAGTAAAATGAATCGTTCTATTGACAATTTAAATTTTATGGATATAATACGCTATACTTTAAAAAAGGAGGTATGGTGACAAATTTACACTTTAACTTCAAAGATGTTTTTCGTGCTGGACGGATTGGTTTCAGTGCCAAGAAGATGTGGATGAGTTTTCTCGGTCTGCTGATTGGCGGCATTGGATATACAATCCTTTCCTATATTGCATTTATTGCCGCAGGATCTGAGATAAGTGAAGTATGGTCAAGTTATCGTCTTATGCCGATTTTAATACAGGAAATGGGTTTTCCCTGGTTTTCATGGGTATTATGGATCGCGGGAATTATCTGGTGGCTCTGTGTGACTTTGATCACCGGAGTTGCTGTTTCAAAGGTCACCTATGAACAATTGAAAGGCGATGAATTTTATGAAATAAAAGAAGCATTTAAATTTGCATTGAAAAATGGTAAATCAGCAATACTAGCCCCCTTTGTTCTAATCGTCTTTATTGCCTCACTCATTGTGATGGGTATCATTCTTGCGCTAATAACATGGATCCCTTATTTCGGACAATTGTTTTTCTCCATTATGGCTATTCCCGCATTCTTCGTATGTATTTTTATCCTGTATTTATTTATTGTTACAATAGTATCATTGGGCATCGGACCTTCAATCGTTGGTACCACAGGTAACGATACCTTTGACACGCTCTTTGAATCATTTTCGGTTATAAATGACCAGCCCTGGCGATTTATTACCTATGAATTTTTATTAAAACTTGTAATGATTATTGGCGTTGCAATCCTTGGATTCTTTGCGGCGAAGGCAATATTCTTATGCTACACAGTAATTGGCATCATTGTTCCTGCCGAGAAGATAGGAAATATATTCACCAATGCCGCGTATTATGTTAAACTTATCATACCGGATTTTTACCCTGAAGTGGTGAGGAATCTTATAACCGGATACATAGAATGGATAGGTATGCCAAATCTTTTATTCCCAACCGAATATATTCCTGCTTATGAAACCTGGGCTGGTGCAATAGCCTCTTTTATTCTTGGAATAATTTATTATTTAATAATTATAGGCGTAATGTCCTTCGGTTGTTCAATCTACTACGCTGGGAATACGCTGATATTTACTGTGCTTGTTAAGAAAAAAGATGATAAGAATCTGCTTGAGATAAAAGCAGAAACATTTGAGGAAAAGGTGGAAGAGAAAAAAGAAGAAAAAGAAGAAGTGAAAAAAGCAAAAGAACAGCGAAAGAAAGAAGAAGAAAGAACCGAGGAAAAATCAGAAGAGAAGAAAGAATAAAAAAAATAAATATTTAAAATTAGCGGGGTAATGGAAATAACATTCCATTACCTTTTTATCTTCCTGAAGAACTATGAAAAGCGGATATGTAGCTATAATTGGTGAGCCAAATGTTGGCAAATCCACATTACTCAATCGTTTAATAAATACGAAACTCTCTATTGTCAGTAATAAACCCCAGACAACGAGGAATAAAATCTTAGGTATTCTGACGGAAAATCAATGTCAGTGTATATTTATTGATACGCCTGGTATTTTTGAACCAACCTACGAACTTCAGGAACGAATGGTGAATACAGCAATAAAGGCAATAAATGATGCTGATTTATTGTTGTGGCTTGTTGACCCATTTTTCAAAACGGAAAAATTTCCGCTCAAATTCTTAAAATTCTTTGATGGCAAGAAATTAATCATCGCAATCAATAAAATTGACCTTGTCAAAAAAAAAGACATTTTGCCTCTTATCGATAAATTAAAAGCATACAGCCCTGATGAAATATTTTTAATTTCGGCATTGAACGGTGATGGCGTTGAAGAATTAAAACAGGCGGTTTTTGAAAAACTTCCTGAAGGTTTATTTTTATATGAATCAGACCAGATTTCTGATCAGCCCGAGCGGTTTTTCGTCAGCGAGATAATTCGTGAAAAATTATTCATCCATTTAAGAAAAGAAATACCTTATGCAACCTGTGTAATGATTGAAGAATTCAAAGAACAGGAAGGAAGAAAAATTTTAATAAGGGCGACAATATATGTAGAAAGGGATACACAAAAGAGAATTTTGATTGGCAAAGGAGGGAATTTATTAAAAAGGATAGGGACTGAAGCAAGGAAGGAAATAGAAAATTTCCTGGGAAAAGAAGTTTATCTTGATCTGTGGGTGAAGGTCAGAGAAAAATGGCGGAAAAACCCTATTTTCTTAAAAGAACTTGGCTATTGATATGGTTGTATATTGTGGCATTTTAGCGATTTAATCGTGAATAGGAGGTTTTATGGAAATCAAAAAGATTAAGATTGAACCACCTGAAGGAACGAATGTTATCTGCGGTCAGACACATTTTATTAAGACCGCAGAAGATTTGTACGAGGCTTTGGTAAATTCGGTTCCGGGCATAAAATTTGGTATTGGCTTTTGTGAGGCATCAGGACCCTGTCTTGTCCGATACGAAGGCAATGATTTAGAATTGATTGAATGTGCTAAAGATTATGCTTATAAAATCGGTGCTGGACATTTCTTTATTATCTTTATCAAGAATGCCTTTCCCATAAATGTTCTGGATAAAATAAAAAATTGTCACGAGGTCTTGAATATTTTCTGTGCAACTGCCAATCCAGTAGAAATTCTATATGTGGAAGATGAACAGGGTAAAGGAATTATTGGTGTGATCGATGGGCATGCTTCACAAGGCATAGAAGATGAAAAGGCAAGAGAAGAAAGGTATAAGTTTTTAAGAAAGATTGGATATAAATTATAGATTATTCACCAAAATACTTTTGATTTACCATTTTTATAAATTCTTTTTGTTCCTCGGGAGATAATTCATAAACTTCATAGATTGGATCTTTATTATTGATATCTGGAATTCGAGGTTGAGCAATCTCTTTTGGTGCTGGACGGAAGAAAAACAGATATATCACCCCCAAAACACCTAATGCACCTGCCGCCACTGGTATCACAATACGAAATGGGAATGGATTTTTTGGCTTTGTCAGACTTATTCTTTCATGGACAGAGACCAAAAATTCTTCCCAGTATTCATCTTTCTCCTCAAAATCCGGACACGAGCAACATACATCAATGCACTTATGGATAAAATAAAAATCTTCAGCACAAATTGGACAGCGATTGATATGTTCAAGTATTAATTCTTTTTCTTCTGGTTCAATGTTTCCAATTATTAAATCAATAATTCTTTCCTGAATTTCAAAACAGTTCATATCTTTCCTTTTAAATAATTTTTTAAATTCTTCACTGCAAGATGATAATTGACCTTCACTGTATTCACCGGTTTATTAAGTATCACACTAATCTCCTGGTACGGTAATTCTTCAAGTGCCCTTAAAGTAAAAACACTTTTCTGAACCTCTGGTAATTTTGATATTGCATTATAAATAACCTCTTTCATTTTTTTCTTTTTATATTGCTCAACCGGGTCATCTTTTGGAATTTCAAGTATCTCATCTTTTATTACTTCTGATGGATGCTCTTTTTTCATAAAGTTTATACAATTATTTACTGCAATCCGATATAACCAGGTCGTAAACTTAGAACGACCATCAAAATTTTTTATATTGCGGTATGCCTTTAAAAATGTCTCCTGTGCCATATCCTTTGCATCATCATAATTCTTCAACATCTTATAGCAAAGATTATGCACCTTAACTTCATGCCTTCGGACGAGTTCATCAAATGGCTCAGTCTCACCCATTTTAACAAGATGTACAAGTTCTTCATCGCTTAGCTCTTTATATTTTGACAGACGGATCTTTAATTCGTTTACTTGCTCAATCAATGGCCCCTTCTTTAACATATTTTTCAATTTCTATTCTTAAATACCGTATCGGCTTATTCAATTTTTTTGCTATTGATTTCAAATCCTGATATTCGATTGTGAATCTATTTCTTCGGTTAAATTTAGAAACTTTTATCCGCAAATCACCCCAGGGTGTTTTTACTTTTTTTACCTCCCTATTCAGTTTTATTCGTTTTTTATAATTCATTCTTACACCGAGGGTTGTCGTTTCATTGAATATTGTATCTATTATTTTCTGGTTGTAACTTTCAGCTATCACGCTAAGCAAAATCCCGGGTCTTGAATGTTTCATTATCACGGGGGTATAAAATACTTCAAGTGCACCTGCCTCGTATAACTTTTCGAGTATTAACTCAAAATCTTGAGGATTCTGGTCGTCAATATTTGTTTCAATAACCAGGCATTCATCGTTGAGAGTCAGGTCAACCTCACCAAGAAAAACTCTTAAGAGATTAGGATAACTATCTATTTTCTTTGCACCAGCACCAAGTCCGACTCTTTCAATCTTATTTATCATCAACGAATTGTTAAACTCAGCGATTGTACTCAATATGGCTGCAGCAGTGGGTGTAGTAAATTCAAATTGTATGGGCAAAAACTCAACCGGTGCATCCTTTAATAATTGAGCAGTGGCAAAATTAAATGCAGGCATTTTCCCTTCAATTGTATCAATCAATCCAGTTCCAACCTTTAGGGGTCGTGAATATACTTTATCAACATTTAAAAAATTAATGGCGATAAGTGCACCGATTATATCAATTATTGTATCAACATCTGCGAGTTCATGGAGATGCAGGTGTCGTGAACCGTGAACCTTTTTTTCAGCATCAAATATCCGATTAATAATCTTCATCGCATCAGTTTTTATAGAATCTTTTAAATTGCTTTTTTTTATCAAGGGAATAAAATCTTTTTCTTTTATTATCTTTTTTGTAATAAATTCAATCTGCTTTGCCTCAATCCCTTGATGAGAAACCGATGCGACCTTGATTTTTAAATCAGGAATGAATTTTAAACATTGTCTCAAGTAATCTATTTCAACGCCGAGGTCAATTAAACTTGCCAAAATCATATCACCACTGGCACCGAGTATCGGGTCAAAATATAATACCCTCATATTCAATTTTATCCAAAAAAATAAAGATTTCAATAGTTTGGTCAATACCCTTGACATGCACCCTTGGATTGGATAGCATAGAATATGCGATTAAAAAATATTGCAAAAATTATCAACGGCCGGTTATATGGTAGAGACATTGAAATTAGGACCATTCTACCTCCCGAAGAGGCTACCAGAAATAGTATCACCTTTTTATTCAACCCCGAATTAAAAACAAATGCAGGTGCGGTGATTTCTGAAGCAAGAATCATTAATAAAAACTGTATTGTTGTTAAAGATTGTAAAAAGGCAATGTATTTTTTATTAAAAAAGTTGTCGCTCCTAAAGATAAAACCCAGCATTGCTGTCACAGCGGTGATTGCCGATGGTGCAAAAATTCAAGATTCCAGCACTGTTGAAGATTATGCAGTCATAAAGAGGGGTGTAAAGATTGGAGCTGGTTGTTATATTGGGAGTGGTGTTTACATTGATGAGGATGTGACCATCGGAAATTATTGCACAATTGGGCATAATGTAGTAATATATAGAAATACAATTATTGGTAATTATGTTCATATTGGTGCAAATTCAGTTATTGGTAAAGAAGGATTCGGTTATATAAAATTTAAAGGATATAAACGCATACCACATATCGGTAATGTCATAATTGAAGATTATGTCGAAATCGGTTCCTGTGTTTGTATTGATCGTGCTACGGTTGGAAAAACAATAATCAGTTCAGGCACTAAGATCGATAATTTGGTCCATTTTGCACACAATGTTCATATTGGAAAAAATTGTCTTATTATGGGGCAATCTGGTATTGCTGGCTCCACAAAGATTGGCGATAATGTAATAATATGCGGTCAGAGCGGTGTAAGCGACCATTTAAAGGTCGGGGAAAATGCTATTATTTATGCAAAGAGTGCGGTCTTTTCAAATCTTGAACCTAATAAAAAATATTCAGGAATTCCAGCCCGTGAACATTATCTCGTGCTTAAGGCACTCGCCCGGCTTTATAAAGGTTTATAATATGGAAAAAAGATGGTCGATTCAAGGTAATTGTTTATCGGGTGGTAGTTGCCGATTAGATTTTTTGTCGTCGTCTGATTTTTTTATCAATATCCACAAAGATGGTGCATCATCAAAAATTCTGCCGACATTTCAAAACATAGCTGTAGAAAATCATACGATTTCGATTGGGGAAAAACTAAAGGTTGTTGAACATCTTTTTTCTGCCCTTTATGGATTGAGTATCTTTAATATTGGAATTGATATTTATGGAGAAGAAGTGCCATTCTTTGATGGTTCAAGCCGGGATTTTGTAAAAATATTAAAAGATTTTCCAGTTGAAGAGAAATTTGAATTTCTTAAGATTAACCAAAATATTTTTATTGAAGACAAAAATTCATTTATTCTCTTTGAACCCGAAGGCACTGGGCTTTTCATTGATATGGAATTAAGTCATCCGCACATTGGAGAACAAAGAATTTCTATTCAAATCACAAAGGAAAATTATATTAAAAAAATTGCCCCTGCCCGCACCTTTGTATTTACCGGTGAATCTGACCCGAGGTTGAAAAACCTTCCCCCATACGGTATAGGAATAACTGCTACAAGAATATATAGTACTGAACCCCTGAGATTTCCTGATGAACCAGTGCGTCATAAAATCCTTGATCTACTTGGCGATTTATATTTATTGAGAAAGATTTTGACGGGAAAAATCAAGGCAAAAAATACATCGCACAGTCTTAATTTAGAATTTGTTAAAAAACTCGCATCAGCTATTAGATAACACTTAAACTTGCTTCTTTTGTATCCTAATGATTGCACTATAAAATGTATAGGAAATAATTGCACCTCCGAATAACCAAAACCAGAATGGGACATTATGGCCAAAGATTGCAACATATACAAATGGTGCAATTGTTGTAATACTAAGAATAATACAGAATATCCTTACCTGGCCAAAATTTCTATCCTGCAATCCTTTGATAATCTTATATACCGAAAACCAGAAGAATGGTGCACCACCAAAATAAATGACAGCAAATACTACGGGATTAACACCATAATCAGTTTGAATTTTCAATAGCCAGTTTCTTAAGTATTCAGTCAAGTTTAAAGCTATTCTATTTCATCAAAGATAATCAGTTTTTCTTCGGTCATTTCTTTTATCGCAAATTCCGGACCTTCTCTACCCAATCCGCTGCCCTTCATACCACCGTAGGGCATATTATCAACACGGAATGTTGGTATTTCATTTATCAATACTCCGCCGGATTCAATTTCTTTAGCACACTTCAAAGCAAGATTTATATCTTTTGTGAAGATGCCGGTCTGGAGTCCATATTTTGTATCATTAACCTTCATAATCACTTCATCAATAGTTGTGAATTTATTCACGCCGACCATAGGTGCGAATGCCTCTTCCTGGATTATCTTCGCATTTTCATCAACATCAAAGATGATTGTGGGTAAAAAGATATTTCCCACCCTTGAACCACCGAGAATCAATATGCCTTTATGTCTTTTTGCATCCTCAACAAATTCTTCTGCCTTTTTTAATGATGGTTCATCAATCATCGGTCCCATCTCTGTATCTTCAAGGATTGGGTCTCCATATTTTATCTGACCGACTTCAAGTGCTAATTCTCTTAAGAATTCATCTGCTATCTCTTCTTCTACATATACCCTCTGTACTGAAATGCATACCTGCCCGGCAAGTGTATATCCACCCTTACGAATTTTCTTTGCTACAAGTTTTAATGGCGCATCCTTAAATACTACAACTGCTGAATTTGAACCGAGTTCCATCGTCACTTTTTTCATACCGCAGTTAGCCATAATTGTTTCACCAACCTCAAGTGAACCAGTAAAACTCACCTTTCTGATTTCAGGTGCCCTGACCAATGCCATTCCAGTTGTTGAACCGGGACCGACGATGACTGAAATCCCTTGTTCTGGTAATCCCGCCTCAATGAGCACCTGGGCAAGCATCAAGCCAGAGAGTGGAGTCTTTGTGGCAGGTTTGAATATGACCGAATTACCTGCGGCTATCGCGGGTCCAATCTTATGGCAGCTCAAATTTAGAGGAAAATTAAATGGTGATATTGTCAGGACTATACCTAAGGGAACGCGCATGAAAAAACCAATCTTTTTTGTTGAGCCAAAAAGGTCCATTCGCACAGTTTCGCCTTTTAATGTCATTGCCACAATGCTTGATAGTCTTAGCGTGTTTATTGCACGGTCAACTTCTGTCCTGGCTTCATTTATCGTTTTACCAACTTCAAGACAGATTGTGCGGGCAAAATCTTCTTTTTTTTCTGACATTATCTTTGCAGTCTGCTCAAGGATTTTTGCTCTTTCTCCTGCGGGCATATTCTTTAATATTCTATAACCTTCCTGGGCAATCTGGATTGCTTCAGTAACATCTTTTTCTGTGCTCACTCCAATTTCTTCTATCAGCTGATTATTATAAGGGTTTATCACCCCGATTTTTTTTTCTCTGATTACTCTTTTTCCTCGGATAAACATAGCTAATTATATGAATATTTTGGGGTTTGTAAAGGGAGAATGTTTATAGCC
>CAZLGA010000035.1:0-23205 GCA_964559225.1 uncultured bacterium | reverse complement strand
TAAACCGCCACTGACTAGTGATTTTGAGAGAGGGGATAGGTCCTGTGCGGGCAAGTTTATCTCGTGAGATGACGCAGGCTATCTCACGGGATGAATATACGGTGTGTTCGTCCATCTGTAAATATTCTGACACTTGTTTAACCGTCATTTGTGGAGATTAGGAAATTTTAATAGATTATTAATTTCCTTGTTCTCTGGTCTTTCTTGCTTTCCATCATTACAAAATATACCCCGCTGTTCAGTCCTTTAGTGCTGAATTCAACAGTATGGACACCAGGTTCTGAAATTGCCCTATAGATATTTTTAACCAGACATCCAGAGGCATCGTATAACTTTATTGCACATTCTTGAGCGCGGTTATTTTCAAAGACAATCTTAACCTGAGAATTTTTCTTAACCAGGGTTGGTGCAAAGAATGTTGATAGGTGCTCTTTTATCCTGTTTTCATAAACTTCGTGGGTAATATCTGTGCTCACCCAGAAACGCCTGCCACCTTCATAATAGAATAGTCCATTATTACAGGCTAAAAGTCCACCAAAGAAATGGGGGATTGGAAAGACCTCCTGTTCAATTGTATTCCCACTATTGAAAGACCGTGCGATGTATACTGAATCCGCACCCTGATAAAGGAAATATAGACTGCCATTAGGTGCGACATCTGTAACATAGTTGTCGTATCCATTGAATGTTATACTATCTATGATTCCAGTCAGAAGATTATACCGATAGATTGGCACATCGGTTAAGTAGAGAATTTTCTGATTGTTATCATAAGAGATTTCATTTGTCTGTTGTCCCGGGTCTATCGTCAAAAATTGCCAGGTTGCACCACGGTTGTAACTGACAAATACTGAATCATCTGTTGCTACAAAGATTGTATCACAGCCAGCGAGATTGGAGAGAGAAGAAGACTTTGCAAAGACTGGAGTGAAATTTGTTCCGTTGGTTGTAGAACGGATGAGGAATGTATCACAGAGCCCGATGATAATACCGGGATTACTTGTAATAAGAAAATCTGTGGGCAAGTAGTTTGAATCGACCTTTGTCCAGTTTGCACCTCCATCAGAGGATGTAAATATTGTCCCCATTGAAAAGGCCGTTCCTGAAATCTGCATATCTATACAGGAAGCAATGAGAAAATTGGGATTGGTCGGTGCAGATTCAATTGCTGAACCAAATAAAAGAAAATTTCTTAGTGTATCATAAGAGGTGCCATAATTTCTAATGCGGTAAATTGTGCCACCCAGACCGATATAATAGAATACTGAATCAACCGAAGGATAACTTGCAGCACCAGGGCTGATTAGAGTATGGGCGTAGAGATTGTTCCTCTGAACAGTCCAGGATAGACCTTTATTTGTAGATTTATAAACGCCCTTACCAAGACTCCCTGCATAAAAGATGCCGGTGCCGGCAGAGGATATAAAGGTTGCGATTTCCCTGGATTCAACATTGGAAAAGAACCATATTCCAAACTGCCTGACACCCCTAAATATACCAGGGTTGATAAAACTTGAGACGATGATTGTATCATTGCCTGTAAATTCAATATCCACTGCCTGGAATAATCCGAATGCAAAGGGTTCATTCAATCTTGTCCAGGGTCCTGTTGGAGAGGTTGATTGATAGATTCCATTATCGGTTGAAATCAATGTAAAGTTTGGATTGTATGGATTGGGCTGGATGTCTGTTATTTCACCTGCAGGAATTGTATCAACGAATGTGCCAGAACCAGAAAAGTAGATATATGACAATGTATCACCAGGGATGGTATGGCCTGTAATCCAGAATACACCTGGATTATTTTTCAGATGGGCTATACAGTCAACACTGTAAAGGTTACTGAATGTTCCGATTATCTGCCATGACAAGCCCGAATTGGTGCTTCGCCAGAGTCTTGGTGGAGTGCTGTCAATGAGATAGATTACTGTATCAGCAATATCAAAACTCGCAGTCTGAAAATTGTTTGTGGACAAGACTTCAGCCCAGTCATTTCCGCCATTTATGGTTATCCAGACAACACCACCGGCATCAATTACTATACCCCTTGATGGTGTTGATAAAATTCCTCCCCGGGGCATACAGTTTTCAAGTGATAAACTCCAGTTTGCTCCACCATCAGTCGTGCGCCAGACATCGCGAAAAGAAATGGCAAATGCCAGATTCTGGGCGTTTGGATTACTGAATGTGCCGAGGATTTCACCACCCGTGATATTACAAAGATTCCAGGTCCAGGGATTAAAGGTTTCTGTTTTTTCATTTAAGTAATGTGGATTATAATATTCATTTTGCAGTGTCCAAATCTTTTTAAACGGACTGGGTATAATTGCACTGATTATAAAAAGAATGCTGATAAGATTCATTTTGCCTCCTTTAACATATGAAAGTATAATATAAAATATTTATATGTCAATAGAGGTGTGCCCTGATGTTTGGAGACATTTTAAAGAAGACGCTACGAATTGGGGAAAAGTTATTTTTTCCCACTTCGCAAGTGGAATAAAAGGATTAGAGCAAGTAGGGAGAAGATAAGTAAAGAGCCGAGGTTTGCAAAACTGCCAAGCCAGGCACCGACCGGTAGACTCTCATAGATTTTATTCAACGCCGGGATTCCAATTAAAAATGCTATTAATACACCGACGAGTGCATCACCGGCAACAAGCCCTGATGAGAATAAAATACCCTTTTCTTCTTTTATTTTCAGACTCTCTCCAACAGAAGTCTTCTGAATAAGATAATAAATCAATGCGCCTGCCATAATGGGCATTGATAAAGATAGAGGCAGGTAGAGCCCGATTGCAAATGGCAAAGCAGAGATGCCTAATAGTTCAACACCGATAGCAAGGATTGCCCCGAGACCAACAAATGTCCAGGGTAAGGTTCCTGTGAGCACACCTTTTACTACAAATGACATCAATGTTGCCTGGGGTGCAGGTAGTTTATCTGAGCCAATAACCATTGTTTTGTGTAATAGCATCAATACCCCGCCCATAAACAATGCTGGTATTATCACACCAATAAATTCTGCAACCTGTTGACGATAAGGTGTAGCACCAACTAAAAATCCGGTCTTTAAATCCTGGGATGCATCACCTGCCATGCATATCGCAATGCATACCACACTTCCAACTGACATCGCGCCAATCATTCCCGGCAAACTCTGTTTGCCCAATCCTACAAATATTAAACATGTGATGAGCAAAGTAGCAATGGTCATTCCTGAGACCGGACTTGATGAACTGCCTACAATACCTACAATCCTTGATGCTACGGTTACAAAAAAGAAACTAAAAAAAACGACAATCAACATTCCGATAATACCGATATGGGTCTGGGGTATTAGTAACATCACAACTGCAATAAAAATTGCTCCAGCAACGACCACACTCATTGGAATATCCTGTTCGGTCCTTGGGGCATTTTTATCAGGCAGGAATTTAAATCCTTTGAACATCTGTATAAATCCGAGTTTAAAACATCTAAATACAATTGGACAGGCACGCAAAAGACTTATCAAACCTCCGACTGCAACCGCACCAGCACCAATATATCTAATGTAATAACTGCGAATCTCTGAAGGAGAAAGTAATGCTATAATATTGTCTGCAGGCGGAATCGGTGTATTCAAATTTGAACCGACAAACGCAATCAGTGGACCGATGACAAGATAACCAAGGATTGCACCAGAAAGCATATAAGAGGCAATTTTGGGACCGATAATAAATCCAACACCCAGCAATGCAGGGGTCAAATCAATGCCAATCGCCATACCTTTCACACCTGTGACAAGCCAGGTCGCAGTTTCTTTCCACAATTTTACACCACTCATCAAAAATTTGTATAATGCACCAATACCTACACCGCTGAATACAATCTTTGCCTTTGCACCACCCTTGTCACCTGCCTTGAGAATCTCAGCACAGGCAGTTCCTTCTGGATAGGGAAGGGTTTTGTGCTCCTGAACGATAAGATAACGCCGCAAAGGAATCATAAATAGTATACCTAAAAATCCACCCAGAAAAGAAATCAGAATGATTGTCCAGGAACTCGGAAAATAATCCCACATAAAAAACGCCGGGATTGTAAAGATTATGCCTGCAGCAAGGGATTCACCTGAAGAACCGATGGTTTGAGATATGTTATTCTCTAATATCGTTCCCCTTCTCAAGGCACCTTTTAATATTGCCATTGATATCACTGCAGCCGGGATTGATGCCGAGACAGTCATACCAACCTTCAGTCCAAGATACGCATTTGCCAGACCAAAGACAATCGCAAGGATTGAGCCGAGAACAACTGCCCGCACCGTAAATTCTCCGACTTTTTCTTCTGGTTTGATATAAGGCTTGAAATCTGAATTTGATTTTTGTAAGTTATTCATATTGTCTCCTTAATAACCCTGAAATAGCCTTCAATGTATAAAATATAGTCAAAAATTTTATTTTTTCAAGACGCAAAATTTTTGTTTATTGACAATTATGAGAAATAGGATAGACTAAAATATAATGCAAAAAATAGGTAGATATAGAATTATTGAAAAGATTGAAGAAGGGAATTATACATCAGTTTACAGGGTAAGCGATAATAAAACCGAACTTATCTTAAAAATTGCACGTGTGGGTCTTCCTGAATTTAACGAAATAATCCGCAGGGAATTTCAAATCCTTTCCCAATTTAGGCATCCCAATATTGTTCCTGTATATGAATATGGTGTGTCTGGAGATAACAGGGCATTTTTTACACTTGAATATATTAATGGAAAACCGATTAGCCAGTCTTTCAAGGGTTTTTCTGAACAAATTATTGAGGCAATGATACAGATAATAAATGCACTCGGTGCATTCCATAATAAAGGTTTCATACATGGTGATTTAAAACCAGAGCACATAATTTATAATGAAAAGGAAAGAAAGGCTATCCTTATAGATTTTGGGTTTGCTGGCATTCCAACCCATCAAATAAAAAAATATGGCACATTCGGTTATGTTGCACCTGAGGTTTTGAAGGGAATTGGTATGGACCAGCGGAGTGATCTGTATTCACTGGGGGTCATTTTATATGAGATTCTATCAGGCAGAACTTTTAAGAAGCCATTTGAGCCAATAAAAACAATTCCCCAGCAACTGAATAATGCACTTTTGCGCCTTTTGTCAGAAGAACCTGCACTCAGACCCACTGCATTAGAACTCTATGAGATATTAAGCGCCCTAATTCCGGAAAAGAAATTTGCTATTCCTGATTATGAAGTCCAGATTCCTCCAACCGGATTTGTAGAAAATTCTGAAATTATGGAAAAGTTATTAAAGTTAAAGGGTGAAACGGTTATCATCAATGGTGCCCCTGGTTCTGGAAAGACAAGGTTATTAAGAGAATTGAGGTATAAGTATGTATTTAAAGACTATGTTGTACTTTTTTTTACAGGCAGGGAAGACGGATATCTGCATAATTTTATCTCTAAATCTATAGATTTCACAGATTTAAAATTTGAAGAAAAAGAAGACAAGTTCCAGGTATATGCTGAGATTACAGAAAAACTCTTTGAATATGCAAAAAACAAAAATGTGCTCATACTTATTGATAACCTTGACAGATTGGATGATTATGAACTTGGACTTTTTAGATTCATCGGACACAGTATTCAGGATAGAAATATTACAATGATTGGGACAGCAAATATTGACCAAAGAATAAAAGAACTGAATTTCTTTGGGGTTTTTTTAAGACCATTTTCACTGGATGAGGTGAAAATATTGATTGATAAAACATTCTTTGAGATTAAATCAAAGGATGAAAATGATGTATCTGTGTTCATCGCGTGGCTCTATAAACATACCGGCGGCAACCCTCTTTTCATCGTTGAAATATTTAGGGCACTACATACTCAAAAGATTTTATATTACCATACCCGCAGATGGGAGATTGATATAAAGGCATTGAATGAAATTGCAATTCCAGAGACTATTGAAGGGATATTGCAAGATAAATTCAAAAGGTTGAATGAAGAAGAAATAAATATATTGAAAGCCTTCTGTATTGCCGATTACCCTTTAGAATCTTCTATCATAAGTTCTGTCTTTGCACCACTTAATGATATAAATATAGAGGTATTGAAACTATTGGGTCTCATCAAAGACGAATATATCCAGGGCAAAAGATTTTTTTCCCTTGCGAATCAGATTGTAAAAAATCTGGTTGAAAAGAGATTTATAAAAGACAATGTTAAGCCAATAGTAAAAAAAATTACACAGGCGATAGAAGAGATAGGGTCTGATGAAATTTATCACCCGTTACTTGGTAGACTATTTATGGAGATTGGTGAGACTAAAATGGCATATCGCTATTTTCGTCTTTGTGCAGAAAAGTCGGAGAAGATAAATGATATAAAAAATGCTGTAGATTATTATACAAAAGCCCTTGGGTGTGAAGCGAATGAAGATTCGCCAGATTATGCCTCAATCCTGATAAAATTAGGGAATCTATATCTCCTCTCCGGTGACAACCATAATGCGGTTGAGTACTACAATAAATCAATTAGATATAACCAGTTTAGAGTCGAGGCTTTATTTGGTATAGGCAAGGCATATTCAGTCCTTGGTGATTATGATAATTCGATTAGATATCTAAAAGAGGCACTTGAAGAAAGTATGGAAAAAAAGTGCCGGGCAGGGTTATTAAACTTCCTTGCCTATTGCTATATGTGTTTAAAGGATTTTGATGAAGGAGAAAGAATTCTCAAGGAGTCAATAGATATCTCACGAAAGATAAATAACCCTGAACTTGAGGCAGAGGCACTCTATTATTATGCTACACTTGAATGGTTCAAGGGTGGTTATGACAAGGGAATAAAAATTTGCCTTGAACTATTAGTTTTGTGTAAAAATAATGGTCTTGATAAACAGTCAGCTTATACTGCAAATCTATTGAGTTCTTTTTATATAAAGACCGGTGATATAGATAATGGTTTAAGATATATTGATATGGCAATACGCGGTTTTGGAGAGATTAAAAATTTAAATGCCCTTATTCCTGCAATGATAAATAAGGCAATGTTGATTTCTAATAAAGGTGATATAAAAGAGGCAAGGCAGATATTGGAAAATACATTAAAGGATTCTTTAAAGACAGGCAACAAAGTGTATCAATATAATTGTCTTGCAAATATTGCTGGCATATTTGAAGGAATGAGTAATTTTGATAAGGCGATAGAATACTATAACAAGGCACTTGAGATTGAACCTGAATCTGTCTATGCAAACTATGCCCTCTCTATGGTCTATTGTAAACTCTCTGAGATTGATAAGGCGAAGTCAATCCTTGAACAGAAGATAGAAAAAAAAGAAGAGGTTTTATACCTTATAGGACTGGGTATTGTATATGCTGTATTGGGAAAGATTGAGAAGGCAAGAGAATATATTGAAAATGGTATCAAGAAAATGGAAAGAGAAGGTTCAGAGGTCTCTATCACGCGCGAGGTATACCTGAAATCAAGCCAGTTTTATTATGAGATAGAGGAGCATGAAAAGGCATTAAACCTGGCACAAAAGGCAATAAAGAATTCAGCAAAAGAAGGTTATGAATATAGAATAGCAGGGTCCTTAATAGAAGTAAATAAATTCAGATTGGACCTCGTAGATAGAATAGAAATAGAATCAAATCTCAAATATTTAAAGGATAAAGGCTTCTTATACGATTATGGATATTTGAAAAGATTGAGGATTGAATCTGTAATTGATAAAGGGATTGAGTTAGAAAAGATAAAGGATATTGCAGAGGAACTTGAGTCAGTGGAACAAGTATTTAGAACAATCGGCGCAGAACTTGAATTACAGAGGGTAAAGAAGATTCAGTTGAAGCTCTATCCGGTTATGTTGCGGGATTATTCACAGAGATTGATTTCGCCGCAATATCTTGATATTTTCTCAAAACTTGCTGAACTCATAAATTCTAATCTCGGTGATGAAGACTTTGTAGCCCATATCCTTGACCTGGTGATAAACGCCACTGGTGCAGAAAGGGGTGCGATATTCATCAGGACAGAGAAAGGGATGAAGTTTATTGCAGGCAGGAATGTTGATAAAAAGACGATAAAGGATGCAGGCGAACTCTCCAGAACTGCAATTAAAGAGATAGATAAAAACAAGATTGTCTTTATTCCTAATGCGGTTGATGACCCGAGATTTAGTGTAAAGAAAAGCGTTCTTTTGAACCGCATCCGTTCAATACTCTGTATCCCCCTTGTGGTCAGCGATAATATTGTGGGTGCAATATATCTTGATTCCAGGATTGTTGGTTCAATCTTTAATGAGCAGGACCGAGATTTTCTGGTTACGATTTCAAAGATTCTTGCCTCGGTTATTGAAAAATCTATTCTCTTTAAAGATTTAAAAAGCGAAAACATATTATTAAAGACTAATGTGATTGGCGAGATAGGAGCGGGTTATCTAATCAGTAAATCAAGAAAGATGAAAAAGATTTATCAGGAAATAGAAGCGATTGCCCAATCAGATGCACCGGTTCTTATCACCGGTGAAACTGGAACTGGAAAAGGAATGCTCGCCCGTCTTATTCATCTGAAGAGTAAACGCCGTGAAAAGAAATTCCTTTCAATAAATTGTGGAGCCATACCAGAGACCCTGCTTGAATCAGAATTATTCGGGCATAAGAAAGGTGCTTTCACAGGTGCATTTAACGACAAAAAAGGTTTGTTAGAAGAGGCCGAAGGTGGAACAATATTTCTGGATGAGATTTCTAATACGAGTGCAGGATTCCAGGCAAAGATGCTTGAGGCAATAGAAGAAAAGGTCGTCAGGAGACTGGGTGAGACCACTATGAGAAAGATAGATGTGAGATTCATCCTTGCCTCTAATAAAGAGATAGAGATAGAGGTGGAAGAAGGTCGTTTCAGACAGGATTTATATTACAGAATAAATGTCTTCAGGATAAAGGTTCCACCATTAAGAGAGAGGACGATTGATATACCTGAACTTGCAAAATTTTTCCTTAAAAAATATTGTAAAGAAATGAACAAAAATATCTTTGGTTTTGAAAACGGAGTCATCGAGCGATTGAAAGAACATCATTGGACCGGTAATATAAGGGAGTTGATGAATGTGATTGAAAGGGCGGTTACCTTATGTAAAGGCGGTGTGATAACATTTGATGATATTGGTCTGGGAAAGACTAAGAAAGAGATAATTCCATTAAAGGATATAGAAAAAGAAGCGATAATTGAGGCGTTGAATGCAACAAACTGGAACAAGAAAAAGACCGCAAAATTGTTAGGTATCTCACGCAGGACACTATATAATTTACTAAAAAAATATTCTATTAAAAATATGTAGCCGTTCAATCCATCCACCCTATTTAGGGCAAGACATCTCAAATAATTATTAGATATTATCATAAGTTATATATGCGTCAATGTCTATTAGTGTGAAAAATTTATACACATAAAGGTTGAAAACCCATCATATTTCGTATAGTTTTTAAAGATTTAATAAGTGTAAAAAATTTTTACACTTATATAGATAAAGAATTCACTTTTCTCTTTAAATTTCAATAGGTTTATCGGGCACGAAATTTGCTCTATAAAAAGGCAAAAGGAGTCAAAATGAAAAAAGCAATAACTTATATCATAGTCCTTCTGGTGCTCGGTGGAATCTTTGGTCTGAGTATGCACCAGAATAATAATCCAGTTCTAAGTTCAGGTCTTGATATCATTACCCCAGCAGTAGCGTATGCGGATTCAGACACAGTTAAAATACCCGGTCCACCTCCGCCGCCACCGCCGATTTTGTAATATTTTAGTCTAAGGGGTGTTTTATGACACCTATCCATTTATATGAAATAAAGATGATAGATGGTTCAAGGTACCGGGGTGAGATTGCATACAGGGATGACAAAATGATTGTTTTGAAACTGATAAATTGTGATACAGGTTTTGGTTCAAGGATAAAGTTATTTTATAATGGGATAATGAGCATACAGGAACTTGGCTGGCGTAGGGTAATACCGAAGGCGGTTGGGTCAGACTAATGCCATTTTTTAGAGGGGATTGCCTTTGCAGGCAATCCCCTAACAATAACTTATATGAATGAAATAATAACTATAACCGCGCTATCTTTTCAATTAGTTTCAATCTTTATTGCTTTATCATACTATAAGAAGATACCAAATCCCTCATGGCTTTTTGTTTCTATTGCCTTATTTGTTATGGCTTTAAGAGGGATATTGGACCTATTCGGATTTAAACTGGAATCACTTGAAATTTTGTTTCTAATCATTAGCATATTTATCTTTTTTGGACTTGTTTATAAAAGAACTATCCTCAAAGAGATTGATAAAATACTTGAGTGTTTAAAAAGCCTATGGGAGATTGATCGGGTTATAATTTCAGGACTTACATCAAGGAGTATAATCAATGGTGTAAAAAAGGTCATAAACGAACTATTTAATTGTGAAGCCCTGGGAATTTATATTCTTGATAAACCAGGGATGAATTTAATTCCGTTTACAAATCAGAACTTGAGCGAAGAATTTCATAGGAAAATGATTGAAAATAAAGACGGTGTTCTCTGGAAGGTTATTAAAGAGAAAAAGAGTATCTTTATTAAAGAACCTGATAAAGATTATGAATTTGCCTCTCTTTTGCAAAAACAGAAGTTTTCAACCTTTCTCGGCGTGCCTCTGATTTTGAGGGGTGATACATTGGGTGCTTTAATTTTATTATCAAGCAATAAAACCTATCAGGCACAAGAGATGAAAAAATATGCTGAGGGTATTGGTCGTCAACTCGTGATAGCGATTGATAAAATACAGACGATAGAACGGATTAAAGAAATAAATATTGAAACCGTATTTGCGTTGGTTCAGGCGATTGAGATGCGTGATTCATATACAAAAGGACATTCATTGCAGGTTTCAAATATTGCAGTTGAACTGGCAAATAAATTAGAATGTTCTGACAGAGAATTGGAGCTTATAAAATTCGCCGGTTTATTACACGATGTTGGAAAGATTGCAGTTTCAGAAAATATTTTGAATAAGCCGGCAAATTTAAATGAAGATGAATGGATAATTATGAGAAAACATCCGAAATTTAGTGCTGAGATAATAAAGCCCATCAGAGGACTGCTGGAGATTGAAAAATGGGTATTATACCACCATGAAAAATGGGATGGAAGTGGTTATCCAGAAGGCTTGAAAGGAAACGAAATACCATTTTTTTCCCGAATCCTTGCGGTCTGTGATACTTATTCGGCGATGTTGAGTAATCGCCCATATAGAAAGGCGCTTACCGATGAGGAGGCACGGGAAGAAATAAAAAGGTATGCAGGGAGACAATTTGACCCGGAAATAGTTGAAATATTTTTGACCTTTTCAAAAGAATTTTTGCAGAAACTTATTGAAAAAACGGGAGTCCCTTCATAACCCTCCCATTCGGGGCTGGTTTTAATATTTTTGCTTCCCAGCCCCGAACATCTTGACTTATTTTCTAAAATGATTATCATTAACTATGAGTATTTTACTAATGTCATTCATACTACAGGCAAATACTATCTATATTGGGGAATTGAGTGGTGTTATAAGTCCGGCAAGTAGTGCCTATATACTCCGTGCCATTACCATTGCTGAGGAGAAAAATGCAGAATGTCTTATTATAAAGATTGACACACCAGGGGGTCTTGATGAATCAATGAGGGAGATAACGAAAAGGATTTTAAATGCAAGAATTCCTATCGTAATATATGTTGCTCCTAAGGGGGCAAGGGCTGCATCAGCAGGTTTGTTTATTTTGTACTCAAGCCATATTGCTGCGATGGCACCAGGAACAAATGTTGGTGCCGCACATCCGGTTGGAATGGGTGGAGGAAAGATGGATAGTGTAATGGCTAATAAAATTACCAATGATGCAGTCGCCTACTTACAATCTTTGGCAAAGGCGAAAAAAAGAAATATCCAGTGGGCAGAAAAAGCGGTTCGTGAAAGTGCTTCTATTGATGATGAAACCGCATTGAAGATAGGGGTTTGTGAAATCATCGCCGAAAATGAAGAAGAATTGATTAAAAAACTTGATGGAAAAGAGATTAAAGTCCAGGAGCAAACAAAAAAATTGGATACAAAATCTTCACCGGTCAAAAAACTTTCAATGACCTTAAGAGAGAAATTGCTTTTGATACTGACAAATCCGAATATTGCTTATATATTATTATTGCTTGGAATATATGGTTTATTTTTTGAACTTCAAAATCCAGGAATGATTTTTCCTGGTGTGGTTGGTGGGATATGTCTTATTCTTGGATTTTATGCCCTCCATCTTCTTCCTGTTAATTACGCAGGGCTGGCATTAATTATATTGAGTGCAATCTTTTTCGTCCTTGAAATTTATGTAACATCACATGGATTATTGAGCGTTGGTGGTGTTATATCGTTGATAATTGGTTCTTTAATCCTTTTTGAAAGTGACCTGCCATTTTTGAGGGTATCCTGGGAGGTGATAATGGTCGTTGTCATCATTATTGTTATTTTTGTAGGGTTATTGTTATTTATGGGAATTAAAGCACAATTTAGAAAACCAACTGCTGGTAAAGAAGGGCTTGTCGGCGAAACAGGAATTGCCCGAACCGATATTGATGAAAAAGGAGGAACAGCATTCGTCCATGGCGAATGGTGGAATGTAGTGAGCGATAAACCAATAAAAAGGGGCGCAAAAATAAAAGTTGTAAACTCTGAGGGGATGGTCTTAAAGGTTGAAGAGATTTGATAATTTTCTGTCTTTTAAGTGTTTTTGAAAATTTTCTCTTTCCTGATTTTGCACTTAATACTTCTAAATTCAATCCAGCGGATTTTATCGAACAAAGGTTTTTTATCACGCTCGGTGGCGATGAAAAATTTGGAATTAATGAGTTACGCACCTGGAATGCGGACCTGCAAATTAGGCCATTTAGATTGAGATTAAAGACATTCGGCAGTGAACTTTATAGAGAGAATGCCCTTGAATTTTCGGGCGGATTTATTATATATAAAACATTGACCGGTGGTATTGGTGTTGGGCTTTTAAACAACTGGATAAAAGAATATACCAATCGTTTTACATTTACAATAAAATTGGGCAGCGTCTTTTATCTATCTAATTTCAAATTTGATTTTTGTCTTAACAATATAAATTATCCACGATTTTCTGAGACTGATTATTTACCAATTACTTATGTTTTAGGCTCAAATTATTTTGCAAACAAAGAATTTAAACCGTATTTTTACATAATGGGCAAAGAGAACGAAAGACCATTTTTCAAACCAGGATTATTTATAATGCCAGCGAAGAATTTTGAGTTTTTCACTGGATTGAGCACTGAGAATTTTCTTTTTGAATTTGGTTTAAGAATTCATCTTGGTAGAATTATCCTTGATTATGCGGGAACAAGCCATCGCCAATTAGGGCTTACGCATTCTTTTTTTATTAATTTACTTTGATGTTAATCCCCATTTTTTTGTTTTTCAATACCCTCAATCAGGAATTGTTTGAGACCGAGCAGGAAAAAGATTATGAGACGATATTATTTGAATTAGAGAATTTAAAGTATAATCCAATTGACCTCAATACTGCTGACTTAAAGGAATTGTCAAAGATTCCTTTTCTAAAACCTGCGGATTGTTTAAAGATTATTGGCTACCGGGAGAAGTTCGGGAGATTTGAGAAAGTCGATGACCTTCTTAAGATAAAAGGAATTGATAAAGAATTTGTTGAGTTGATAAGACCTTATGTCACAATAAAGAGTAAACCCGTTAAATGGAAAGGTGTCCAGAGCAGATTAAGATTCCAAAAAGAATTAGATAAAAATGATAGCGAAGCATATTATACAAAAAACATATTTGAAATGCAAGATTATAAGATTTTTTTGGTCACAGAAAAAGACCCTTACGAATCTTCTTTTTTTGATTACTACAGCACAGGAATTTTGATTGACGAAGGTAAAAGAAAATTTGCCTTTGGGAATTATAACCTTGATTTTGGTTCAGGTATCATCCTTTCATCAATAGGTACATTCTTTCAGGGGACTGATTTTAGATTACTTACCCATGAACGGGGGATAATACCATATACTTCATCAATAGAGAATGGAGGATTTTTTGGTGCGGCACTTAGCGATACCTTATTTCTTAATTACGCACTTTTCTATTCAAATCAAAAATTAGATGGTAGGATTGACACTTCGGGATATGCAAAGTCATTTGACCCATCAGGACACCATACTGATTCAGCATCAAATGCCCGCAAGGACCGCATCCGCGAGGAGATATTTGGCTATAATCTCCGCTATACAAAAGATAATATAATGAGCGGTTTTACCACATACTGGTCCGTTTATGAACCAGCTTTTATTTGTTCGGATTCAACGATTGATTTTTATGGTAAGAATTATTTTATAAGTGGTTTAAATTTGAAATATTTCCAAGAGAGGTTTATTCTTTTTGCGGAATTTGCAAGGTCATTCCAGAATCGTCTGGGCAGTGTTTTCGGTTGGACAGGGCTTTTACCTTATAATTTTATTTTCAATATTGCTGGCAAATATTTCAATCCTGGATTCTATGCGCCAAAGGGTGCTGAAGCGGATGAAGATTACATTGGCTTATATTTTGATTTAAATAACAGTTCACGGATAATTGATGCAGGAACGAACATTAATATTTATACCAATAATCAGGCAGATACGAATAGATATGATTTGAGATTTAATCTTGGTAAAAAAGTAGGCTTTACGGAAATAAAAATAAATTTGCGCTGGTTATATCGCGAAAATTATAAAGAGATTTCAGGCTCGCGAATTTTTTTAAAATTCAAGTTAAAAAGATTTTTATATTTTGATTTGAGATTGGAGGAAAAATGTGATTATGGAGATTCACTAAAAAGGGGGTTGTTTGGTGGAGTAGAAGCAGGAATTGATACAAGATTTGTTGCTGCGAAGTTCAGATATGGTCTATTTGATACAGATTCATATTCAACCCGAATTTATGTTTATGAACCTGATTTGCCCGGCATTATAAACAATAGAATGGTATATGGAAAGGGAAGATATGGATTTTGTTATCTTTCATTGAGGATATTGAAAAATATAAGTTTTTCAATCAAACTCAGTTTTATGAAAAAAGATTTTCTCACAAAAAAATTGGGTGTTCAATTGGATACAAAATTTTAAATTTTTCTTGACTTTTTAAATTTTTTCTATATAATTGTTTATTCATTTACGATTACATTGATTAAAATGTTGTGATATTTAATGAGATATACACGGTGTGGTAAATCATAATATGGACAGGATGACGAATTGAGGATTGACACCGTTTGCGGTGTTCAAAAGTGTCGGGCTTTAGTTATTGGTGATGTTAGAATTGTGGTGATTTTAAGAAGTTTCCCTTCGGGGATGAGCCTTTAGTGCAGGCTAGGTGTTTACTTATGGATGATATATCTTAAGGAGGTGCAATGATTGAAGTCAAAGATTTATCTAAATATTTTGGCCGAACAAGGGCCGTGGATAATATTTCTTTCAATATTGGTAAAGGCGAAATCGTTGCATTTCTTGGACCGAATGGTGCAGGAAAGACAACGACAATGAGGATGCTTACAGGTTATCTAATACCGACTAAAGGCAAATGCCTGATTAATGGAATTGATGTAACAGAAGAACCTATAAAGACGAAACTGCTTATTGGTTATCTTCCTGAAGATAATCCGCTGTATCCGGATATGAAGGTTTATGAGTATCTTGAATTTATCGGTGAAATAAGAAATACAAGAAATCTAAAAAATCGAGTAAGTGAAGTGGCGGATATCTGCGGTATTACTGATGTATTGAGTAAAAATATTGGGACCCTTTCTCGTGGTTATCGTCAGAGAGTGGGGGTTGCACAGGCAATAATCCACAATCCCGATATCTTAATACTCGATGAACCGACCGAAGGACTTGATCCAAACCAGGTAATTGAATTACGTAATCTTATAAAAGAACTGGGGAAGGAAAAAACTGTAATGCTCTCAACTCATATTCTCTCTGAAGCAGAAGCAACCTGCGAAAGGGTGTTGATCATAAATAAAGGTAAAATCGTTGCCGATGGAAACAAAAGTGAGATAAGGACAATGGCTAAAGGGGGTGAGACGATAACTCTGGAACTAATTGCAAAACAAAATCCAATCAATGATTTAAAGCAAATAGCAGAGATAAAAGAAATAAATGAGATAAAGATAGAAGATAATCTTTATCAATACGAAATAATTAGTGCAAAAGATATCCGAGAAGCCATTTTTGACACTGCGGTCAATAAAGGCTGGAAAATTTGTGATCTCCACCGACGGGCGACATCACTTGAAGATATATTCAGAGAATTGACAAAGGAGGAATGATGATTAAAGTGATAATCAAAAAAGAATTGAGTACTTATTTCAACTCACCAATTGCTTATATCATACTGATAGTATTTGTTGGCTTGAGTGGTTGGTTCTATGCCCAGGATTTATTCCTTGGGGGTGAGGCAGATATAAACGGTTTCGTTAACATCGTTCCCATTTTGTTTTTGCTCTTAATCCCTGGATTATGTATGAGATTGATTGCTGAAGAACGGGCGCGCGGAACAATTGAGATTCTTGCTACACTTCCGATAAAAGATACTGATGTTATAATTGGTAAATGGCTTTCCGCCTTTATTCTAATTTTGATTGGGTTGTGTGTAACACTTATTTTTCCTGTTATTTCATCAATTTTGGGAAATATTGACTGGGGGATTGTGTTCACAAGTTATATTGGTCTAATACTTTTTGCCCTTTTCTTCACGGGTATTGGAATTTTTGCTTCATCAATTGCTACAACACAGATTGTTGCATTTATTATCAGTATATTCATTTCCTTTTTCTTTTTTATCATCGGCAAATTGCTCTTTGTCTTCCCCACAGGCATTATGCCATTTCTTAATTATCTCAGTGTTGATTACCATCTTAATAACATAATTCGTGGTATAATTGACACGAGGGACCTTATATATTTTCTTTCCCTGATATTCCTATTCATTTATGGCGCACTTTATTTCTACCGCAGGATACAAGAGAGATTGCTAAGCACTACGCAATGGATACTCATTGGCATTGTAATAATTCTCGTCAATCTGATTTCAACAAGACTATTTTTGAGGTTTGATTTAACCCAAGGTAATATCTACTCATTGAGCCGAGCAACATTGAAGATATTGAATGATCTACCCGACAATATTGTGATTCGTTCCTATATCACAAGTAAATTGCCATTTCCATACAATAATCGTGCCCAATACCTCAATGACCTGCTCGGTGAATATCGTCTGCGGTCAAAAGGTAAAATTCGAATTGAACATAATGATCCAACAACACCCGAACAGATGAGTGATGCCCAGCGAAACGGCGTGGTTCCTCTCCAGTTTACTGAAGTAAAACAAGGTGAGTTTGGGGTAAAGCAAGGATTTATGGGGATTGTCTTTCTTTTTGAAGATAAAAGAGAAGTTATGCCGGTGGTTGAAGATTTTGCTAATCTTGAATATGATATTACTTCCCGGATAAAGAAACTAACTCAAGAAACCATTAAGACGATAGGTTTTACAAGTGGACATGATGAATTAACGCTATCGGAAAATCTCTTGAACAAAATAAGGGACCGCTACACCAGTGTGAACATCAATCTTATGGACACAATAAATCCAAAGATCGACGCCCTTATCATTGCTGGTCCAAAGAGTGATTTTGATACGATTGAAACAAAAAAGATACTTGAATACATAAATAACAAAATCCCGGTTGGAATATTCTTAGATAGATTTGGCATAAATATGGAATTCTTTCTTGCCTTTCCACTCCGTATGCCAAATATTGACACACTTTTGAATAAACTTGGAATTGTAGTTGAACCAGGAATAATAATGGACCGCAACAATGAGATGATGATTTTGAAGAGCCTGCATGGCTCTTTCGTAATGCAGAACATCGTTCCATATCCATATTTTCCTAAGATTATGGATCTTTCAAAACAGAATTCTATCACAAAAGATTTTGAAGCAGTTGTTCTGCCTTTCGTAAGTCCAATAATAGGTGGAGAAGAACTTGCTCGTACTTCAAAGGCATCCTGGCTTAGAAATTCACCACAGTCATTAAATCCTATGGACCAGCAGAAGTTTTTACCATTTCCTTTACCATTTGACAAACAGGGTCCATTCAATACAATTAGTTCTCTCTCAGGAGATAAAAGGGTTGTGGTTGTTGGCACATCAAAATTCATTGACGATAAATTTTTGAGTGTTCCTGGAATTGCTTTATTTATGAACATTATTGACTGGCTCACGCAGGATGAAATCTTAATCTCAATCCGTTCTAAATCTGTTAGTATCAGACCATTAAAAGAAATAAGCAAAGGTATGAAGACATTTATCCAATGGTTATCACCACTATTGCCGGTTTTGATATTTATCATTGTGGGAATAGTAAGATGGCAAATAAGAAAAGGAGGCAAAAGTGGTTACAAAGCATAAGAATATAATAATTCTTATCTGTGTTATTGTAGTCCTATTTTTAATTCTTTTATTTACGGGCAAAAAACCACAAACAAAACCGATTATCTCGATTGAAGAACTGAAGTCAATTAAAATTTGCAGACCGATTGATACGACTGAGATTGAAATTAAAAATAATAATTATCAAATAATAAAACCCTTTTCCTATCCCGGTGACAGTTCTACTATCGCCTTTCTTATAAATAATTTGAAGAATTTAAAACTCGGTGAGGTCATATCAAGAAGAAAAGAGAAATTTGACGATTTTGAAGTCGGGGTAAATGGAATAAAAATAAGTCTGAGAGGTAGGAAAGAAGTCTCTTTCTATATCGGAAAATATGCAGGTGATTATCAAAACTCATATTTAAGATTTGAAAACGATGACAAGGTTTATCTGGCAAGCGGAATAACGAAACACCAGGTTAATATAAAACCTGATGACTGGCGCGATAAAACAATAATAAAAATCGACAAAGAATTGATAGAAAAGATTAATATTGATGATAAAGAGATAATAAAGAAAGATACCCTTTGGATGTATAAAGACAAAGTCATAGAGAAAAACAAAATTGATGGAGCACTTTTTATCCTGAGCGAACTCAGAGCAATAGGATTTTCTGATACTGCGAGTTTTCAGCCCCGACATAATATAAAAATTTTTACTACTGGTGGGGGTGAATTCAGGCTTGAAATTGGTGATAAGCGGGACTACAATTATCTTGTAAAATTACCGGATAAGCCGACGATATTCCTCGTGGGCGAATATACTATTAATAATTTTTTGAATCTTATCCCTGTGCAGGAAAAAAGAAAATAGGAAGGTTGATCTAAAGATTTTTTGACAAAACCCAATGAAACGTACAGTAAAAAGATAGAGCGGATTCAGTTGTTTTAAATCTTGACTTTTCACCTTTTTGAAATATAATTAAATATGGAGGTTTTTGATGCATAAACTCTCAATACTGCTCTTGATATTGTTTGCTATTGCAGGAGCAGCTTCACAAAGACCGGGCTGTGTCTTTCTTTTGATTTGGCCCGGTGCAAGGGCAACCGCAATGGCAGGTGCCTTTTCTGCTATTGCGGATGATGCAACTGCCTGTTACTATAATCAGGCAGGATTGGCATTTATGGATAGACAGAACATAACACTACAGCATGCACCCTGGCTCTCTGGATTACATGAAGGGATGTATTATGAATATGCTGGATATACGAGGCCAATAAAGAATGGAACCGGAGGTTTGAACCTGATTTATCTTACGACCGGTCCAACCGATGTTATTAACCGTGAGGGTGTTTATCTTGGAACATACACAACATTTGATATTGCAGGGGCATTAAGTTATGGGTTTAAATTAAATCCCAAGTTGGGCATTGGTTTAGGCTGGAAGATTGTTTATTCATATCTTGTTGCGCCTTGGGTATTTGGTAGGATGCCTGAACTGGGAATCAAAAGCGGTGGTATCGGCATTACCTATGCCTTTGATGGGAGTATGTTATACAAACCTTTTGAATATGGTTCATTAGCCTTTGTATTGCAGAATATCGGTCCGAATATAAGTTATTCACAAAGTGGTGCATCAGATCCAATGCCATATACTTTGAGAATCGGAATAAAAGTTCAACCAGTTAATTCAAAAGTTATAAAAATTCGTCTTACCGGTGAGGTCACAAAAGTTCTGGTTGGTATGTTCGCAAATCCCCGGAATACATTTTTTGAGAATTTGAAATATGAAATGCAGGAAGCGTGGAAAGGCACAGGCCTTGAAATAGAATATTTTGATTTCATACAGTTAAGAGGTGGCTATTTCTATGATTATGAAGGGAAACGTATAGGTTTCACATTTGGTGGTGGAATTAAGGCGGGTGGTTTTGCACTCGATGTTGGTGTTGATGAGGCGATGTACGATTTTAGAACTACCAACCGGAAATTTTCTTTGAGCTATCAATTTTAATCTTTTTTGATTCTACCGTATAGATAGATGCTGCTTGTTACCGGCGCAACCGGTTTCGTTGGTAAGAATTTTGCACTTGAACAGATAAAAAAATCACCGATAAAACTTCTTGTCCGCAAGACATCAAATATAAGTGTATATAAAAATCAGCCCAATATTGTGATAAAGTATGCCGATTTAGAAAATGACCGAGGACTTGATTCAGCGCTTGAAGATGTTGATATTGTTGTCCACTGTGCAGCAAGAACGATGGGTCGCAATTATTACGAGTTTTATCTTGCAAATGTTGTTGTCACCAGGAATTTGATAAATGCAATGAAAAGAAACAATGTTAATAAAATTCTGTTTTTAAGTTCTCAAGCCGCGGGTGGTCCGGGAACTTCTAAAATTGGTTTAGATGAAAAAGTAAATGCTGTTCCAGTTTCGTTTTATGGAGTGACGAAAAAACTCGCCGAAGAAATTGTGATTAATTCTGGACTTGATTATATAATCCTCCGTCCCTGTTCTGTTTATGGTCCTTATGATACAGAAATACTGAAAATAATTAAACTCTTAGAAAAAGGATTCTGCCCAGTAATCGGAAAGGAAGAGAAATACATTAATTTAATTTTTGAAAAAGATTTGATTGCGCTCCTTCAGATTATCATTGAGAAAAATCTTTTCAATCATAAGGTCTATTATGTCAGTGATGGAATATGCTATGCTCTTGAAGATGTCATCAAGACGATACAGGAAATATTGAAAAATAAAGTGTGTATAAAGATAAACATTCCAGAACCTATTGCTTTGCTATTGGGAATCTTAAGCGACCTGTTGATTCCCCCGAAAATGCGATTGGCAGGTTATGATAAAATCAAGGAAATGTCTGAGAACTTCTGGGTGTGTATAAGTTCAAGTATAATGGAGGAAACTGGCTGGCGTCCGAATTACGACCTTAAAAAGGGAATGGAAGAAACAATAAAATGGTATAGAGAGAATAACTATTTAAGTCTTGACTGATTGTTTTTTTTTGTTATAATTAAGTTATGAATAATGATGATCACATTGTGAATTATATAAAATGGTATGCGGTATATACGAAATGTCATCACGAGTGGACGACTAATAAGATTCTTACGGATCAGGGGCTCCAGACATTTCTGCCGGAAATCCTGGTGCCAAGCAGGCGTAGAGATAGAAAACTACTTATCAAAAGACCTTTATTTCCTAACTATTTATTTGTGCATCTTGATAATAATAAAGAAAACTGGCTAAAGGTCTACAAAACGCATGGCGTCGTTCGTATATGTGGAAACGGTAGACCAACACCAGTCCCAGATGAGGATATAGATTCAATAAAAATATTTATTCAGAGCGACCGTAATATTTATCCACTACCTTATCTTGTTGTCGGTGCAAAGGTCAGAGTAGTGGCAGGACCGCTGACAGGTGCCATCGGCATACTTTTAAAAGAGGATAACAAGAAGAGGCAACTTGTTGTTTCTATTGAATTAATGGGGCAATCAGTTGCAGTAACCCTTGCTGATGATGAAGTGCGACCCTATTGATGGAACCTTCTAATCCCTAATTTTTCGTAAACTTCTTCCATTGTTTGTTGGGCGATTTTCTCTGCCCTTTTATATCCATCGTATAGCACTTCGTATATATAATCGGGATTATTCTGTAGTTCTTTTTGTTTTTCCTGTATGGGTTTTAATTCGGCATAAAGATTCTCTGAGAGGATTTTTTTACAATCCAGGCAGCCAATTCCTGCTCTTCTGCATTCTTGACCACAATAGTCTATATCTTTTTGTTGGGAAAATGCAAGATGCATAGTGTAAATATTACAAAGTTCAGGATTGCCGGGGTCACTTCTTTTTTTCCTGTTAGTATCGGTGACCGCAGTGCTCAATTTCTTCCAAATCGTATCTTTATCGTCATCAAGAAATATACAATTATTAAGAGATTTGCTCATTTTATTCACACCATCAAGCCCGAGTATTTTTGTCACTTTACTTAGATATTCTTTTGGTTCAGGAAATGTTTCGCCGAAATATACATTAAATTTACGGACAATCTCTCGGGTCAATTCAAGATGTGGAAGTTGGTCTTCGCCAACTGGAACAACAACCGATTTATAAAGTATAATATCTGCTGCCATTAATACGGGATAATCAAGTAAACCCATATTTACATAATCTGGATTTTGAGACTTTTTTTCCTTAAATGTAGGAACCCTTGTCAGCCAGGAGATGGGCGTTATTGTATTTAATATCCAGGCAAGTTCGGTATGTTCAGATACTGTTGACTGGAGCATAAGGATGCTTTTTTTGGGGTTTATGCCAGCAGCAATGTAATCAACCGCGCAATTGAGTATCCGCCTTTCCATATTCTTGGGCTCAAATGGGACGGTCATTGCGTGATAATCAACAATACCATAAATACACTGATAATCATCTTGAAGGGCAATCATATTCCGCATTGCGCCAACATAATTTCCTATGTGCAATCTTCCTGAAGGTTGTATTCCACTGAAGACATTTCCTTTGCTCATAGCCTAATAATACATAAAAACCTTTTTATGTCAACTCTGGACAAAAACGATTAATTTGAACGTATTTTGAGGTCCTCGGACACATGGTATCCACCTGGTTCACCTTTTGTAGACCTACGATATACAAAAGGCATAAGTTTAACATACTCAGAC
>CAZLGA010000034.1:0-23840 GCA_964559225.1 uncultured bacterium | reverse complement strand
TTATGTCTTCCATGTTGATTCCAAGGTTGGTCAACAGACAGGCAAGTTTGTAATCGTAAGATAGGAGGCAAAAATGAAAAGGTACCTTGCGCTAATCCTTATATTATCAATTCCCCTGTTTGCAGATTTTGCAAAGCTCGGGACATCAGGTGCCCAGTTCTTGAAGATCGGTATTGGTCGCGGGGCGGCAATGGGTGAGGCATTTGTCGCAATCTCTGATGATGCCTCGGCAACATACTGGAATCCTGCAGGGCTGGGTGTTTTGAATAGTCGTCAGTTTGCACTCCAGCATAACGAATGGATTGCGGATATAAAACATGATTACCTTGCGGTTGTACTTCCGTTAGCAAATATGGGAACCCTTGGTTTCAGTCTTACTGCATTGACTATGGGAGAAATGGAAATTACATCTGTTGATGACCCAAATACCAAGACTGTGCGTGAGGATACAGGAACCGGAAGATATTTCAATGCCTCTGATTTTGCCCTTGGAATTTCATTTGGAAGGATGTTTACCGACCGTCTTGCTGCAGGTGCTACAATCAAGGCAGTTCAGGAAATGATCCAGGATATGTCTGCAACAGGAATTGCTACTGACTTTGGAATTCATTATAATACCGGTTTTAGGGGTTTGAAAATTGCAGCATCGATGGCGAATTTCGGAGCCGATATAAAATTTGGGGGAAGAAACCTTGACCGATCAGCTAACCCATTCCCTGATTCTCCACTTGATTATCAAGAAATTCCAGTTTCAGTAAAGACCACGCCATTTCCATTGCCCTTAATCTTCAGATTTGGCTTGGCAATGAATCCTGTAGAGACCGAAGCCCAGCGTTTTACTGTTGCCCTTGATTTGAATCATCCAAATGACAATTACGAAACGATAAATTTAGGGCTTGAATATGGTTATATGAACACCCTCTTCTTAAGGACTGGCTACAAAATGTATCTGAATTTTGACTATATGAAGGCGATGACCGGCGCTGAACCAGTCTATGATACAACCGCAGAAAAATATACATATCCAAACTGGGGTGATAAAACGGAGTGGCTACTGAATAACCTTACCGCAGGTGTTGGATTTAATCTTAAGATGGGTGAACGTGAGATGCGGATTGACTATGCTTATATGAACAAAGGGGTGCTCAGTCATACCCATCGTATCGGACTGCTCTTCGGATTCTAATTAAAGATTCGGGTGGGGTTCACTGTGAACCCCACCCTTCAAAAAGAGGTGGATAATGAAAAAATTGGTTGTTTTACTAATCATTACAGGAGCATTGTGGGCATCTGATTTTATTCCAATAAATAAAATAGAAGACATCGGGAGCAGGTTTGTAAATCAGAGATTTGGCACTGGTTATATTCTTTCCAGTGTAATAACCTATCACGGCTCTGATGAACAGCCCAATGCCTATGGATTAATATTTACTAATGGCCAAAATGAATTTATTACAATAATAATGGGTGCAAGGTATACAACTTCACCTATCGGAGAGGTTTATAGGGGAATTCCATATTGTGAAAGGTTCTATGGCAGAGCCCTGGAAAAAGCAAGAAAAATTTTCCAAAGGGAACCTTTGTTCAAAAAGTATTATTATTTTGGGACAGGGGAAGAATACGCAGGATTTGATATAGATGGCAAAAGAATTTTAATAAATGTCGTAAATGCACAAGTTAGAACTGACGAAGATATGACAAGGGTCAAGGCAGACCCAATCTTAGAAAAGATAACGAGAGAAAAGTGGATTCGTTATCTAAATACAGAAGACTTCACTACCCGTCAATCCAATTATGTGGATTCTGTTCCATTTATTGACTGGGTTTATGGTTGTTCGCCCACTGCAGCATCGATGATGTTTTGGTACTGGGATTATCGTAATTATGGGAAACTTGTTGACTACTTCTTTACCCACTGGGATACACCAGAAAACGAGTGGAACGATTGCGCCAATACCAATCGTGAACTTGCCCTGGCAATGTACACCGACACATTAACCGGTGGCACCTATATCTCCTATATTGCTCCAGGAATGGCAGCGGTTGCTAATTCTTATAATGGATATTCATTTAGTGCCACTACTTCTCCGCAGGGTGGGTACTGGAATCAATGGGTATTTTCTTATTTGAAGGCAGAGATTGACGCCCAGCGGCCCTGTCACTGGAATGTCCTTCAATACTGGTATCCACCCATGAATCAATATATAAATCACTCGGTCACCGGTGTTGGATACGAGATTACAAGCACTGATACATTTATAATTGTTCACACAACCTGGGATAACAATGAACCATTGTGGCCGCTTGGAACATATTACAACGGCGTATGGTCCTATGACTATGTTGTAAATCTTATACCTGGTGGTGCAAATCCGAATAATATTATCCTTGAGTATCCTAAGGGTGGCGACCTTTACAATTTACCCATTATGTTTAAGAACATAAAATATGCGATTCGGTGGCGTACGACCGGAAATGACATAAGTTATATAAAACTCTGGTGGTCAAAGGGTACTGATGGTGAAGGATACGATTCTTTACGCTGGACCCTGATCGCCAACAATGTACCCAATACAGGAAAATATGTCTGGACCTGTCCAGCGCTCAGTTGCTCACTAAGGGTTAATATTGCGGCAATGAATGCAGGCAATGTAAGGCTTGCGGCGGATGGAAGCTTTGGAAGGACCAGGGTTATGGAATTGAATCATTCAGCCAATGTCAATCTTATCGGTCATTATGATACGCCCGGATGGGCAAATGATCTAATTATAATCGGTAATTATGCTTATCTCACAGATGGAACCGGTGGCTTGCAGATAGTTGATATTAGTGATTCCACACTCCCTGAATATGTCAATAAAGTGGCTCTACCAGGAAATTCATATTCAATTACAGGCTCATCCCAATATCTTTACATTGGCGACCGTGAGGATACCCTGAGAATTTTATCACTTGCAAATCCAACAAATCCTTTTCAGATTGGAAAACTGGCGCTCGGTGATGATGTGCTTGGTTTATTTTTGGACGAAAACAGGGTTTATGTGGCAGCGCGTTCCCAGGGACTTGTGATTGTTGATGTCCAGAATCCTTCTAATCCTGTGATATTGGGAATATTTAATACAAGTGGCTTTGCCTACGATGTTGTTGTGGCTAATAATCTTGCTTATGTTGCTGATGCCACAAAGGGTGTGAGAATAATAGATGTTTCAAATCCATCCAATCCGTATGAAACCGGTTATTATGATACGAATGGAGTGACATATTCGGTTGCTAAATATGGCAATTATCTCTATGCAGCAGACGGTGCTCCCGGAATTAAAATCTTTGATGCCTCAAACCCTGATACCCTTTTACTTTTAGGCTCACTTGATACACCATCATCAGCAACAGGGATTCAGTTCTATAATAACTATCTTTTTGTTGCTGACGGAACAATGGGTGGTGTGAGGGTGATAAATGTTTCAAATCCATATTCACCTTCAGAAGCAGGTTATATTCTTTCATTGAGCACAGCAAATTTTGTTTATGTGAATAAAGGTCTTGTCTATCTACCAGACGGCGGCACTGGATTGTTGATAATAAGACAGGATATCGTGGGGGTTGAAGAGAATAATCAATTGCCGATAATAACTTCTTTAAGGATTATGCCTCAGCCTGTAACCGAGAAAAATGCTGTTGCCATTCAGTTTACAATGGAAAAAGAGACCCGGGGTAAGATTGAAATTCTTGATGTTTCAGGAAGGGTCTTAAAGACGATTTATCAGGGCGGATTCAATAAAAACAAAAATGAATTCCTGTGGTTTCCAGACGGAATTGCATCGGGTGTATATTTCATTAGAGTCAAAACCGATGCAGACAATATGCTTTGTAAGATGCTGATAATAAAATAAAGAAAGGAGGTGATAAAAATAAATAAAAATATGATTTAACAGCCCTCAAGGGCAATCAGAACTATATTCAAAATGGTTATACAAAGAAAGGAGTGAAAAATGAAGAAAGTATTAACAATCGTTGGTATGATGTGTATCGTTGTGTGGGCAACAATTGTGCCTGCAAATATTGATAAGGCAAAGATGGATGATGGAACTGGTTCCTGTGATAGATTTGTACCAGTGTCGACAACGAGAGACATTGTAATAGCAGATTCTTCTGTTAATCAGTATACTATGTGGACTCAGATGCAAGAATGCTTGGCTTATAATCCTACTGATGGGTATCTGGAATTTGTTTGCAGGAATTTTGCGGTTAGTGGTGCTCTTGATGTCTGGCAGACTGATAATACATTCAGTTTTGCGTTGACAGATCCGTTCGCTTATAATCAACAGCATGGCCCTGCAAGGTATCCAACTTCAATTGCTTCAAGGGATGGTCAGGGACCACATATCTCCTTTCCGGTCCTCGTAGGTGGTGCCTGGGGAGCAATGGTTGGACAGTATGAAAGTGGAGGCTGGTTCTCATCATTGTGGGATTATCCTGTCGACTTTTCAGGTAATGTGAATGTCCATAAACACATTGGAAAACAATTGCCCAATGGAAATATTTTATTTATCGGTGTTACCGCTGCTTATGATATACTCTACATGACCTATAACACTGATTTGAGCCAGCAAATTGCCAGCGGAGTTGTTGCACCAGCGACAGCTTATTACTGGGGATTTGATTTCAATGGCGGAATTGGGTATGTATTCTATTATGATGCTGACCTCAATATCTATTACAAAACCACGACCGATGGTATAAACTGGAGTGCGGAGCAAACATATAACATGGTTTGGCCCCAGCCATTTACCAATAATGTTGTATACTGGGAACAGGTGGCGGTTACCGATGCGGGTAATCCAATCCTTGTGTTTGATGTAATTAATGGCGATGATACAGAATATCCTTATATTGGTAAAGTTTATGTCTCAAGAGCTCCTGGACAGCCTTGTATTGAGGTTGGAGTTACTACAGCCGGTGCTGAGAATTTCTATCCGACAATTGCTACAGGTGGTAATTATGTGGTTGTTTTATTTGGTGAAGCCAGAAGTGGCGCAGGCACCAGTACATTCTGGGATGTTTATTACAATTATTCACCAGATAACGGTGCAACCTGGTCAACACCAAGAAATCTAACCGGTAGTATCAGTGACCATAACAACTGTCTCTGGCAGATTGCAAAGAGAGTTGACCCAGTGGGAAATGGACAATTTTTCTTCACATTTGGTTGCGCTATACCTTCTCCAATGGATGATCTTTATGCCCTTATCCAGGGCAATGTAGCCGCTGCCTCCCGCTGGTATGTTGGCAGGAATCCAATCGTTGGTATTGCCGAGAACAAAACTGAAACACCAAAGAAACTTGCACTCAATATTACACCAAATCCGGTTAAGAGCCAGGCAGGCATTTCCTATGCATTACCAAAATCCGGCAATGTATCAATTACCCTTTACAGTGCGGATGGCAGACTCGTCAGAACGATTGACCAGGGCTATAAGAATGCTGGCTTCTATACCAACACTATTGATACCCGTGAACTTGCCAACGGTGCCTATGTGGTTGTATTAAAGACCGATAGCAAAAATCTCTCTGGCAAACTTGTCGTAACCCACTAAGGCGCGAACATAATAAAAAAGGGGGCAAAAGCCCCCTTTTTTATTTATTCAATATGACTTCAAATTCTGCAGTATCGGTTGATATTTTTTATTTTATCAATCCCAGCCAGGTGCCGAATAGGAATTGTAATCTACCAATCAATAAGGATAGACGCGCCATCACTGTATAACCAAAGGATGCACCAAAACCAACCATAATGAAGATTATACCGACATAAGATACGGGTTTTAAAATCCCTTTATGTTCTTTTGAGAAAAAGAAGAAGAATATAGTAGCAAGGACACCGATGAAGATAAGAACCGCCCATAATCCCTGCTGCCAGTTTGCAAATAGATGGGGGTAGATAATCGTTCCCTGCATCTGTTTTATTACATCTGCTTGGATTATTGCTGGTATGCTTACGCCTGAAGAAAATCCCAATGCAACTGCAATTGGAATGCGCACAAGCCATGATAATTTGGGGATGAATCTAAAGAAGTAGAGTAGACCAATAATCATCGGAATGAGCACAAGATAATTCCCGCCTTGTAAGGGCATAACAAGCCTTGGTGTTAAAACGAGGTGCCAGGTAACTGCAATCGCATAGCCATTTGCTACACCAACGAATAGGTGTTCACAAAAACGATAAAATGGATTCTCTTTGTATAAAAAAGACAGAATCCCGATGGTCAAAAATGCACCAATCCAAATCCAGGGGTCATGACTCACGGGACCTCCTTGTAGCAAAATAACCGATGTTACCAATTATTACAAGTAAAAGAATCGTAATATGGGCGATTGATTGTGAACTCATCCCTTTTGTCGCCGGGGTTGGACCGGTAAGATTATATTTCGTTTGCACAAGATGTTCATATTCAGATGCACCTTTCAAACCCGCAATCATTCCGCTCATCTGTCCGGTCTGCAAGAATGGATAAAAATCAGGGGCGGTGACTGCAGTAGCACCCGAACCGATTTTTACGCCAAATCTTGTATTTGCATAAACAACCCAGGATTGTGGTAATGCGCTCCCTGCGATTGAGATAATGATTCCAATGTCGTTATAATTTTTTATTTTCTTCATCATTTCAAGGGAGGCGGTTCTATTTTTATAATAATCTGCAGGAAATGCCTGGTTTATATCAGAACCCATTCTCAATACCGCAGCAAGCCATAAGGGTGGAAAGCCCAAGAAGACATAATCTCTTCCATATATTATGGAATCGGCATGGGTTGTCGCCCTTGCATTGAATTCTTGCGTTACCTGGTCAAGTCCCTGTTTTGCAAGCCCAGGTCCCTGGATATAAGAGGTCATTACAAGAGTAGGAATTCTTTTTGAAAATGTGTGGCGTAATAAAGAGATAAACATCGGATGGAGTTCAGGCATTGTCTGGGGGTCATAATCTGCAGAAATCAAAATTCCCTGTGCCTCAGGGTCAATCTCTTCAATCACATCAAATAGTTTTTGCGTATAAGGCATAACATTTGTTTTTATACGAAACGGGAATATTAGCGGAATTAATACCGAGAGCCCAACGAGTAAAAACACAATCCTTCTATCAATTTTTAATAAATATTCCCAGAATTTCATTTTCCACCACCGAGCCAGTTTCTTTCAATCCCGAGCATAATTTTTAATGATGTTGCCGCTATTCCAAGCCCCACACCGAAGAGAATACCCCTTTTTGATGCAGTATTGGGAACATCCATTATCCATTGGGCAAGATGTGGCAATTTGGGTGATAGATAATAGCCAATCGGTACCACACCAATCATTACAATAAAAGCCGCGACCAGAAGGAGTGTGGCTTCAAAGGTTCTTGCACGGAATGCACGATATGCGGCAGATGACATAAAAAACGCTAATAGCGCAAACATCGTTGCACCAAGTGGGGTCATCACATTGTCATAAATGGTCTGGATTGAATATTTTATCACAATCAATTTATTGCCGAACATAAATTGGGGTTGAACCGGTAAAGGCCCTTTGCCTTCCATTCCCCCAAAAAGTCCGATTATTGCAACGATGACTATAGAAATGAGTGTGACCCAGGAGTATTGCCAGTGCTCTCTTTTTCTTTGAATTTTATCTATGTGATGATTTATAAGACTTCCTAATCCAAGGACCAACGCAAATGCAGCAATTATTCCTAGCCAGTCAAGGAAATTCATATAAATATCCTTGGATATTTTATGGGGAATAAAAAACTGGACAAGCATGGCTATTCCAATTATCAGAACAATCATTAAAGGAATTGTTCTCTGCATAAAACCTCCTACCTAAGATAACCTAATAAGTGAAAAGTAGCAAGTAGCAAGTAATAAAATTCTAACTTTCCACTCATTATGGTTATTAAGTTCTGTCATTGTATATTAAACAAATTAAAAACAGGGATTCCAAGTTTCAGTAAGGCAAGGGATGTTGCTATAACCATTATACCGGCAATCACTAACTTACTATAATCCTGACTTTTCAGTGTTGCTAAAAGTGTAGGATTTCTTGAGATATAGGCACTTGCCGCATATAATTCTTCACCAATTAGTGTATAATCACAGGCAGTGATAAAAAATGGTAATTGTGTAATTGCATCGGTCCCAGCGATCTGAATTGCTCCGGTTGATGCTCCGCTCTCTGCCATAATCAGAGATTCTGCCCAGAACATTCCAACAAGAAAATTTGTTGCTGGCTTTTCTCTAATCATTATTCCACTCACTGCTGCTGCATACGCAAACTGAGAATCAGTTACATAATAGACACTATCGGGATTGAATGCATCTGGCCTTCCCACCTTGTTGTATGATTCTTTTACGACTTCCCTTGCCACGGTAAACACAATCGGGTCGCGATTCGGGACTATTAAAGGGGTATTATACTGCGCGGTCTTTTTGGCAACTTCACTTAAGATATTTAAAGAAGCAATTGTTGCAACATCGCTGATGTCAGAAGTCCCAGGAACATAGAGTATCGGCCTTCCCATTTCAGTTGCCCTGCCTACAGCCTCATCAATGGCGGATAAACCGGCAATCCTTCGTACATATACCGGGCGGTCCTTTTTTGTATATTCAATAAAGAAGACCACAAGAAAGATAAATATTATGATACTGACCAAAGCGTTTATTCTACCTGTATGGAACCACTGGGGAGAGGCGACTACATAAGGCGTTGTTCCAGAAGAAATTCTTTCGCCATCCTTTGTGATTGCAACAATACGATAGGCATAAGGAACACCATTGAATATACCAACTCTATCTTGAAATCTATTGACTTGTGTTCCTAGTCGCGCATAAACGCCATAATTGCCACTATCCTTTTCTGCACGCATTACATAATAGCCTAAAAATTCTGAAGGCTCTTTTGATTTTTTCCAACTTAATGAAACGATTCTTCTCCCATCAACCACTGTATCTTTTTCAATCTTGAATGGAATTGAAACTTCCTTTACTGCCCTTGCTTCATAAATATATTCTTTATCCGGTTCTGCTGTTCCATCTAAAAACTTTTCTTCACTAGGTGCGGTGTAATCAATATAATTGAATCTATCCGCACTATCTTTTTCGGCGCGATAGATCAATGTTAAATCATAATTCTGTCCAACAACTTTCGGATTCAACTTCCATTCTATTCTTATTACTCTGCCGGTCATACCTACTGAATCAGCAATAATCTTTGCGGGCATCACAATTTGATAGTTTTTACCGATGTAATAATAATATTCTATGTTTGATTTTACTGTTGTGTCATTATAAAAGAAGGTATCCTTAAATGCCGCGATGGAATCATATACAAGGCGTAATAGCGCATAACTCTTTATCATATCATAATTCGGAGACGGTTCCCAATTTATTCTAAATCCTTCTCCTTCGTCATTGGGAATATCCTGTGCATAAATAAATTTTGGAGTGCCAATGGTAAAAAGTGGTGGAGAAGGTTCTGAGAATTTCCTTTCGTTATCTTTTACCCCTGCGACCTTATAAAAATATTTTACTCCATCTTTCATACTCGTATCGCGAAAAGACTGATTGTTTTTATCTACACTGCCTATTAAATCATACTCTCCGTTTTTTTCTGTTCGCCAGACCTCATAGGTTTCACCAAGATATAAATCATTGGGTCTTTTCCATTTGATAATATTTCTGTTATTTGCTGTATCTCTAAGCACCTGGTAACCAATTGAAACAACCTTAAGGAAATTTTTCTGATGATTGTATTCTTTCATTCTTTCTTTTTTTACGATATCGTAAAGATATTCATTATCGCTCTGGATATTATAATCATAAAAGATAGTATCCTGAATAAGGGTTTTGAGCAGGTTATACTTTGAGCGATAGATTTCAAATCTATCTACATCTGTTCCTTTTGATATATCCCAGCCTATTGTAATACTGATGCTATCCTGATTTATTATTTTCGATGCCCGAACATTCTCGGGTGGATTTATAATATAAAATAAAGATATTATTAAGCCATAACTTATCATAAAGACCCCTTTTTAATTCCTGTTATAATTTGTAGCAGTCGGATTTATCCGACAGACTCTTAAGTATAATTATTATATTTAAAAAGTCAAGTCAAAATTAAATTATCTTATCAAAAACTCGCCTTTCAACTATTAAAATAAAAATTCCTAAACCTTAGGGAATAGATAAATTTTTATTTTTCTTTACACTTACAGGGTGATAAGCGACACTTAGGGCAGCCTTTTGTATACTTCTCCATTGCTTTTTCAGCATCAATTCCAAGAATTGAACCTACTGATAAGAGCCAGGCAAGGCAGTCTGCAAATTCTTCGGTTATCATTTTTTTGTCTTTTTTACGAATTGCCCTTGCAAATTCACCGATTTCTTCAATAAGCCAGTTAAAAGTCTTATCAAGCCCCCTTTTTGAATCTTTTTTCAAATATATCTTTTCAATAAGTTTTTGGTATTCATTTAATTCCATTACACCTCCTTATAATTAAAAAAGGGAAGGGCGTATATACCCTTCCCTTCTATTTTTCTTGCAAATTCAACGCTTAGAATGCATCTTTATAATCATCCCAGGGTTCACCACCGATTCCGTTTCCATTACCATCGAGTTTATAGCCATTCGTTGCTTTTACCTCTTTTGAAACGAATGCCCTTCTACCTCCACCTACTGTTCTCTTGTAGTAATAATCAATAATAGTTCTGTCACCTGCGCTGTTTGTATAAATCCTCATATCACCAGGAACATAACCGGTATTGTCATATATACATATATTGCTCGAGTTAATAGTTGCATTATCAAGGAGCCTAGTAAATGTAATCATTGCTCCACTTGTACCAATCGCATTTATACTTTGAACCCTTGGTGGATTATTCGGATCATCAACCCTAAAATAAGATTGCAGATTGGGTTCTGTTTCTTCAGGCCCATCGCTATCCCCATCAAGTTTTAATAAGTAGACGGGTGTCTTTGAATCACCGCGCCTCTTTATTTTATCGCAGACTAATGTAATCGTATAGTTCTTTCCAGTTGTTAACGGATTTGTAGGCTGTAGAATAATGCCGTATGGATCGCGCGAGACTATGTTAAGTGAAATATTAGTGCCACCTTCATCAGCAAGTTTTATGTTGTCAGTACTTAAGGTATTCGTATCCATAGGAGACACACCAGGAAATCCAATCTGAATCTGGGGCGTAGTGTTGTTTATTGCCACAGTATCGGGAGTGAAACCTGCAATCGTTGGCTGGAATGTGGCAACGAGTGTATCAGAGAGTGGCGCAGTCCAGAATGTTGAATGATAGTCATCATAGGGTGTATCATCAGCAAAATCATCGTTGTCACCATCCAGGGGTGAAGCATAGAGATTTTTCATTCCTTCGGTACCGGAGACAAGTCGTAGCAAGAATGAGCCTGAATCCGGAACATCAGAGATATTGATATACAGGGTTCTGATCTCTTGATAATACTCGGTGGAAATCTTTTCCTGTGGGATATTCGTATTCGTTCTGACATCAAGAATTATGATATTATTCTTGTTGGTTACGCTTGTCGGATCCATATAATCAGAAAATCGCACTGTTATCAACCCCTGAATTCCCGGGATACTGCCATTCATGTCGGTCATCTGGGTGTAGTTCGCAGGTGATATGCTCGTTACTGTGGGTAAATTTCCTGCACCAGTTCCTTGTGGCATATCAGGGTCTGGTGAAAGGATGTTCTCTGCCTTCTGGCAGGCAATGACTGTTAATAAAATCAGACTGAGAATATAAAGTTTTTTCATTTTATCCCCCTAAAATTTTAATGTTGCAGAGATTCTCCAGTTTTCTAAATTGGTGAGTTCACTGAATCCCATTATATCAATCTGAAGATTATCAGTGACATTCCAGCCAATTCCATAGAAATAATCGGTTTGCGGCGTATTTATTTTTTGAGTTTCGTCAGAACCAATCGGTATAGGATTGGGATCAATCATATCCTCAATAACTGTTCCGGTACCATCAACAGTCCTTGTCCTTTGTGGTTCATACTGGATGAGTTCTGTGACCGTTGTAAAATCATCCATTGTATATGTATGCCTTGCACCAAGTCTGAAGGCAACCTGCGGAAAGAGATTGAATTCCACGCCAACCGGCAGTTCAATTATTCTTGATACCCCAGTGAACTTGGTCAACCAGGTTTCGCTCGACCAGATAGTAGTTACATAATCATCCGGGTCAAATGAAATTCCGTCATTGTCATTATAGACCCTTATTGATACCGTTGTATCTTTAGCAAGGGTAGAATCAAAGAAGGAACTATTTGTAAACATCGCGCCAAAACCGATTCTTAACCTTTCCGAGATTTTAAATAAGTGTTTTGTACCAATCTGAAATCCCTTTATGTTTGAAGAGCCGTTATAATAAGTAAAGGTATTGATTGTATCCCAGGTGGATTGTGCCATAATGTTTTCCCTTGTTTTGTAGTAATGCTCAATTGCATCATCCCCATATCCAAGAGATTGGGTGAAGAAACCGAGATAGTATCTTCCCTGGATATTTTCATTATAGTTATAAAAGGCACGCATATTAACTGTGATAATATTTCCTGATTGTTTTTGATTCAATGAGTCAAAAATATTGGCACGGGTAAAGAATCTATTTGTATCTGCAGGCTGCGTATAGATTGTTGAATCACCAATTATATTTGCATTTACTCCATATCCGAGCAACCCAAAGCCAGCAAGTAATCCAATTGAGAGTTTATCCATATCTTTCCAGATACTGAATAAGATATCGTTCTCATCATAATTAAAATTTTCGTCGCCTGCAAATTTTGCGCGGTTGATTAAGGTGAATGAATTTGTAGTAAGGTCTTCTATTGTATAATCATAGGTAAAGTTATTATCAGGGTCAGTCAGAATATTTTTGCTATGCACCCTGAGATAGCCGAGTCCGAGACGGAGATTATCAAGTTTGTAGCCCAGTCCGATGAACATATTGTTGTCTTTTATCTGTTCATAAGCCGAACGGGTCTCGGTTTCAACTGTTCTGCGGTCAAATATACCGTTGTTATCGATATCATCCCAGTTAATAGTGGTCACTTCTCCATCACCATACATCTGATTACCATTGGGGTCAAATAAGCCGGTTGCCTGTGCATTTTTATCAACACTGTGGTCATAAACCATCCCTGGATAGAATTTACCGAAGTTCGTTGCACCACCTACAAGGATATATGGAAGACTGCCATTAGAGAAGAGATTCTCATTTCCGCTGACGAAGTTTGATAGGCTTGTCCATAAACGAGAACCCTGTATTTCGCAGATTCTTGCCGGGTCAAAGAGCAGGTCATAATCATCTTCAAATAGACCAGCGGTTGACTGGTATCTAAAAGACTGATAGACCAGTCCAAAAGATAGCGATAACATTATCGCTATGATTAAGGCATATCTCATTTTACCTCCTTTTTGTTATGCCCCATTTTTTTAAAATGATAAAAACTTTTCTTTAATTTATGACCATCACCTCCTTTCGTTTGCAGAATTATAATGATTTTTTTAGAGGAGTCAAGGTTTAAGTGTATTTGACGATTTTATTCGGTACTTAACTGCCAGACGCCACAAACCGAATGGTATGTAAAATCCTAATAATGCAAAGATAGTTGTGATTGTTATTATAAGACCGATAAAAAATGGCTTTGATTTATATTCAAATACTACATTATGCCTACCTTCAGGGATATGAACGGCCCTAAATGTGTAATTTGCACGAAGTAATTTTTCTTCCTTTTTATCAATGTAAACACGCCAGTCAGGGTGCCAGTTATCAATCAATAAGAGAAATCCAGGATAAGGGGAACTGGTCTCAACAATGATTTGATTGGGAGAATATTTTTTAATAAATGGTTCAACCGCCGCAAATTTTTTATCCGGATGTGGATATGTAACACTATCTTCAAGAATTACAAATTCTCTGGGATTAAATAACGGAGATTTCATAAAATCAATAATTTGGTCTGGTGGTAATACTACATAATCAGGAATGATACAGGCGCGGGGTAGAACGCTATCATTTTGATATACTGTATGTTGATAACCTCTGTAAACAGGGCGAAATCGTGAAAGATAGCTTTTTATCATTAAGATTATCCTTTGTGAATTCTGGTCATAAGCAGAAATATCATCAGGAAGATTTGGAGCAACAACATATTTAAGATTCAATATATCTACTAATTTTGGATATTGAATGAGGTTTTGGGGATTAAACATTACACTCATCCCGGCACCGATTAAATCTTGATACCGTTGAATTGGATTGGCAATATATCCACCCGCACTTTGGATATTGTGATATAATAGATATGAATCACGGTCGTGTTCGCCACGTGCGCCATATTGGAAGGGGAATACCCGATATATTGTTTTGTCATTCTTAAGAAAATTTACCACATCATCGGCTTTGTAATATATCTCTGGTGCTGGTCCTAAAGGTAAATATTTTGCCATAACTGGCATTTGATGAATTAGTGTGATAGCAGAGAATATCAAAGTGGCAGTGGAAATGCGAAGTCTTTGATTTAATGATAAATAGATAAAGGTAAGCGTTGCGATTACAATGATGATGCTTATTAGTGCTCCATTATAATAAGAGGGTAGATTTCTTTTGAGATAAGCAATTTTCTGTCCTGCTTCAGAATGTGCAAGCGCCGGTGCGATTAGAAACAAAATGATGATTAAAGACCCAACGAGTATGATGCCTGTAAGCATAAATTTCTTTTTATCAATCTTTTTCTGGATAATTATTTCCTCAAGTCCTATCGTGCCTATTACAACCATACTGAATGCAACGATGTAAAATGCAAGTCCAGGTGCACGCATTAATTTAAAACCAGGGATTAGTTCATAAAAAATTCTATGGACAAAGGTCGCTCCACCGAAAGCATAAAATAGGGCTATTAAGCCTGTGAAGAGAAAGAATTTTAAATATTTTCTTTTCCAGCAAAAGAATAGAGCAAATGCTATAAATACAATTATCATTATACCAGAGAATTCAGTATGAAGTTTCATTGGATTGTGGCTCCAGTAGTTTTCAATTCCACCGGAAAAATTAGGAACAAACAAATCAAAGATTTCTATAGGTGGCAGGTTCCAACTTGCTGCATATTCATATCCGCGTTCAACACCCCGTGCGACTGTCTTCATACCACCGAGGACAGGTAACCAGATCATTGCCATCAATAGAAAGATAAGAACGATTGATATAGCTCCATAACCAAATATCTTCACATAATCTTTTTTTATTATTTCTTTGCTATTTGTGATAATAAAGTGGATTACATAAGCAACAAGCACAATTAGACTATAATATGTGAGCTGAAAATGTCCCTGGTAAAATGCAAAGGCAATGGACACACCGAGTAGAATAAAATAATTAAATTTTCTTGTAACCAGTGCTCTATGTAGAAAAAATAGAATCAACCCGAGCAATGCAATACTTGTTGCCCTGCCGGTATGTCCTGCTTCAGGTGTCGTCGCAAGATTACCAATCCATTGATAGACAATCGCACCCACTGCTGCAGAATATTTTGAAAGATTGAGTTCTTTAAGATACATATATATCCCGAGTCCAGCAATGAAAAAGAGGATTATAAATATTATACAATGGGCAACATGTGGTGGAAAGAGATGTTTTAACTGGGCAAGGGGTGCTAATTGTCCACCAACAGGGGCACCGAGTGCAGGAAATCCACCAAAGACCATTGGATACCAGAAGACAAGTCCACCATTTTCAAGTGAGTATTTTTCAAAAGGATAACCATCAAGCAAATAATCTGAACCGGCAATCATTTTACTGGGTGATAAAAATTGCGCAAAATATAGGAATGGCAACACAAATAAAAGTAGTATTATAATTCTGTCCCAGTTTTTTTCTAAAAAGATTTCTTTTTCAAATTTTTGTTTTGGTTTTTCCTTTTTTGTCATTAGACAAAGTATAGCCAAATCCCCTACTAAGTCAAGAAGGGTAATTTCTGGGTCCTCTTTTCGCTTGTTAAAATCAGGAATAATGCATTTGCCCCAAACTTTAATTTTAATATGACAAAATCCATTATGAATAAATACGCCAACTACCCATACCACTGCGTAAAAGGAAATATAATTATATCCCTTTTTATAATTCCAATACCAAATTCTTTATCATTCCGCACCATCCCCCTGCCCATTTCGAGCCGCCCTTTTTTCATTTCGAGCCATCCCTTTTGTCATTCCGAGTCATCACTTTTGCCATTCCAAACCATCCCTTTTGTCATTCTGAACCATCACTTATTGTCATTCCGGACTATCATTTATTGTCATTCCGAACTTGTTTCGGAATCTAAAGAGATGTTTAACAACCTACCCAACCTATTGAGATGCTGAAACGAGTTCAGCATGACATTGTTCAGGGGAGATTGTTCGGTGAGCAGCGGCGGTAGGCATCCATTTCGTAAGTGGAAATAAGGTATTTTTGTCTGTTTCCTGTTGAAGAATAAAAGTGGAGAGAAGTCAGGTTTTTTTGCACCCTTGACTTTTTGTCTTCTGACATTATAATATATTGGGATATTCTATGGAAAAAAGAAATCCAGTTTACCAGGGTTTAGGGGTAAGTCCAATCATAATGTATTCTCTAACTTACTATTTAAAGTTATTAGAGATGCCTAATCTTGAACTTGAAGCCTTGGTCAGGCAGGAACTTGATACGAACCCATTACTGGAGGAGGTTGAAGAAGAGCCTGAAGCAGAACTTGAAGAAAATGAGGTCAATAAAAAAAGTAAAAGTGAAGATTTTGAGCTGCTTGATTTTTATGCCCGGGAAGACCTTTCTAATACTGGTGATTATCCTGAAGAAGAACAATTAGACCTTTTTGAAAATACACCAGCCCAAAATGATAAATTATACGACCATCTTATTAAACAGGCTGAAAGAAAATTTGCGGGAAAAGAACTTGAGATTGCGGAGTTGATCATATCAAATATTGAGGAAGATGGGTATCTTACAATATCTTTGGAAGAACTTGCCAATGAAGGATATACCCTGGACGAGATAGAGAAAGTGCGAAAAGAAGTACAATTATTTGAGCCAGTGGGCTGTGCATGGCGTGATGTACGCGAATCGCTCCTTGCCCAATTAAAAAATCTTGGTTATGCACCGGATTCCATTGAGGCAATTTTGGTCAGAGATTATTTAAAGAATTTACGAACTGGAAATCTGAAAGAATGTCTTGAGAATTTAAATATTGATGAAGCACGTTTCAATCAGGCAAAACAGGTCATACTGAAACTAGATCCTAAACCCGGTTTACAGTATTCATCTTTTGATTTACAATATGTTTATCCCGATTTCATAGTTTTCTGGCAGGATAACGAACTTATTATTCGTCTCAATGAAGATAACATACCAAAGATAAGAATAAAAAGAGAATATCTTGAGAGGGTAAAACAGAATACCGATGAAGTTGAATTTATAAAACAGAAATTGAAATCTGCCTCTAATCTGATTCGTGCTATTGAGAAACGAAGAATTACTTTGAATAAAATTACAAAAGCACTCCTTGATTATCAAAAAGAATATTTTTTGAAAGGTGATAGTTTTCTGAAGTCAATTACAATCGTAGATTTTGCAAAGCAATTAGGTGTTAATCCTTCAACTGTTTCAAGGGCAATTGCAAATAAATACCTTGAATCACCGAGAGGAATACATAAATTAAAATTCTTTTTCACTGCCCCGGTGGGTACTACAGACAGGTCATATATATTTGAAAAAATTAAAGAGACAATTCAAAACGAAGATAAAACATCCCCGCTTTCTGATGTCCAGATTGCTAAAAAACTCGCAAGAATGGGTATTATTATCTCGCGCAGGACCGTATCCAAGTATAGAGAGATGTTAAATATTCCACCCCATAATTTACGTAAAGTTTAATATTTAATATCATTTTCATTTAATAAAAAAATTATATTGCTTTTAGGTATTACCATTACATTGTGTTTAATGCAAATTTTCAAACTAATTTTGACATTACCCTTGGGTTATTACTGCTTGACTACTACACAACAGTTAGTATAATTTAACCAAAGGAGTATTTATGTTAGGATATTATAGATTTCCAAGTATAAATAATGATACAATTGTTTTTGTCAGTGAAGATGATTTGTGGATTGTACCATTGAAAGGTGGTATTGCTCATCGTTTAACATCAAATTTAGGTAGAATTGGAAGTTGTAGTATTTCTCCCGACGGTGAATATGTTGCATTTACCGGCAGGGAAGAGGGCAATAACGAAGTTTATTGTATTGCACTAAAGGGCGGTATTGCAAAAAGGCTTACATTTCTTGGTGCAAATACAATTGTTCGTGGCTGGACAAGGGATGGTTATAGAATTATATTTGCAAGTGACACGGGACAATGGTATCCTGGATTTACCTATATTTATACGGTTGATAAAAACAAGGACATTCCTAAGATAGTTCCAGTTGGACCAGCCAGGACGATATCATATGGACCCAAAAAAGGTGTTGTCATCGGAAGGAATACTTCTGACCCAGCGCGATGGAAAAGATACCGGGGTGGAACCGTTGGTGAAATCTGGATTGACCACGAAGAAAAAGGTCAATTTAGAAAACTTATAGATATAAAAGGGAATCTTGCTGACCCAATGTGGATTGGTGAACGGATATATTTCATATCAGACCATGAAGGTGTTGGAAATATCTATTCTTGCACAACTCAAGGCAGGGATTTAAAGAGACATACCGACCATAAGGATTTTTATGTGCGCAATGCCAAAACCGATGGAAAGAATATTGTATACCATTCGGGAGCAGACATTTATGTATTATACACTGAAAGTGACCGAGTTGAAAAAGTAAAAATAGATTTTAGAAGTCCAAGGGTTCAAACTCAGCGCAAATTTGTGGATGCAGGCAGATACCTTGAAGATTATGCTATTCACCCTGATGGTGCAAAGGTTTGTATTACAAGCAGAGGTAAGGTGTTTTCAATGCCTAACTGGGAAGGGCCCGTGGCAGAGCATGGTTCGAAACTCGGTGCAAGGTACCGTCTTGGTAGATGGCTCTATGATGGCAAAAGACTTATCGTGGTTACTGATGAAAAGGGAGAAGATTCATTGCAGATATATTATAATGATGGCAAGGGTGCGGTAAATCTACCACCAATGGATATTGGAAGACCAATTGAACTTGAACCTTCACCAAAAGAATCTATGGTTGCTTTAACCAACCATAGAAACGAATTGATTGCCGTCAATTTGAAGTCAAAAAAGCGAATAATCATTGATAAAAGCAAATATCGGAGGATAACTGGGATAACCTGGTCTCCGGATGGTATCTGGCTTGCATATAGTTACCCTGATTCTGAAAGGACTTCCTGTATCAAACTTGCAAATGTCGTTGACAAAAAGACTTATTATGCTACAAAGAGTGTTCTTTACGACTTTGCTCCGAGTTTTGACCCTGATGGCAAGTATCTCTATTTTTTATCAGCCCGCCATTTTGATCCAGTCTATGATACAATGCAATTTGAGTTGAGTTTTCCGTGTAATATAAAGCCTTATTTAATTCTGTTGACAAAGGACCTTACTGATCCATTTAAATATACAAAATCAGCGCCCCAGGGGATGGACGGAGGTTCTGACATTTCGAAGATAGAAAAGGGGAAAAAGCAGATAAAGAAAATAAAGATTGATATTGACGGTATTACCGATAGGGTGATTCCATTGCCTGTTGCCCATGGTATTTATAGACAAATCAAAGGGATAAAAGATAAAATCTTGTTTACGATTTTTCCCGTCACCGGTGGAAAGGCAGAATGGTTTTCAGATGAAATACCTGCGAATGGCACACTGGGATTTTTTGATTTTAAAGAGCAGAAGGAAGGAGTTGTATTAACTGGTATAACTAATTTCAAAGTTTCCCAGAATAATGAAATAATAATATATCGTGCAAAAGACCGTTTGAGGATTGTAAAACCTATTGAGAAAGTTGAGCAGAAACTTGAAAAACAGCCAGCTGGGCCAAAGAGCGGCTGGCTTGATCTTTCAAGGGTTAAACTTCTTGTTGAGCCAAAGATGGAGTGGAGACAAATGTATCGCGATGTTTGGCGATTGCAACGAGACCATTTCTGGACAAAAGATATGTCAGGTGTGGATTGGAAAAAGGTGTACGAAAAATATTTGCCATTGCTTGATAGGATTGGAACCCGTTCTGAATTTTCTGATTTGATATGGGAGATGCAAGGTGAATTGGGAACTTCCCATGCCTATGAATGGGGCGGTGATTATCGTGAAGAACCAAGATACACACAGGGATACTTAGGTGCTGACCTTGTATATGACAAAAATAGAGATGCCTACCGAATTATAAAAATCATAAAGGGAGACCCCTGGGAATTCAATGCTAAATCACCCTTAATGGCACCTGGTTTGGATATAAAGGAAGGCGACATTCTACTCGAAATAAACGGCCTGAGATTGAGTAAGAAAATCCACCCCGGTGAGCTCCTTGTTAATCGCGCCAATACCGAGATAACAATAACCATTGCAAATTCCAGTGGCAGGAATAAAAGAACATATTCCATTAAGACACTTTCTGATGAGGCACCAGCGCGGTATCGGGAATGGGTTGAGAATAATCGGGAATTAGTCCACCGATTAAGCAAAAATAAGATTGGTTATGTTCACATCCCTGATATGGGACCCTGGGGTTATGCAGAATTCCACAGGTATTTTTTGAGTGAGATAAGATATACAGGATTGATTGTAGATGTGAGATTTAACCGCGGTGGTCATATCTCACAATTATTGCTTGAGAGATTAAAAAGAAAAAGGATTGGTTATGATATCACAAGATGGGGAACTCCTGAACCATATCCAACTGAATCAGTTATTGGTCCAATTGTGGCAATAACTAATGAATATGCAGGTTCTGATGGTGATATATTCAGCCATGCATTCAAATTGTATAAAATCGGTCCGCTCATCGGCAAACGAACCTGGGGGGGAGTGATAGGTATTTCCCCTTATTATCGTCTTTCGGACGGTGGTTTGACGACCCAGCCTGAGTATTCATTCTGGTTTTTTGATGTGGGATGGGGTGTTGAAAATTATGGAACAGAGCCTGATATTGAAGTAGAAATTAAACCCCAGGATTATTTAAGAAACAAAGATCCACAATTGATTACTGCAATTAATGAGTGTCTGAAATTGATTAAGAAGACCAAGCCCAGAATACCAAATTTTGGAAAGAAACCAGTGTTAAAATTGCCGTGGTAGCCCACATAAATAAATAGGCCCCTCTGTTTAATTAGAGGGGCTTTATATTTTATATTGTGACTATTCAAGTACATAAATATTTCTCTTCTCACAGATTTCTTTAAGCTCTTTGGGCCAGACCGACACACTTACTTCACCAAGGTGTGCAGTTCTTAGAATGTACATATAGGTTCTTGATTGACCGATACCACCACCGATACTCAATGGAATTTTATCATTCAATATTGCCTGATGATAAGGTAGTTTTAGAAAATCAAGTTGCCCGGTAATTTCAAGTTGTTTTTTAAGAGTCTCTTTTGTAACCCTGATACCCATTGAAGTTAATTCGTGCCGGCGCCTTGTCACTGGATTCCATACAAGAATGTCGCCATTTAATCCATGCATCGGCCTGCCATCTTCAGAAACTGTTTCGGTTACCCAGTCATCATAGTCAGCGGCTCTCATTTCATGGGGATAACCGTCTTGTAATGTCCATCCGATACCGATTATAAATATTGCAGGATATTTTTGCAGAATTGCGGTCTCGCGCTGTTTTCTTGGTAAATCAGGGTACATATCAAGGATGTCTTCTGCATGGAGGAAAGTAAGTTCTTCAGGTATTGGTGGATATTTAGGATTTTTCAGTTCGGGCCAGTTTTCCTGAGCAAATTTTGCAGCGCCATATATAACCTTCCATATTTTTTTAACTATCTCTTTTAAGAATTTAAGGTTACGTTCTTCAGGGGAGATAACTCTTTCCCAATCCCACTGGTCAACATAAGAAGAGTGGTCGTGGTCTAAAAAATAGTCCTTGCGCACAGCACGCATATCTGTACAAATCCCTTCGCCTAATTTGCACCCGAATTGAGCAAGTGCCATTCTCTTCCATTTTGTTGCAGCCTGAACAATCTGTGCTTCAATCGGTTTTTTTAGACCAAGTCCACATTTGAATTCAATTGGTGTTCTGGAACCATCTCTATCAAGATAATCATTAACACCACTTTCTTTTGTTACGATTAACGGTACCTGAACCATTGTAAGGTTCAATTCTTTGCATAGATTCTTTTCAATATATTCTTTTACCGCAAATAAAGCCTTCATCCTCTCGAGAGGTGGAAGAAGAGGTTCATAATCGTTGGGTAGTATCTTCTCTATCTCTTCGTAGGTGCTCACACCAGGACCCGCCAGGTCAGCTTCTTTACCTGTTTTTTTAAGTTTTGGTGCTCCTTTTTTTGGCATTTTAGTCCTCCTTTCTCTTTATATTTGGAATGCCGTTGTTTCATTAAAAATTTCCCTAATTCAAAAACATTGGATTTTACTTTGGTATATTATCCACAAAAAATTCTAAAAGTCAATATAAAAATCGATGAATTCTCTTTGTAATGCTAATCTTGATTTTGTATAAATTTTGAATAAAATCAATATATGAAAAAGTGTCTTATTTGCTTTTTTTTCTGGACATTTATTATCGGTGACACATTGACCATAATTGCTGTTGGTGATATTATGATGGGCACGACCTATCCCGAAAAAAGGTTGCCACCAAATGATGGAGAAAATATTTTTACCAATGTTGAAGAGATATTAAGAAATGCGGATTTAACACTTGGAAATCTTGAGGGACCACTTGCCGATTTTGGTAAATGCACAAAGAAAATTGAGAAAGGCAAAGTTTATGCTTTTAGAACACCACCTCATTATGCCCGATATCTAGCCCGTGCCGGATTTGATTTTCTTAATCTCAAAAATAATCATATAAATGATTTCGGACAGGAGGGTTTTCTATCTACAATTAACACCCTTGTTCACCATGGGATAAAATATGGAACCGACGACATTTGCGGTGAGTTTGTTGTCAATAATAAAAAAATTTGTATTATTTGTTTTTCCCAGGCCCCCTGGGGAAATTCAATATTGAATATACCAGCCGCGCAGAAAATTGTTGCAGAGAAATCAGCGGAATATGATATTGTGATTGTTTCATTCCATGGTGGTGGAGAAGGGATTAATTATTTACATACCAAGGATACAATGGAATATTTCCTTGGTGTGCCGAGGGGTAATGTTGTTAAATTCAGCCGTGGTGTCATTGATAGTGGGGCTGATTTTGTATGGGGACACGGTCCTCATGTCCCGAGGGCAATTGAGATATATAAAAATCGTTTGATTGCATATAGTTTGGGTAATTTTTTTACCTACGGTTTTAATATTGATGATGTAAGGGGCTATGCACCAATTTTTAAGATTTCAATTGATTCAACGGGTAGGTTTTTAAATGGACAAATTATTTCAGTGATTCAGAGACCTGGTGGGGTGCTTACAATAGATTCTTTACACCGTGCAGCAAAATTGATAAAAAATCTGTCAATAAAGGATTTTCCAGCAACAGCACCATTTATAACCGAGGAGGGATACATAGTTTCAGATACTCTCCAATAAATAGTCATTCAATTTCTTATGTGTGTGAGGTGGTCGGACACATGGTATCCACTTGGTTCGCCTTTTGTAGACCTACGAT
>CAZLGA010000033.1:0-24661 GCA_964559225.1 uncultured bacterium | reverse complement strand
AAAAGTTGCGATTTTAAAGTTGGAAAATAAATTGCTATTTTCAAGTTGGAACGACCATTTGCTATTGACTTTATATTAAAATTGATTAATCTTAATCAATGTCTTTTCCTACAAAAACTTTCTGGGATATTGAAAAAGAAAAAACAAATCTAATCTATGCAATTTTTGGAGTTCTTATATTTTTTTATTTTCTTTCTTTTTTTATTATCTGGACCATACTCAAACTTTTGATTTATGTAAGGCTGCAACTTGAAAATCCTCATGTCCAATTTCGTCTTTTCGGCTCGGATACATTAATCGTATTTTTAATTGCACTTATACTTGCAATCGGACACTGGTTTTACACAAATCGCAATGTAATTGAAAAAATTTTAAAATTACTTAACGCAAAACCACCTGATAAAAACGACCGATATCATTATGTTTTCCAAAATATTGTAGCAGAGATTAGTATCGCTGCCGGTAAAATAGCAGTTGAACCTTATATCGTTCCGACCATAGCAATGAACGCCTTTGCCTTACAGGATATTTACGGACGCAAAATAATCGGTGTCACTGAAGGATTAATTTCAAGATTGAACCGTGATGAGCTTCAGGCTGTCCTTGCCCATGAAATGGCACATCTTGTTTCAAACGATTCTCTGTTGACAACAATTGCCAGTTCATTATTCGGGCTCTACAATGAAACATTAAACAACATTGTCAGTAATATCAACCGCATTGGCCAGGCCAAGGAAGACAATTATATTGATAAGAGCAGACAAAATGCACTAACTGCAGGTATCCTGGCAATACCGATAATTGTAAGCCTTCTGGTTATGAGCTTTCTATCTCAATTATTATATGTCTTTATCTCCCGTGAAAAAGAATACCGGGCAGATGTGAATGCTATAAAATATTCAAGAAATCCATTAAGTCTTGCCCGTGCCCTTTATAAAATCGCAACCCATTATCGGGGAGCGGCGAGTTATCTGGCACCAATATTTATATTGAGCCCAGAAGCAAATCCCCTTGAAGAAAGAGAAGATTTTTTTGCAAATTTATTCTCCACCCATCCCCCTATTACAAAAAGGCTCCAGTTAATTCTTGAACAGGCACATGCAGATATAAATCAGGTAACTGAAAAAATTTTTAAAATATCACGGAAAGAATATACAGAAACATCCCGACCCGATATACTTATAAAAAAAGATAATAAATGGCTCGGACCTTATACATTGCTACAAATCCAATCAATAGACTGGTTAACGCCTGATACAGAAATAAAGATCGGGGAAAACAGTCAAACAATTAAAGCCGAAGATGTACCGGCATTAGCCCATTATTTCAAAATGAAAGATAGCCCACTCTGGAAAATGCGACGGATTTGCCCGCTCTGCTGTGAATGGTTGATAGTGCAGGAATACGAAGGGCTATATATCTGGCGTTGCGCATTCTGCGACGGGTTGCTCGTAGAAAAGAATAAATTGCCCAGGATAATTGTGCGTGAAGAAAGAGGATTTTCTGAAGAAGTCAAGCACATCGCTTCCCTGATTCGTGCTGAAGCAAAAAAGAAAAGACCTCGTTTCAAATTAATCATTGAAATCCTTGAAAGAAGAAAATGTCCGAAGTGTGGTAAACCAATGGTAAGAAAATTCTTTAGTTACGCGTACCATATTGAGATAGATGAATGTAGTGAGTGCAATTTGATATGGTTTGACAAAAATGAATTGGAAATATTGCAATGTTTAATTGAAATGGAGGTAAAAGATGGAAAAAGATAAAAAGACAATAGCTGAAAAAATTATTGCCGGTATAAAAAAACATTTCCCAAATCCCAAAATTGAATTAAATTATAGAAATGAATTTGAACTTTTGATTGCGGTCCTTCTATCTGCCCAGACAACTGATAAGAAAGTCAATGAAGTCACGCCACAATTGTTCGCAAAATACCCAACTCCCCAGAAGCTTGCCCGGGCTGACATCAACGAATTATGTAAAATAATAAAGCCATTGGGCTTTTTTAAAAAGAAATCCGAGCTAATAAAGAGATGCGCCCAGACGATATGTGAAAAATTTAATGGAAGAATTCCAGAAACGATTGAAGAGCTCGTTCAATTACCTGGCGTAGGCAGAAAAACTGCTTCTGCAGTATTGGTAAATGCCTTCAATAAACCTGCAATCGTAGTTGACACGCATGTAATACGGGTCACAACACAAAGACTTAAACTGAGTGATGTAAATGACCCTAACAAAATTGAACAAGAACTGGCAAACATATTTCCACAAAACGCTTGGCGATTTATAGCAAATGGACTTGTACTATTTGGAAGGTATGTCTGCACTGCAAAAAATCCTAATTGCTCTTCCTGTTATTTATATAATTTATGCCCTTACGAAAATAAGACTCTTAAACAATAAATTGCACTCCCATAAAATTTCGTGAATGATTAAGAAACTGTCAAAAAACTTTATCTTGCTGATTTTTGGAGAAGGCTTTAGCCATTTTATGGGTTTTGTTATTAATGCGTATATTGCCCGCAGTCTGGGTGTAGATGGCTTTGGAATAATAAACTACAGCCTCGCATTTTTAACTTATTTATTACTTTTCAGTACTATGGGTCTGCCAACATTGGGTGCGAGGGAAGTCGCACGAAACCATAACAACACACAGATAATCGGAGAGATAATCGGTATAAGATTTTTTTTAACACTAATCCTTTCTATCCTATTTCTAACTTTCCTTTTGAACATCCCCGGGAATCCTGTAACGAAAAAATTAATTTTGTTATACATTTTAGCTGGAATCCCTTATTCCTTTTACTTAGAATTTGTATTCCAGGCAAGAGAAGAGATGGAATACATTGTTGGCGGCAAGGTAATTCAGTATTTAGTTTATTTTATGCTTCTATTTATTTTTTTCAAAAATAAAAATCAGATTCTCGCAGTTCCCTTTTCGTTTTTGGGTGGTTATGTTATAGCAACACTATTTTTGCTTGTATTTTTTTTCCGTAAATATAAAAAAATAGACTTTTCTTTCAATTTTCGCAGGTCTTATCAGATTCTAACTACCGCCCTCCCGATTGGTATTGCTACAATCATTTATCAAGCAGTGCTCAACTTTCCTGTAATATATCTGGGTGTATTCCACAGTGAAAGTGAAGTTGGACTTTTTAGCGCGGGATTCAAGATAATACTATTACTTTTAATCATAGAACGGATATTTTATTATCTCCTCTTCCCTATTTTTTCAAAGCAGAACCCCCCAAAATTAGAAAGAAGTCTTGTATTTTTTTCTCAAATTATCTTGAGTATTACATTTTTGATTACAATTATTGGTTTCATATTTGCAAAAAATATTATCACATTGATATATGGTGCGAATTTTGCCAATGGAGCAGGAATATTACGTATCTTATTATTGTATTTTATAATTGCGCCCCTTAATACAATCTGGGGTTATGCTTTAATTGCCCTTAATCAAGAAAAGAAATTTTTTAATGCCATTGTCGTAATTTCAATTTTAAATCTTATTTTTATGTTTATACTCGGTTATTTATTAAAAAGCAGTGGTGTTGCTATGTCAATGGTATTTAGTGAATTAATAGGTTTAATAATTATGAAAAGAAAATTGAACTCGGTAGTCAATTTTCGGTTATGTTCACGATTTATGCCAATAGAAATTAAGGATTTATCAAAATGGAAAAAATACAACCCTTGACATTCCCTTTTTTTTAATTATAATATACCATCGCGGGGTAGAGCAGCGGTAGCTCGTTGGGCTCATAACCCAAAGGTCGCTGGTTCGAATCCAGCCCCCGCTATTTAAAATTAAAAAGGAGTTTAGGTGGAAAGAAGGAAAAAAACAGAAAGGAGAAAAGGCGAAAGAAGAAAGTTGCTAAACGAAGCCGAATTTCGCAAATTGATTGAAGAAGGCAAGGTTATCAAAGACGACCGCCGATCTTGGACTGAAAGACGTAAATCTAAGAGAAGAAAAAAACAGGTTGGTATCTAAAATGCCAATATTTGAGTTCAGATGCAAATTATGTTGTAATAAATTTGAAGAACTTGTGTTTAAAAATAGTGATTTGAATAACATAAAGTGCCCCAAATGTCAAAGCACAGAGGTAGAGAAATTAGTTTCTGTTTTTGGCTTTCGTAGCAAAGGCTCAAATGGGGAAACAATAAGTACAGGTAGTTCCTGTACTGGATGTAAGAGCACAACTTGTGCAGGTTGTAAATAAAACAGGAGGTTAAAATGCGTCGTGAATATCTTATTGAGGCAATATCTACAAAATTTGGTTCTATATATCCAAAGATTGATATTGAAAAACTTATTGATGCGTTCCTTGATCTCATCTTAGATACTTTAATAAAAGAAAAGAGAGTGGAAATAAGAAAATTTGGTACATTTGAATTGAGAAAGAGACCGGGCAGAACATCAAGGGCTCCAAAATCGGGTAAGGAGTTCACCCTTCCAGATCGATATGTTCCTTTCTTTAAACCGTCGAAGGTATTCAAAAAATTGATAATGGAGAAGATAAAACCATAAGAGATAATAAAAAAATATTTTCTGTAGCCGAATCTTTTAACCAAAACGGAATCTTATGGATGTTTTTGAAGCTATTAAATGGCGCAGAAGTGTAAGAAAATTTTTACCCCAAAAAATCGAAAAAGAAAAAATTCTTAAAATTCTTGAGGCAGGAAGGCTTGCCCCTTCTTCAAGCAATCGTCAGGCATGGCATTTTATCGTCGTGGATGACGAAAATTTAATAAAACAAATTCCGGAAAAAGTTGTTATTGGCACAAAAAGTATTATATCCTGGGTCAAAGACGCCCCGCTCGTGATTGTTGGCTGTTACACAAAGGCAGCGACCCATTTCGTAGCAGAACTTTATGGACGGCAAAATCATTTGATTGACATTACAATTGCAATGACCCATATGGTTCTTGAAGCAACTGAACTTGGTATAGGAACCTGTTATATCGGCTGGTTCAATGAAAAGCATTTAAAGAAAATTTTAAAAATTCCTGACCATTACCGTGTGGCAATGCTCGTTGTTATGGGGTATCCAGCCGAGCCGTCTACATCAGAAGGTATTGGTGGAATAAAACCAAGACCAAGAAAGGATTTAAAAGAAATCGTTTCATATAACCTCTGGGGTAAGAACTTTTAATTCTTCAATCTCACCTTTTTAGCGAATATTGTCAACAGAATGTTCTAATGCCGTTAATAAATCAATAAAAAAGCCCCGGCTTAATGCCGGGGCTTTTATCTTTATGTTTTTTATTATCGCGTCAGAATGAATTTCTGGGTTATTATGCCATCATCTTTTTCAAGAACTACAAAATAGATACCATCCGCAAGTGCGCAGGCGCGTGGATTCCAGCTAACTATATTATCGCCATTGGTGATCGCTATTTCTGCAGCAAGCCGACCATTGATATCATAAACTTTCAAATAATTACTCTTTAGATTAGTGGCATTCATTTTGAACGTTACTATATCCTTTGCTGGATTGGGTATAACTTTCAGCAGCCGACTGTAGGAAACATTCTCTTTTTCTGATTCTTCAACCGGGGTGAGTGGTGTGTGGAAACCTTTGACCTTTACAATCTGATTAACACTGGAACCACTTATTTGAGGAATTGTTACCCAGTAATTTCCATCCCTGGGGTCAAATTCTATTCCACGGATATTCCAACCAGGATTTAAAAGGAATCTCCTACCAGTGAGCGTAGGTGGTGGTCCTTGCATCTCCACAACACCCACACTATCAAGGGTAGTTCCACTAGAGTTAAACCAGGTCTGAATATTAACGAATGAATTGCCAAGACTATCATAGGCAAGACAACGGGTATTGTAATAACCCTGAACCGGACTGTTATATTGAGTTGCTGTTCCGAGTGTATCACCGATATAAATCAACTGGGCAGCACCAAGCGTAGTACGCCTATCCGCGAACCACATAGTATTGGGTGCTCTGAATGCCAAGCCAACAGGATAGTCATTTGCTGGATTATTGAACTGCCTCACCACCGTTCCAGTTTTGGTTATCTTCCAGACCCTTCTTGGACTGGTTGCACTATTGAAACCCGTAACATAAAAACGGTCATCGTAGCGGGAGTAAGTAATGTCAGCAAGAAGCGTATCTGGACCGGTAAAAGCCGATTGATAGGTCACAAAACTATCCGAAGAATAAACACGGATACTCCGACCATAGGCATCCAACACATAGATTCTATCGCCAATACGGTCATAACCTAAACCATAGACAAATCCCGTAGAAGGAAAATTCGGCAGGGCTTTGGGACCCCAGATAATCGTTCCTGGTGCAACACCCACCTGATAGGAGAATGTTCTCACCCAAGTACTCTCAGCAGAAGTGAGGACAAGTTGAAAATCGGCAATATGCCCTGGCGGTGTTGAGGCGTGAACCGACAAATCATAAGGGTCTGAAGTATTATTGGCACTGACTCCTGGGTTCATTGTGCCATAGGTATAAGTAGAATCAGTAATCGTAATATATGGAGAAGTTGTTCTCAATTTTCCCTGAACATTTGTTGCTGAAATAGTTCCCACATTTTTGATATAAGTAACAATACCGGCATTCTCACCCGGGTCAAGTTTGCCATTGCCATTGTTGTCATTTACAACCTTTGTGCTATCTAAGGTCAAGTATGGCTTGTTACTTAAATAAAGTAGCTGAACATCGTCGGCGAAGACCTTCGCCCATTGTTGCGCCCCTCAGCAAGTATGGGACGTGGTATCATAAAATGCCACCTCAATCTTGCGCACATTTGCAGGATTAACACCGGGTAAATTCTGCAACTCATTCGCCAAACTAAATTGATGAGTATACCATAGGGAATCATTGACTATAATCAAATGGCAGGTTGGAGTATTCTGCCATGGACAGGGCGCAGTGAACTGACAAATCCTCGTCTCACCTAACAAAACACCGCTTGAATTGCGATAACCAATAATCACGGCTGCTGCTGCAAAAGTCAATGTATCTGCATTATTATCATAAGCATAAACCTTTGCCTTAACAGAAAAAGTAATATTATCTATAGAAGGAATATCAACAATCTGTTTAACCCGAGCAGAACCACTACCGGTCAGCTTCTCTACCCGTAGCTCATAATCAGGATCTGGGTCGTAGTGGGTGGCACGATCTATGTAGGTATTGTAACCCAATGTTTCTTGCACCCAGCCAACACTTAGTGCCTGCTCAAAATCACCATTGGTAATGAGATTCTGAGCAGAAACCACGGTAACAAACAATAGTATTGTTATAAGTGCTTTCATTATGCCCCCTTTCACACTTTATTATCAGTCTTTAAGTTATTGTTTCTTTGTATAATCTATCACCCCCTTTCTCTTTACCTAAATGTTTTGACTTATTCTATCTTAACCACCTTGTATGTTCCCGTTTCTGGTAATCTGACAAAATAGACACCGGATTGCAATTTTGAACAATCAAAATATCCGGTCTCGGTATGAGAAATCTCCCTGCCACTGGCATCATAGAGATATATAGTTTTTCCTGATAATTCTGGGACCACTATTTTTTCTTTAATGATGCTTGGCAATCTTACTTTTGGAATCTCTTCTAAATTCTTTTCTTCAACTCCCACTATTTCAATATCAACATTACCCCGAATGTCATACTGTGTTGAGATATATTCGCTCCACACATTAAGATACCGATTATTGGCACCCGGAACAACATCTCCATAATAAATATTATTTGTTGAAGGTGATATTCTGAATGCTGAACCAATAGGAACACCACTTGTATTGTATTTTCTACCCCACAACTGGTATCCACCACCTGTTGATACTGAATATGTGACAAGATAATTTATGCCGTCATATATGACGCGTGATGATTTGAAATAATAGCATGGTGAGGCAATCGCAAATGGACTTCCAATCGGAACTCCTGTGCTTGAGACCAATAGACCCTTTAATGGATAATCTGTACTCATTTCAACCCAGATGACCATAAAATTGGTTCCACTATATGCAGCATCAACACAGTAAACATAATTTGCAGCACTTGCCAATCGCAAGGTATCGCTCGCCATACTCCCATCTGTATTCACGAACCGCCCATAAACAAAATAAGGAGATGGGCTGTAAGTACCCCAGACAACAAAATATCTCGTTCCGCCCCAGGTGACCGAAGGATAAAGTTGATATTGATTAGCATTCCTGGTAATCATAATACCCGACGGGTCAAGAACAGACCCTGCGGGTGTGACACGGGCGCCGTATATTTGATAATTACTGTTTCTGTTATCAGACCAGACTATAAAATAATTTCCTCCACCAAAAGTAATTTCCGGAGCAAGTTGGGATGGTGTAGGTCCATCATAATATACATAAAACGCTGAACCCAATGGGTCGCAGGTCGGAGTGACACGCACTCCGCGGATATCACCATAACTTCAACATCCCTCACGCCAGACAACGAGAAAGTTTGTGCCATCATAGGCAACTGCAGGTGTAAATACACTGTCCTGAAACAGAAATTTTCCGTTGAGGTCTATCACTGTGCCGGTCGCTGAAACCCTTGCTCCGTATAAAGTATATAGGGATGTATGGCGGTAGTCAGTCCAAAACACATAATATTGATTGTTGGCAAAGGCAACGCAGGGATATAGTTCATATGTATTAAGATTGGTGATAGCAAAATCTGCGTTCAACAGACTTAATGTAATTATAGTTGTTATAATAGCCATAAAACCTCCTTTATGCTACCTTAAAAAATTACCCCGAACTGCCATAAGGAAGATTATATTCATTATTTGGCTTTTGTCAAGGGCAAATAGTGCTCTTTTTTATGCAATTCATCCTTATTAGCAAATATAAAACATTTGGAGAAGAAATTTAATCCATTAGCTCATTAGGTAAAAGAAATATTTCATCAGGCTTCAGCAAACCTCTTCCTTCAATTAGGTCAATAAATTTTTGTGTTTCCTTTTTCAATGCTGGATAACCAGATTTGAGATACTTCCGCACAATTTCAACAAGATGTTTTTTGTATTCAGGTGTCTTTTCTTTGCTATCCATTTTTCCGTATATCTTCTTCATTGTTTGTATTAGTATGGCAATGTGTTGATCATTTTTTGCTTTTTTCAGCTCTACCTCTACCCTACCCAGTGCATATTTCCCAAGAAAAGAGATGCCTTCCATTGCTGCTATCTTTACTATATATGATGAATCGGTGAGAAGTTTAACCAGAATAGATAATCCGGTGGTATCTTTAATATTTTGCAACGCTTCAGCAATACGCAATCTCATACGCTCATTCTTATGTTTGTAATACAAACTAAAAATGGGAATTGCCAAAGTATCCCTTAACTTTCCGAGTGTATAAATCAAAACACCAGCAATTTTATCTTCGGGTTTATTCTCAAGCATCAACCTCAATGTATCTCTTGCTTTTGTATATTCCAACTGTCCAAATAGATATATACAATTTCTCACAATCGTATCATTTTCATTGTGCAAACCCTGATACAGATAATATGCAGATGTATCTTTGAATGCCTTAAAAATTTCTTCAATTGCCCGCAGTTTCAAACCATCATATGTCCGCATCTCATTTTTAAAGATATATTCAACTGCCTTTTCTTTGAACTCATTTATCAAAATTCTTCTACCGGTTTTCGCTTTTGGAATATCCGCACGGACCTCCCACAAAGAGCCATAGTAGAAGAGCCTTGCCATCTTTGCTGAATCACTTTGCATTGTATCAAGTTCAGGAAATGTAGTAATTGTATCCTCCCAGGGCTCTTTCTTCGGCTCAACCGCCTCAAAATCCATACCAAATGCATAGGTACCGGAAGTCCAGATGTGATTATTTCTACCCTTGTCTTTTTCTGCATACCTATCTACACCCTGCAAATCAATGAACAGACCAATCCCGCCGGTCCCCCTTGACCAATTCGCACCACCCTGACTCATCCCTTCTCTTGAACAGTAGTCATCATTTCCTCTGGTATCAACAAATATCCCTACAGAATTCGTCAGACCTATACCCTGACCTCCAGACGCATAATAAACATCATCACCGTCTTTATCCAAAAGCCAGCCCACCGCCACATCATGCCCTTCTCCCTGGGCAGGACCGAACCTACTAAAATAATGGTCATCTCCTTCTAAATCCAATAACCCGCCTACAGATAGATGGATTCCTGCACCTTGTGAATATTGTGCCGCGGAATATAAATCATTCCCCTGCTCATCAAGGAGCATACCAAGGGCAAACCAATATGAAGTTGCCTGTCCATAGACCTCGCTTATGTATTTGTCGTTGCCTTTCAAATCATATAAAAATCCTATTCCACCCGATGCTACATCACGCCAACCAAAACCAAAACCCTGGGCAAATGAACGAAACTGGTCAGGGTTCAAAGGCATATGTAGATATTTCCCTCCTGCATAATATAAATCATCACCATTTTTATCAAAAAGCAATCCATATCCCCAAACACCGCCCATCCCTTGCGCCCAACAATATGAATGATAAATATCATCTTCTCCATAATCAATTAAAATTCCCGTGCCGAAATTACCTGCACCCTGTACAAAATAACCGCCGCGATAATTATCAAAGCCATCTTCATCAATTAGCATACCAATACCAAATAGTCCAGCCCCCTGACTGATATGAAATCCAGTATATGTATCATTACCTGATAGGTCCCACAATATACCTGCTCCAAATAAGCCTGCACCATGATTGATAAGCTTATTAGAATTTCTGTAAACATCATCACCTGAAATATCAATTACAAAACTCACCGGTGTATACAGTTCACCGATTGCACCTGCACACCTTCCCCAATATACATCATTACCTCCTAATTCAATAATAATGGCAAAATCATCGTAATAAATATTATCATCAATACCACCGATAACACCTTTAAATCCGTTAGGTAGTTCAAAGACTTCATAAATTAATCCCTTAACCCCGGGGATTTCTTTGTAAGACAGATTTCCTTTTTTAGATAATTTTACAGCAATCTCTTTTATTTTCTCAATCCCCTGTGTGAGGATGCCTCCTGCACAATGTATTTCGTAAATGTCTATTTTCTTAGCAAGATTTAGCAATTGAACAGTCTCAAGCGTGGTCCCTGTATCAAGTTCAATCCCGAATTCTATGTGCAGGGCACCTTTATATCCCCGTTCAAGTGAGTCTGCCTCATCTGCCCAGAGGGAAGGTGCAGAATAAATCAGACTATCTTTCTCTTCAGCAGTAAGTTTGATAAATGCTTTATCAAGATGTTTTTTTGTGAGTTTATAAACATCTTTTATTAAGGGAACCAATTCATCCGCTTTAAGTTTTACTTGCCCCAGATTAAATGTTGGGGACAGAATCTTCACGGTTATCTCTTCTACACAAAATTTTATATAATCAGATAAAGATTTTAAATTTTTGATTGTCTTCCCGGAATATAAGACATAATCAGGAACTGACATTGGATTATCCATCAATTTTTTGACAACTGAAAGACGAAAACTATCCTGTATCCATTGTTTATCGTATTCCAAGTCAATTTTTGATAAATTTAAAAGATTCAAACCTTCAAAAATATATTTCTGTTCAACCTGCCATAAGGTATCAGGCTGGGTCCAGAGAAAAACTGACAAAAAGAAGAATTTTATCATAGAACCCCCTTTTTCTAAATCCCAATCCCCACGCACCAAATTCCACACTACCTATCACCATGCAAACCTTACACCAAAACAATAACCATTATATTTAGTAGTCAATCTTCTTCATTGCTTTTTGCACTTCCTTTCCCCTATACACCTTTCTTTTAGCCTTTCGCCTTCTTCGGACTTTTTTGCCTTTTGTTGAGCTCCTATTTAAATGTCGCAATCCAGTCGCCTATGAAGTGAGTAATGATTACAACAACAATTGTAATCAAAAGATGCTCTCCAACAATAGACCAAGGATTCACATTCTGTTCTTTACCCATACGATAACTGAAAACAGATATAAGAGCAAGACCCCAGATTATACTAACTATTATTGCTGTAGATAGTTGGAAAATCAAGACTGGTATCAGAAATGTCAATGCGAAAAAGAATTTCGCAAAAAATGTCATTATCGTTGATTCCCAGACTTCTTTTGCTGAATGTTTATTTTCCGACTCTTCAGAAATATGGATCCCCAAAGCATCAGAGAATGCATCAGCAATCGCAATTGTAAGTATCCCACCAATAACAACAATCTTTGATTGAGTTCCTGAATGGAGCCCCACCATCAAACCAAGGGTTGTTATTATTCCAGAAGTAGAACCAAAACTAAATCCGGTCTTTAATGAATGTTTAAGCATTAACGCCCTTTCGCAAGGTCTAAGCCTTGAGCTACACTAATATTAATCATATATCAATTCCAAAAACCTTACGCATTGCCAACCCAATCAAAAAATTAATAACCGCTACCCCAAGACTAATACCTATCATTTCCATAAAACGGTTTTTAAATTTCAGTTCCTTTGCAACTGAAACATAGTAATTGAAAATGGATATGAGGAAGAATACTGTAATAATAGTCAATACAAGACATACAATGATGTTATTCAACAAAAAATAAGGTAGAACCAAAATTAAAATCGTTCCAATATAAGCAAGCCCCGTGTATAGGCCAGCCTTGATTGGCACCTTGTCTGAATCTTCTTCCTTTGCAGAAAGATATGATGATGCCCCCATTGATAAAGAGCCTGCAATACCAGTGATCAATCCAACTATTCCAACGATCTGAGTTTTTTGGAGTGCCAGAGAAAACCCAGCAAGTGCCCCGCTTATTTCTACCAATGCATCATTCAAACCGAGCACTATTGAACTTACATATGTCAAACGTTCTTCTTTTATTAAACTTATTAATTCATTTTCGTGCCTATTTTCGTCTTTGATTATATTTTCTATTTCGGGCGCCACCTGCCTTATCTCATCATAAGTCTTCTGGGCAAGGTCTTCGCCTTTCTCCATAAGTTTCAGTCCAAAATTCAAACCCAATATCCGTGCAATCCAGACAAAGATAAAAATTTTCAAACCATCGGGTGTCAGTTGTTTTTTTGTTAAAGATTTAAAGAATTCATAATGCCTCAATTCTTCATCTGAAATCTTGAGAATAATTTGCCTGTATTCTTCGTTTTTTACAAATTTAGCAAGTTCTTTATAGATATAATGCTCGGTGAGTTCCGCCTGTTGGCTATTTGTTATCTTTGATTTAAGCGCGCTATCTATTTCAGGCATAGCAATATCCTGTCTGGAAGCAATAGATGAATAGACTCAATCATTAGTAATTATACTGAATATTTTCTATTTTTCAAGAAAAAGATGGGAGTATGAGTTGAATAATCTTAATGCCTGCTTTGTTCTTTAAACTATAAAACTATTATGGGTTAACTCGAAAAATTTCCCGTAATCTATATTATTCCTACATCAACAATATAAATTCTGTCGGAGTTAAGGCGCAAGCCTTTTATTCTACTCTACTCTTTTAACTCCGATGTGCAATGGGGACAACGTATCGCCTTTATTGGAATTGCTGTAAAACAGAACGGACAATCTTTGGTTGTTGGCGCAGCAGGTGCCTGGGGTTTAGGGGCTGTCCAGCGATTAACCTGTTTTATCATAAGAAACAATGCAAAGGCAACAATTATAAAATTAATCACTGTATTCAAAAACAAACCGTAGTTTATTGTTGGCACCCCTGCCTTCTTTGCCTCAGCAAGGCTTGCAAACGGTTGACCTGAAAGATTAACAAATAGATTAGAAAAATCAACCCTGTTTAATAACAACCCGATTGGCGGCATGATAATGTCATTCACAAGTGAATTCACAATCGCACCAAAAGCACCACCCATAATAAAACCGATTGCCAGGTCAATCACATTGCCCCGCATCGCAAATTTTTTGAATTCAGAAAACATAGAAACCTCCCTTCAACTTAAATTATAAAAAGGGGAGGCTTTGAACCTCCCCTTTGCTAACCATTTAAACAAGCGCCTTTACCTGATGATAACGAATTCGACCCTGCGATTCTTTGCCATATTATCAGGTGTAGTATTCGGTGCCACTGGCTTTGATTCACCGTATCCCTTGGGAATTAAACGATTTGCATCTAAGTTGTGTTTTGTCACAAGATAATCTTTGACTGCGGATGCCCTGTCCTGTGAGAGTTTAAGATTATAACTGTCCGAGCCCCTGCTGTCGGTATGACCCTGCACCTCAATTGTAGTTGTTGCATTCCCGGAAAAGATTTTGGCGATTGTCTTTGCTGCATCGTCAAGAACTGGATAAGATTCAGGTTTTATCTCAGATTTTGCAGTCTCAAAATAGACCTCGGGCAATACAATCTTGAATTCTTTCTTCACAAGTGCAACCTCCAGTTCCAGTTTTTTGCCCGCTTCTATTGTTATCGTTCTCTCATAAGGCAGATAATTCACATCAGTAACATTTGCTTTGATTTTGTATGTTCCGGCCTTGAGTGTTCTGGTCATTGAAGATGTCATCTCTTCCACAACATCACCAACCGTAACTTTTGCTACCATTGGTTGTTTAGTTGAAAGGTCAATAACATTTATCGTAAGTTCGCCTTCAGTCGGAATTGGTCTTAACCTCAAGCTTAGCGGTATCTTTTCACCGGCGCCCACAAGCATCTCAATTGACTCATCATAGAAACCTGCAAGAGAAGCGACGATCCGATAATTTCCCGGTTCAACATCCTTGAATTCAAATTGACCAAGGGTATTGGAAGTAAAAGATTTTACAAGTGAACCATCAAGGTAAAAAGATACATTCGCGCTCAAAGGTTCATCTGTTTTATCATTGACAACAGTGCCAGCAATTATTGCCAATTTGGGGCGCTCAGGTTTGAAATCAACACAATAGGAAAATCCAGCAATTGCTGCCCATTGTGGTGCCACACCCCAGCCCGTTGTAATATTTGTGCTGTCAGTAAGTGCCGTAGGGAAAGCACGGTCATTCAAACCTTCCCAAGCTCGGACATCAACTGCAAGATTCAGACTGAATCTTCCAGGTCTGAAACTAATGCCCGGTGTATAATATACTTCATTTGCTCCGAATATCTGGTCATCATCAATAAAGGTAAAGAACTGGTCCTCGCCGCAATAGTCAACGCCCCCTACTTCAATGAACGGCACAATTTTACCGAGATTAAAGCTCAATGCAGCACGATAAATAGTATAATTATTACGCCAGCCCATCTCGTCATCATTTTTATTTCTATCAATATACCCGCCATTCAAATCCAGTGTCATCAATTTTGAATTCATTGAAATACCAGTAAGAAAACCGTAATCAATTGCACCGCTGGAGAAATACCTGAATACACCACCATCGTTACCATAGGCTTCGCCAAAGATAGGATAGTTTCTCTGTTCAAGGGTAGTACTGCGGTCTGAACCAGTGGGCAATGAAAGCACAGGTCCGATTGACCATGCGAAAGTTTCTTTGCCAAGACTGAGTTTCAAGCCGAGTTTGGTATCACCCCAGCCCATGCTTGCCCGATTATATTCGCTTTCAGTATAGTTAACACCATCTCCGTGGAATGAAGTGGCAATATTGAATGAGAGATTGTCAGTAATAGCGTAACCCAGCCCAAAGAACATATCACCACCACCATGCGTTGCTTCACCAGTTGAATCGCCGACTATCGCGACATCACGCGTTTCCGTGAAGTAGCGTGCAAACCACCCAATATGGAAATGTCCAGCACCTCCATTCCAGGCTGATTCAGTGCGGAATAAACCATATGCGCCTTGGTTGTTTGAGTAGGCAGTGCCCAGCGCAATTACAACGCATAATACAGCAAGGTCACGTTTCATTTTACCTCCTTTCGTGATCTCATTTAAATGTTATCTTTATTATATCCCAATTTCTTGGTAAGTCAATGCCTATTTTCAGACTTAAATCTACTTGTTTTGTATCAGACCCACATATATAATACCTGATATCGGCATTAATGAAGTCCTAATTGCTTTTTTCTACTGTATATTTGAGGCAGTAATTTACGAAATCTCTCTTTGGTGGTCAGAATCCAATCTTTAAAATGTTCTTCCATCTTTTCCTTTATCCAGCGATTTCTATTCAAATCCACCGCATCAAAGTAGAATCCATTCTCAACCTGTTGTGCAGGTGTTAGACATACTGGACATCGATATAAATCACCTTTTATTCTCTGGAAAATATTACAAAAATCTACCGGGCAAAACTTTGAAGTAGTTGAAACAAATGGCTCTGGTCTGAATTTAAGTAGGTCATCAATCAAACTTTCAAATTTATTCATTCTTTTTTCAAGCAGAACCTCTCCCTGCCCAGCACCATAAACGAAGAAACTATCAATGACACGATATCCTAATGCAAGCAGGACAATATTCATCATCGGCAACTGAAACTGATTCCAGTCAATCGGCGAAGCGATGCCAATACTGATTGCAGGTCTTTGAGGAAGATTTTTTATTAATGGATAAAGACATAAGAATCTGTCCAGAAACAATTTCAATTTGCCTGGAATCGTCAATACATAGGTAGGTGCAAATAAGATCAAACCATCAGCGGATACTATCTTCTCTGCGAGTTGATATAAGTCGTCATCAAGTTTACATCTTACATTTTTGAAAACACATGACATACATCCCTGACATTGCTTTATCTCAAAATCTCTTAGATAGATAGGGTTAGCCTCCATACCTTTTTCTCTTATATATCTATCAACATACCTTGCCAGAAGGTCGCAATTACCGTTCTTTCTTTCCGAAGCAACAACTATTCCAACCTTCACTTTCCCTTCCTTGTTGCATAAAAAAACGGATAAAAATAACTATGCCATAATTTATCAGAAGAACCATATTGATTGTCAGAATAGAAATAATCAACAAGCACTTCACGCAGACGTAATAACTCTTTTAAGCGTTTAATATTCTTTTTATCAGCAACTGTCAAATCAATAAGTTCCAGTGCCCGGTCTATTGCATCTATACTATATTTACGATTTTTTTCCCTCCAGTTAATCGCCCTCTCAACTTCACTGCCGATATTTGCCATCTGTTCAACGAAGGAAAGTTGAAACCACCGTCCCTGGGCAAGGCTCTTATGTTGATAGGTCATCTCGTTATTAGGCTATTTACGATTTCAATAATTCTCTTCCTTAATTCGGGATTGTCTACTCCACGAGTTCTATTCCCATGAGATGGTCTCAAATTTATTAAAGAATCAAATTCAATAAAATCTTCATCTTCAGCATCAGGATAAATATTTATTCCCCAGAGATTTTCCTGTTTCGAACCTGTGGAGATTAATTCTGCTTCCTCATCTGAATGAAGTTCGCTTCCAATAGCCATTATGCACTTTTCTACGTCAACAACTGCTTTTACAACAGTTCCAAATGTTTCCTGAGCAATTCGTTTAATTTCGTCAATACTAATTTTGTCGTTTACAATCAACATCTCATATTATGGTTTTGGCTCAACAACCCTACCAATAAAGAGAATATTACCTGTATTTTTCTGCTGTATCACAAATATAAATGGATGGTCCGCACGAAAAACTGGAATCTGTGGACCAACCGAGGTAATCCCAACGACAACCCCAGTTGCGGCCGCCGCTTCAGTTCCTTCTTCATTCACATCTACAAACGCCTGATGAACAACCGCACGAATATAGAGATTTTTTGTTCCATCTATGCCCGAAAAATCACAATGTGGAGCAAACGCATTGGGCATACCAATTTGTGATAGATTGGGCGTGAGGGTATATCTCGTTCTGAAGGTAAACTTAGGTAGATATACTTCAACCCTTTTTTCTGACAAAAGATTTTTCCATTCTTCAAATTTTTCTAAAGTCAACTCTTTTTCAACCATCTTCAGATTATTTTTACGCGGTAGTAGTATGACCATTGATAAATCATTCCCCTCGTATGGCATCTCTAAAATCTGGAGTTCATCGGTCTCAGCATAATTGAATCTGGTCTCGGGGTCAATTCGTCTCATCATTGGCACTTTTATAGATCTTGTCTCAGTAACCCAGAAGTCTTCTTCAACTGTCAACGATTTATCAAATTGTTTAAGCCACTGCCCTTTAAAATATATTGCATTGGTAATCACTAACCTTGACTGCGGGTCAATTGAACCAGGCGGAAAGAGGTCTTTTATTCTCTGATTGGTCCTATCCTCAACCCATTTGTTTATTATCTGGCGTGTTTGTTCGGTTGCGCCTATGAAATCCACATTCCGTGCATAACCATCATAATATTTCTGAATCGTCTTCAAATATTCTGGTAAGAATGGATAGTCTTTTTGAATCCATAAGGCATTGGCGATATGTAATCTATATTTTGCATTCTTTTTATTAATTTGTTTGTAGAGTGAAAGAAAAGATTCCCGACGGATTTTCTCATCCATGGGAAATTTAAAAACTTCATACATCTCACGCTGAACCCAACCCTTTGCTCCTTCAAAGACCATTGCCATTGACATTGTAATACTAAATGGTGAGTAAAAAATATTTCCAGTTTCACTTTCAGCCAAATTCTTATAAAGATTAAAGCAGAAACGATTATTACCCTGAACAATTTCATCAAATTTTTGTGGCACTTCTGCCTTACCCCCCATAGCATATAGAGATGTAACAATTATTAATCCAGATAAAAAGTTCTTCATCATACCTCCTTATCATTTTTTATTATCCATATTTTATCAACAAAGTCAAGATTGCTGAATCTCGTGTAACCCTTTCAAAACTCAAACACCTAAATTCAAGGTGATAGTAAATACAGTGCCCTTTTCCTTACTACTCTCAACAGTTATGGTTCCATTATGTTCCCGAATTATTTTGTGGGCAATAAACAATCCCAAACCAGTCCCGCCTTTTTTGGTTGTAAAATACGGTTCAAAAATCTTATCAAGTGCAGACGCAGGTATACCAGATCCGTTGTCATATACCTTAATTACAACATTACCATTTTCCTTTTTCAAAGAGATACCAATTTGGGAATCAACTTTAGGCGCAGAAGAAACCGCCTCAATTGCATTAAGAAGCAAATTCATCACGGCGCGTCTTATATCCTCCATATTTCCTTTAATAATAACTCCCTCTTCAACATCCATATTGAATTTAATATTTTTCTGTTTTGTCTGTTCATTTATTAAAATCCCCACATCTTCAATCAATCGGCTCAGGTCTAATTCCTGATTTTCCCTTATCTGTGGTCGCACCAGGCTTAAAAAATCATTGAGAATTCCTGTCATCAAATCAACTTCTTTAATTATTGCAGAAATTAACTGACTATACTGCTCGTTTTGCAAAGGAAATTCTCTGTGCAAACGCTGTGCCGCTATCGCCAGACCATTCAATGGATTTTTTATCTCGTGGGCAAAATTTGCAACAAGATTCCCAAGAAAACTCAATCTATCTTTCTCTTTTTGTTCTTTTTCTCTTTTCCGAATTTCTGAAACATCATGCAGTATTGAAATTGTGCCAACAAATTTTCTGTTTTTATCATAGAGTGGATAGGTGGCATATCTTATAATCTTATTGAAAATTTCCTTTTCCTCCTCAACAAAATTATATGTTTCCTTGACGATGTTTAGCGAGAATGGGTCCTCTCTAAAGATTACATTATATTGTTGATTTAATAATGCAACCCCTTGCATTCCAGTAATTTTGCCGAACATTTTGTTGGCTCCCTTGATATTCCCTTTCTCATCCAAAAGCAAAATCCCTTCATCAATCACACCGAGTATATGGGAAAAGAATTGGTCACGCATCTGATAATCCTGGTGCTTTATGAAAATTGAAAACACAGCAATGCCCGCACCGAGTAATATTACAAATATCAGCCCTAATTGAATATAGATATTGTTAAGATATTGGTAATAATTATCTAAATTCATCCCGATGCGTAAAAGTCCAACAATTTCTTTTTCTACAATAAATGGCGTAACAATCTCAAGCACTTTCTTATTTTCAAATTTTGTTATGCGTGATATGTCTTTTCCATTTTGGAATGCCTTTAATAACAATGAATCGCTCTGTATCCTGGGCATAATTTTAACATTTGGTGTGGCGAAGATAATCCCCTGTAAATCCTGAAGCACAACATAGTTGATAATAGGATTCGTTGCCATCTGGTTGAGGATATTACCAATACCATATTGCTGACTGAATTTTTTAATCTCTTCGGCGGAAAGCTCAAACTGGAACACAAATCTTTCAGTTTTATAAATAAAACGAATAAATTTTTCATTAAGGACGGGAAAATAGTAGTAGATAATTTTATCCCCACTCCGAAAATTTTCGTAGTCAATTCCATAGGGATTACCAGACTTTAAAAAGTCTTTTTTAGTGATTGAATCATAAATCACTATTGAATTAAGATTAAAATTCTGCCGTATTCTATCAATATTCCCTTTCCTTAAACCAATTTCATTGAGATAATTGACTATGCTGACCAGATTATCAGTGATTTTGTCTTCAAGTTCTGCCTCTGCAAAGATGGAGTTTTCCTGAGCAAGTGCAATCAATGTTAAAAAAGAACGGGCTTCGTCTTTGAAGAAAGCTAACAAAGAACGCTGATTGTTTATCATACTGAAAATCAAAAATATGCCCAACAAAGAGAGCAAAATAAATGCCATCAATAGATATTTTTTAATATTCATATAATACCCATAACTGCGTTACCAATTTCAGTTGCGTGAAAATTGATTCTTTCAAGATCACTCAATATATCAAGATGGATGGTTGAAGTCTCCAGGCTCTCTTTCAGTCCCCTTTGCAGTCTATCAATATGTTTTATCTCAAAATCCTTAGCCATTTTTAATCCTGTATTGCGTCTTGAGACAACCTCCTTAGCAATTTTACGGTCTCGGGTCATCAGACTGGAAATTGCCATTCTCAAAGTTTCAAGAACAAATTTGTGAAATTCTTTGATCTGGGCTATCCCCTCTTGAGAAAATTCCATACCCTCATCTATCTGCTTTTTTGCATAATTCATCAAATTTTTTGAAATCGTATCGCCAATATGTTCCAGCTCCGAAGTAATTGTAAGCAAACCAATTTGCATTTTCCTAAGTTCCTGATCCATCTCTTCAGGATTCAGTCGGGAAAGGTAAGGAGTTACCAATTCATCTATTCTATCAATCTCATCGTCTGCCTCAACAATTGATTTCCTTAAAACAATATCCCTTTTTTCAAAGACCTTTATTGAATCCTCAAGCATCTTCACTGTCTTATCGCCCATCTCCATAATTTCTTTCATTGCCTGACCGATTGCGATTGATGGTGTATCAAGGAATGATTGGTCAAGTCTCTTACTCTTTAAAATGTCCTGTTTTGTTTCAACAACAAGAAAATTTAGTACTTTACTATATGGAATGAGCACGGGCAGAAACACAAGTGCTATAAAAATATTAAAAATCGTATGGAAATTTGCAATCTGTCTTGCACTATCCCCACCGAAAGGAATAAATGCAAAATAATCAACCAATAACACAAATATTATAACCCCAACCAATTTAAAAATAAAGTTTCCCAGGACAATCCTTCTTGCATTAACTGAATCGGCAATGAGAATAGGGAATATCGTCGTTCCAAGATTTGCTCCCAGCACCAGATTAAATGCAGAAATAGTAGATATTGTAGATTCAAATACAAGAACAAGAACCAAGCCAATCACCGCTGTGCTTGAACGAGATATGAACGAAAGCACTGCGCCGACCAAAACCGCAAAAATCGGAGCATTATTTAGATATTCAATTGATTTAGTAAATTCTGACAAATATTTTACATTTAAAATACCTGTAGAAATAATCTTTAGCGAGAGGAATAACAAACCGACACCAAAAATAAACTGCGCAAGATTTCGGAGGTTAGGAAATAATAATCGCAAGAAGACGCCGACAGTAATAATTAAAAATGAATAGTTCATGATATTGAAGGCAAGAAATTGAATTGTTATTGTAGCACCGATATTTGCACCGAGCATAACCGCAAGTCCAGAAAGCAACGGAACAATACCTGCTGAGGCAAACTTTATCAACATTGATGCAGTTGCAGTGCAAGAACCAAAAATAGTCGTAATAAAACATCCACTTACCAGAGCAGTCAGACGACGATTTGTGAGATTGAATAATAAATCTCGTGTCTTGGAACCAAAGCCCCGAATAAGACCTTTACTACCATAACTCAGGGCAAATATAAAAAGTGCAAGACCACCGATTACAGACATAACCATTCCTAAAACCCAGTCTCGTTCCACTCCTGTAAAATGGAATATAATAACATCGTTATTATATCTGGCAAGAATGTAGTAATCACCCCGCCCATTTCCGAGTTTTACAAAGGTCTTTGCAAAACCATCCTTATCGGTGTATGTCGTTTCAGGCTGTATAATCGTAAGTTTATTTGTGAGATTATTCTCTAAAGGCTCTTTAAAAACCGAAAACAGCACTTTGGCACTCTCAACACCCTTCCCTTTTTCATCAACCACTCTGACCATAATCGGTTTTTTCAAAAACTGATTTATAATACCTATCTGGCGGTCCCCAGAAATATCATTACCCAATGGGTCATGCGCCTTCAGTAAAGTGCAGAAAAACCACAAAAAAACCGATCCGGTAGTCATTATACTAATATTAATCATTAAGCGTATAAAGTCAATAAATTAATTAATTTTTTACATCTCTTTGTAATGGTTTAACTTGCTCGACATAAAAATTGCTTTATCCTGCCGAGCAATCTATGCTAATACCGATAATTTTTATGGATAATATTCAATATAATCTCACTCTTTTTTTGAATATACAGTTTTAAGCAATTAAATATAATTGGAGAAAATGGAACGCAGTCAGAAAAAAACAGATTGACATATTTATATGAATAACTATAATTTCAAATGGATTTTAAATTTGAAAAATACAAAAAATTTCTGCCCTGGATTTTAATTACAATCGGTCTCATCTTACGTCTTGCCCAATATATTTTCAATCGCTCACTCACTGAAGGCGAGGCACCCCTGGCAATGAATATTATTGAACGCTCTTATCAAGAATTAACTAAACCACTTGATTATGTCCAGGCAGCACCTATCGGTTTTCTATACATAGAGAAATTATGTGTGAATCTTTTTGGCAATAATGAATATGCATTAAGAATATTTCCATTGATTGCCGGCATTTTTGCCATTTTTATTTTTTATCAAATTTTAAAAATAATCGGCAATGACAAAGTAACTATTTTGGGACTTGGCTTTTTTGTTTTGAATGATCATCTCATTTATTTTGCTTCTGAAGTCAAACCTTATTCAAGTGATGTATTTTTTTCTCTGTTATTAATCAATTTGACATTAATAACAATAAAAGAAAGCCTAAAAATTTCAATGTTGATTATTACTGGTATTATTGGAACTATTTCCATCTGGTTTTCCTTTCCTGCAGTATTTGTTTTTTCTGGCAACGGTATCGTCTTATTAATCCAGACAATTAAAAGTAAAGATTATAAAGGACTCTCGATAATAGCAATGGTTGGTGCAATTGCTTTTTTAAGTCTTATTTCAAATTATTTTATTTGTCTCCGCCATTATACCGGTCATAAAGAACTCTTAGACTTCTGGCAGAAAAATTTTATTCCCTTTCCACCGATGTCATTGACATCATTGTATCACATTGTTTATCTACTGGTGCGTATCTTTAAAAATCCTGGTGGTTTTTCGATTTACGATATCTTCCTTACATTATTATCTTTCATAATTGGTATTTTTCATCTTTACCGAAGCACAAAAACTATTTCTCTAATCTTTATCATACCCCTTATTATTACTATTCTTTTCTCCATTTTTAAACTCTATCCATTTGAAGGTAGGGTAATATTATTTATCGCACCAATTTTATCAATTTTTGTTAGTACAGGTATCGCCTTACTTTACAACATAGTCAAAAAGGGTTCAAAACTAATTGCTCTATCAATCTCTTTGATATTATTCATATATCCAACATTTAATGCTGTCTATCATCTTATCAAGCCCCGTGCACCTGAAGAATTGAGACCAGTATTGGAATATCTCCTAAAAAACAGTAAAGAACAGGATGCAATTTATGTATATTACGGTGCAGCAAATGCATTCAAATATTATCAAACCAGATTTTCAGATTTCCCCCCCAATTGTATATTAGGCATTGAATCGCGGAATGACTGGACAGGATATTACAGGGATATTGAAAAATTAAAAGGAAGTAACAGAGTCTGGTTTATATTTTCACACATCGCTACCCATTTAGGTGTGAATGAAGAAAAACTATTTGTTACTTATCTCAATCTCTTCGGCACTCAAATTGAATCATATCATACATCTGGCGCTTCTGCGTATTTGTATCAACTCAACGAATGAAGTCATCCATCCTTGACAATCAATCTAAAATGAATATAATATGATTATGGAAAAATTTAACAAGGGTATTATCGGTGCAGTTATTGCCGGTATTATTGGCGTATTTTTGGCCACAGTTGGTTTCTGGCGCACTATATTAATTTTGTTTTTGATTGTCCTGGGTTTCTTAGTCGGCACATACTGGGAAATAAAGAAAAAAGAATAAGAAATTAAACATTCAAAATTTTAAACTACATCTTTACTCA
>CAZLGA010000032.1:0-24821 GCA_964559225.1 uncultured bacterium | reverse complement strand
TTATGTCTTCCATGTTGATTCCAAGGTTGGTCAACAGACAGGCAAGTTTGTAATCATAAGGTAATCCACACTCCCTATACATATACATTGACATATAAGAAATCACGTATATAATCTTATATGTATCCAATCCTTGTTATTGATGATGATGAATCCATCAGAAACTTTCTTTTAGCCCTTTTTGAAGAAGACAATTATACGGTGTTTTCTGCAGTAAATGGCGAACAGGCATGGAAATTGTTTACACAGAACTCACCTATGGTTGTAATTCTTGACCAGCGACTGCCTGATATCAAGGGCATTGACCTTCTGAGAAAAATGAAAGAATACGACCCGGATGCAAATGTTATAATCATAACCGGTTATGGAGAAATTAAGGATGCGGTCAAGGCAATGGAATTTGGTGCAGTAAACTATCTCTTAAAACCGCTTGATGCACAGGAATTAAGGATTATAGTCAAACAGATTCAGGAAAATCTTACGATAAAGAAACAACGCGATCTTTATCGTGATAAACTACAGGTTTTGATCAGGGGGAAATTAACTCCTTTAATATACAAATCAAAAAGGATGGAGATAATTTTAAACCAGATTAGAGAGGTAGCAAAGACTAATTCAACAATTCTTTTAGAAGGTGAAAGTGGAAGCGGTAAAGGACTTTTTGCCCTTTATATACACCAGATAAGTAATCGCAATGATGGACCATTTGTAGATATTGACTGCACAACAATTCCTGAGAATCTTCTTGAATCTGAATTATTTGGTTATGAACCCGGTGCATTCACTGATGCCCGGAGAAGGAAAGAAGGTTTAGTTGAACTTGCCCACCGCGGAACATTATTCCTTGACGAAATAGGCACTATGCCAATGTTACTTCAGGGTAAATTGTTGAAGGTGATTGAAGAAAAGAAATTCAGAAAATTAGGTGGTAAAAAAGATATTGTTGTTGATGTGCGGATAATAGTTGCAACAAATGAAAATCTTGAAGCGATGGTGAATAAGGGCTTATTTAGAAAAGACTTATTCTTCAGAATAAATACTTTTCCTATCAAACTACCAGCCCTGCGTGAAAGAAAAGAAGATATTGTTCCCCTTACTCAACATTTTTTAAGAGAAATAGCAAGGGAGTACCATAAGGATATTGAAGGGATAACAGAAGAGGCGATGGAAATTTTGAAAAATTATGATTGGCCAGGGAATATCAGGGAATTAAGAAACACCATTGAAAAGGCAATAATCATCACACGCGATAAATTTATAAAACCCGAAGACATAACCTTGAAGATAACCGAACAACTGAAAATTGAGCCGACATTTACCTTAAATTATAATGAAGCAATAAACAGACTTGAAATAGACCTTGTAAAAAAAGCACTTTCTCAGACTCAGGGTAACCAGACCCGGGCTGCGGAAATACTTGGGGTATCGAGAAATTTTTTAATCCGCTTAATGAAAAAACATAATATCAATCCTTTTGAATTCAAAGTTTGATATTGACTTCAATTTTAATCAGAATATAATCTTGAGAAAGGAGTTGATATGGCAACATTTATTCTTGTAACCAAGTTGTCACCGGAGCTTACTAAAGATGTGAAAAAGAGGGCGGAGATTGGCAGACAATGGATGGAGCGGGTAAAAAAGGATTGCCCTGAGGTTAAATTTCTTGCCCATTATGCGTTATTAGGACCTTATGATTTCCTGGATGTATATGAAGCCCCTAATGAAGAGACCGCGGCAAAGGTTTCAATGATCAGTCTTTCTGGTGGCGCGGTCTCAGCCGAATCCTGGACTGCAATACCATACAAGAGATTCATTGAATTGATAAAAGACCTATAGAAATAAATGGAAGAATATATCTGTGTTCTGAGGTGCAAAGGAGGAATTAACGCAAAGGAATTGTTTGTATATAAAGGGCCTAAAGATTGCTGGCTAAATTATACACTGTTTATGGGGAACAAAGCCTGCGTTTATGGCTGTCTTGGTGATGGACATTGTGCTAACATTTGCCCTAAAAAAGCAATTAAAATGGGTAAAAACAGCTTGCCGGTTATTAACCAAGATTTATGTGACGGCTGTGGAATATGTGTAAAAGAGTGTCCTAAGAAAGTTCTTGAATTGATTCTGCGTTCCCAACTTATATACCTTGCCTGTAAGTCAAATGATACTTTAGAAAGGGTAAAAAATTTCTGTAAATATGGATGCACTGGATGTCGTAAATGTGTTGAAGTCTGTCCTTATGAAGCGATAACCTTGAAAAACAATTTACCCGTCATTGATTATTATAAATGTAACTCCTGTGGAATCTGTTTACATAAATGCCCATTGAATTGTTTTGTTGACCGTGCCACAGCAAGACCTTATGGAATAATATCTTTAAAATGTGATGGCTGCAGCGAATGTATGAAGGTCTGTCAATTTAACGCCATAAGTGGGAACAAAGGACAGAGGCATACAATAGATAAAGAAAAATGCATCGGTTGTGGAAGATGCTTTGAAGTCTGTCCAATAAAGGCTATAACAATGGTTGGTGCTTTAGGATATACAAATGCTGCATAAAAATTAAAAGGGAAATAAATGATAATTGAATATGCTAATTCAGATTTTAAAAACGCCGAGATTGTCATTATCGGCTTTCCTTATGACCGCACATCTTCTTTTATTCCGGGTTCAAGGTTTGGACCGCGTTATATAAGGATGTGCACAGAAAATATTGAGTGGTTCTCACCTTATCAGAATCGCTCAGTAGAATCGGTAAAGATTGCAGACCTTGATGATTATGCATTTGAGACTGATGACCAATTAAAAGAAATAGAAGAAAAGGTATTTGAATTGTATAAAAAGGGTAAAAGGGTTATCTTCTTAGGTGGTGAGCATACAGTATCATTTCCAATAGTGAAGGGTATAAATAGGGTTATCAAGAAATTTTCAATTATCCATTTTGATGCCCACGCGGATTTAAGAGATAATTATCATGGAGAAAAATTCAGCCATGCAGCAGCAATGCGCAGGGCAGGTGATGTTATCGGCTTAAACAATATCTATCAATTCGGAATTCGTTCTGGCACTGAAAATGAATTTTCTTTGAATAAAAATCTCTTCAGATTCTCTGCATTCCAGCCTTTAAAAAAGATTATCAATAAAATTTCTGACCCGATTTATGTAACGATAGATGTGGATGTTATTGACCCTTCGCAATTACCCGCAGTCGCGACACCTGAACCTAATGGGATAACCTTTAAGGAATTGATAGATTCCCTGCTGTTGTTAAAAAATAAAAAAATAATCGGTGCGGATATTGTTGAATACAATCCCCTTGTCACATCTCCTTATGCATCAGGCTCGGCAGTTGCGGTTATCTTGAGAGAATTGATTCTGACCATGAGTAAATAAAAAAGGGGAGCATTTGCTCCCCTTTTATACGGCTGTTCATGCTATGTTGCTGGCCTCGCTAATTTGAAATAATGTTTTACCTTCCAGCCCTCACTTAAAAGGATAAAATATCCATCATTACCATCTGGGTCTGGTTCAGCAAAGAATTCAAAGCGAACAAAGACTGTCTGGTCAAACTTTGCCCAGTTTTCTTCAGTCGTGCCTGCACCATCATCACCAAATTTAAATTGGGCTGAAAGTCTTATATCAGGAGAAGTTGTGATATTTATCAATGCTGCCTCGGTAATCGTGCTATTGTCAAATGTATAGCGATACCAAGTAGAATTCCAGTTCCACTTAAATTCACCTGTGACATGGGTTGTATCAGGTATACCAACGACTGCACGGAACCAGATATTCCTGTTATCCGCGAGCAAACCGATATCCATCTGTGTAATCGTATCATTAGCATGGGCTGAATCCCAGATATCAGGTGTGAACATCAAATAAAGGTGTCCTGAGTCAATTGTTACACCCTGACTATCAACTGGAAATTTTACAACAAACCTATAATAAAGGTCTGCCCATTCGTCTGGCACATTAAATGTATCAGGACCTTCCCACAAAGGTGGAGTGCAGAAATAACCACTCTCATAAGCATCAACATCAATCATCATTCCAAGCAGGCGAAGACCCTGGACCAGATTATTTGCCTGATATAGTTCATCCTCATCAACCTTTTTACCACACCCCACAAACAAAACCAACATCATAGCAATACACACAACAACACGCCTTGGCTTCATATTACCTCCTTTCTTGTCCTAAGCCAAATCATGAACAACCAAAATCTTTATAGGCAAAATCTGTGCCCAATCTATATAAAAAATCTTTTGAAAAACAATACCTTTTATTACCATCTTTTACAACTAACTTTAAAAAAGTATAACAAATTGCACAAAAGTATAAATATTTGCCCCTGCGGGGCATATCTTCATCCCGGCAGGGGCAAAGTTTCTTAATTGACTATCTTACAAGGATTGCTTTTCTGGTCAATGGTTCTATTCCCGCATCAAGGGTTACAAAATAAATACCAGTGGAGACCGATTTTCCATTTTCATCCTTACCGTTCCATCTGACCATATAAGTACCCGGCTCCTGATATCTGTTAACAATAGTCTTTACAACCTTTCCAGTTATATCATAAACAACCAATTTAACTTTCTTTGTGGTTGGGACCGTGTATTTTATAATTCCGCCATCTACAGTGAGGAAATTAGGTTTCAGCTCTAATCTCTGTGTAATGGATTTGCTTGAACCTTCTTTTATGCCGTATTGAGGTAGAGGAATTACTTTAAGCCTTATCATAAAATCACCGCCACTCGTTGGATTTCCCCACTGGTTATTTGCAAATATCCACATATTCTGCTGATAGTTTAATGCCGGATCCATCAAACAACTGACTGTATCTGTCCCAATCGGTGGACCAATTATGAATCCAACGACCGCACCAGGTATTACACGAATATTGGCATTTGTTATTTCTTCGCTATGCCAGTCGTAACCAGGAGATTGTAAGTTTGGTTTTGTATAAATCAACTGTCCAGGTGCTCCACCAGAGCCAATTGCATAGACCTTTAAATCAAAATATCCTGCCCTACTGAAGAAAAATTTGACTTCGTGGAGAAGCCCGCTGTCAATTCCTACTGGAGCAAAATCAAATCTGACAAACATCCCTGACCCGATTCCCAATCCACCAGGTATCCAGTATGGTTGTCCATCATCATATAGTATTGTAACTGCACTTGTCACTTCAAAATTATAGGTGAGCGTGTTGGCACCATTCCCTGCGTTATCAACTGCCCTTATGTAGTAGTAAATATCGGTATGATAACGCTGGGGTGGTATGGTCGTTTCATAGATATCAGTTCCAACTTCTTGCATCGTGAGTTGATTCCATGGACCATTCTCAATACGATAGTGTAGAATTACTGAGTCAGGGTTGACTCCACTACCCGGGTCAATTATTGTTGCGGTCACTATATATCCATTCGTTGTATCGGGTGTATCTTCAAGTGGTGCATGTTCAATTGTTGGAGGCTGGAGATCTGCAGACGGAGTAGATGCTATCCTAACATCATCAATAAAACATCCCTGTCCACCATCAAGTGCATCATAGGCAAATACAAAACGAATCTTCATCTGATTTCCCGGTGATACATAACCGAGTGTCATAAGATTCAACGATGCAACATCAACCCAATTTGGCCTCGTATCATAACAATATGCCCAGGCCGTGCCCAATAATCCAGTATTAGCAAGGCGGGAATCATAACTTGGAATCAGATGTCCTAAATGAGAAGCATCTACCTGGGTCCAGGTTGCACCATTATTTGATGAAATCTGTAAGATAAAGCCATCAAAGTTCGTTGCATTACCCTCAAAATCACCCCAGTAAGAGAACGAAACAAAACAAGAATCCCATCCAGTTAAATCAATCGTGGGAGACTCAAGACAAACACCATTTCCTGGATTCTGACCCGGTGATGGGTAGAGCGCAACATCAGTGCTCGGGTGTCCGGGATAACGATAACCAGAGTGTGCCGGTGCCTGTGGTCCATAAATATTCGTTGTATCTCTCATACCAAAGGTGCGCATTACGACGCTGCCGGGATAACCGTAGGTAGTCCAGGGTGCCAGGCTCGCCCTTTCAAAACTGTCAACAAATTCCTGTCGTGTCGCGAATACTACAGTCTCACTTTTTTCAATAAATTGGACTTGATTGATTTTTGTTTCGGTGTTTTTGGTTGCGCTTATTCCGTATAATGTATAAGGTAATGTAAACAAGAACGCAATAATCAAAAACCGAAGACTTAGCTTAATGCTTTTCATTAATCCTCCTTTTTGTAAAGGTCTTCCCCGTTCTCCAATGTCCTCGGTAGCGAAATTCATATATTATTATATTTAATATTTCCATCCTGTCAATGATTTTATTAACTGTTTACTTAAAAAAAGGTAAACCGGTCAAAGATGATACACTTTCCCGAATTTTTTCTTTAACCTTATTCTGCGCATCGTTGAATGCCGCAATTATCAAGTCCTGGAGCATATTGATATCTTTCTCTTCAATGATTTGGGGCTCAATCTTTACTGAAACTACATGTTGTTCTCCATCCATTTCAATTCTCACCATACCCCCACCCGCACTACCTTCAACCCTTATTTGTTTTAATTCTTCTTGCAATTTTTCTTGCAATTTTAATGCCTGCTTGAAAATATCTTTCATTTATACCAATTGATAAATCAGGATAATATCCATTTATCTAACCTCTTCTCCATCAAACATTGATATTATCGTGTCAGTGAGGTTATCGGCTTTCTTTTGCGGCTCAACAATATTAATTTTCAAAATTACATCCTGTCCGATAATATTTTTCAATGCCTCAATCAATAATTTTTGATTCGCTGTCAATTCTTTATGCTGGAAATCATTTTTTACAATTATTTCAACATTATTTTCATTTATCTCTAAATCAGTTTGATAAATTATTGCCGAAATTTTTGGACTCTTATTACTTAGATAAGCAATCAATTTTTCTTTACCGGTCAAAACCTTCTGCGCTTGGAAGACATCCTGATTGCCTGTTGTTGATTGAGTCTTATTACTTATCTGTGGATTTAAGATTAACTGGGCAAAAAGTAATTCAAGTGCAATCCTTGGATTTATTGACCTTTTTATGATATCTTCAAATCTCAGACAGGTTTCAATTAAATTTATAATTCGTGCTTTATTTATATTTGTACTTTTCAAAAGATTGATTTCTTCTGGTAATGCTTCAATCAGTTCATAATCAATCCCAATATGGGCAAGTAAGGTTTTTCTAAAATAACCCACCAATCCTTTATAGATTTCAAGAACATCAGCCCCTTCTTCAATACCTTTATTCAGCAATAAAATCATTCCGGCAAGGTCATTCTGAACGATTTTGTTCATCAATTCAACATAAAAATCAACACTCAAAAAGCCGATAAGTTTAAATACATCCTCTTCTGTAATCTTCCCATCGGAAAAAGAATTTAATTGTTCAAGTATGCTTTCTCCATCGCGGATACTACCATCAGCCCTCAGTGCAAGATAGTATAATGCCTTGTCGGTAATTTCAACTCCCTCCCTTTCAGCAATTTTCTTTAACCGCTGACTGATTTCAGTAATGGAGAGACGTTTAAATGTAAAACGCTGACATCTTGAGATAATCGTCGCTGGTACCTTCACAGGATTTGTTGTTGCAAGTATAAATACAACACTCGTTGGTGGTTCTTCAAGCGTCTTTAATAAAGCATTAAACGCCTCTGGTGTAAGCATATGAACTTCATCAATGATGTAGATTTTATATTTACTACGAAGCGGGGCGTATTTGATGCTTTCGCGGAGATTCCTTATTTCATCAATTCCACGATTTGATGCGCCATCAATTTCTATAACATCAACGCTTCTACTGGTCGTTATCTCTTTACAGGAAGGGCACTCCTGACAAGGATTAACCGTGGGACCATTTATGCAGTTCAAACTTTTAGCAAATATCCTTGCTGTGGTAGTTTTTCCCACACCCCTTGGTCCAGCAAATAGAAATGCATGGCCAATCGCACCACTATTGATTGCACCTTTAAGAGAGAGGACTATATGATTTTGTCCTGTTAGTTCATCAAAATTTTGAGGACGATATTTTAATGAAAACACCTTATGCGCCATATTTATTAGTAATTGGTTAAATAATTAAACAACTTTTTCAATTCCTATTTCCTGTTATTTAATCCCTTTTCCCTAATCTCCAGTCGTGCAACCCTAATTCGCCGGTCATCCCAGGAACAGCAAGGTAAAGAACTCAGCCCAGGCTCCCTTATGACCAGCCCATTTCTACTTACCGTTGCTTCCTTCCGGACCTGGCGGGGTTTGTAGACGGTGCTTTCATAAGACCCGAGCCTCAACGCCCTTTTATCCATGCTGTTGCCCCTGAAATCACCTGCTCCATAGGGCATTCACCCCGCATAAGCGGTTTTCGGGTCATCCGCCATTCCTCGTGGCGGAATCAGGGCACCGCTAGCTCCCCGTTTAGCACGACTGGAATCACCTTCTGAAATCTGTTTTCTCAAAAAGAAATTCCTGGGGTTTTATACCACAGGTTCCAATACCATTTCTTACAAGATAAGTTTGGAATCCCTCTATTGCCTTTATATCAATCTCTGCGAGTCTCTGGAAATCTGGCATCCTAATGGTTGCGAGGAATACAGGGTCTGATGGCCAGTCATTATTCTTTACAAGAACCTGCTTTCCAACCTCGGGACGGAGACGGATATAGCCGAGCACACCATCAATGACATTTTTTATCCTGGATGAAGCGAGGTGCTCATTCTGGATAAAACTCTTTCGCATAACGATCGCCTGATAAGGCATTGAGGGCATAATATATCGGTTAATGAGTCCTTCATCCAGAATTGTAGCCCCCGCAAATAACAGATAGCTTCTGTAAGGTTCAAGAATGAAAATTGCATCCACCTTTTTTGTTGATAGTGCCGTTGGCAATTCTTCAACAGTTAAAGGGACGCTGGTATATTTCGTGAGTTTTTCAATCGCAAAATTTGGAGCAATTAGATTAAATAGATATGAATCAGTATTGAGATAACCAATTTTCTTTCCATTTAAATCCTTGAGAAATTTCAATTTCGTACCCTTCGGAATTACAATAGCATCTGCTATTCCCTTGAAAATGATTGTGCCCACTGCCTTTACAGTATCGCCGTTTATACTCGGTGCGATTAAAAGATTATACCATGGAACCGCACAGACATCATAATTTCCATTTTTAATACCCTCAAGTGGGTCGCCTTTGATATCAACAAATTCAGGTGCAATCTTTGCAAGTTGAAAATATCTTCGCGTTGTATCTACTTGGGCCACATAAAAGGCAACGCCACCAAAAGATTTATCAACACCAATGCGAACTTTGACTGGTTGTGCTTCTTTATACTGGGGATACCCGACAATGAATAAAAGTACAACTAAACCAATGAAGATTAGAACATTTAGGATTGCCGCAGTCGTCCTTGTGCTCATTTTTTCTCCCTTGATATCTTATCAGCCTTTTGTATATATTCCCAGGATTTTTTTGTATTCCCTATCTCACGATAGGCATAAGCAAGGTTCGTCAGAGCTTCAACATTATTGGGATCCAGTGCTAGTGCTTTTTCTTCATAGATCTCAATCGCCTTTTTATAATTCTTTTCCTGGGAATAAGATACACCGATATAGAACCAAGCAGGAAAATCATCGGGTTTTAATTCTACGAGTTTTTCAAAATACTTTCTCGCTTCGGACCATTTACCCATTCTAATTAGAAGTTCACCAAGAAAATATAGTATATCAATGTCTTCAGCCAAATATTCAGCGGCCTTTGCGAGACTTTTCAATGCAAGTGTATCACTTTTTGTATTGAGATAAACAATACCTGCAAGATAATATGCCCTACCCAGACCTTCGTTTTCCTTTACAAATTTTTCCACATTTTTTTCATGGGATAACAAACCATCGTCATATCCGAGTTTCACTTTAACAAACTGGTCTAATGCATCCTTTTTACCCAATTTCCATAATTTGACAATCTCTGCCCCAAGGTTTTGGTTGAATTCTACATTTTTAAATAATAAACTTTTATACTTTGTATACTCTTTCTCAAATGTTTTTATGGAATTATTTAGGTACAAAAGACAGGAGTCGTATTTTTGTTTATCAAAGTAAATCTTGGCGATGAAATAATTTGCTTCAGCATTTTCCTTATCAAATTCAATGATCTTGTGATATACTAACATTGCCTTTTCTTTTTCACCCCTTTCTACATAGATATTGCCTTCAAGTATATACTGGCTGACATTTTCCTGGTCGAGCCTCTGGGCAAATTTCAGATTTACAAGCGCCTCATCATAATTTTTGTCTAAAAATGACTTGTATGCAGTGTTATAAAATATCTGCCAGTATGCAGATACATTATTACCATTTTCATCGGTTTTCAACCATTTTATAGTTGCTAATGAATCTTTTTTAAAAGCAGTTTGGAAGGATTTGCTTGCCTCAGGGTAGTTCCCTAAACCAAGTTCTGCCTTACCCAAAAGACAATATGCTTCATAATCATCAGGGGCTATCTTTAATCCTTCCAGTGCCTGTTTTTTCGCATTTTCATAATCCTGCTGTCCGATATATATCTTACACGCATTTTTCCATGTGGGCGGACATCCTAAAAAAAACAAAACCACCACAGGCAATATAGTAGTAATGACTTTTCTCATTTTGTGCCTCCTTCAAGGTTATTCTATATAAAATAAGTTCAAAGTCAATAGTAAACTTCACTCTTGATTTTTTAAAATTTATGTATATATTTAAATTAATGAACCGACTAATTGGCAGAGCCTGGGCTGAGATTTATCTTGACCGGCTCGCAAATAATTTTAAATTGATAAAAAAAACCGTTGGCAAGAAGAAAATAATGGCCGCTATCAAAGCCGATGCCTATGGCCATGGTGCAGTTGAAGTTGCAAAGACGCTTCAAAAACTCGGCGTTGATATGTTTGGTGTTGCAAGTATTGAAGAAGGAATTGAGTTGAGGTTCGCGGGAATCAGAACAAAGATAGTGATACTGAGTCCAATTATGGATGAACAGATTGATGAATGTATGGAATACAATCTCATACCAACAATTTCGGAGCTCGCATTTTTTGAAAGATTGAACAAAAAACTAATGTATTATAAAAAACCGATATTGGTTCATATTGAAGTTGATACAGGAATGACACGTACTGGATTTCCTTATGATAAAACCCTTGGCGCATTAAAAAGAATTTTGGGTTCTCCATATATAAAAATAGAAGGCATATTCTCACATTTCCCTATGGCAGATTCTGACGGTGCATTTTCCAGGAAACAGATAAAAAAATTTTCATACCTGGTCGCTCGTCTTAATACAATGAATATAAAGCCAAAATTCATCCACCTTGCAAATTCCTCTGGTATATTTCGTTATCCACAATCCCATTTTAATCTTGTACGGCCGGGAATTTCTCTTTATGGCCTAACATCTTCTCCCGAGGTTAACTACAACGTTCATTTTAAACCAGTCATGAGCTTGAAATCAAGGATTGTTAACATTCATACCGTCCCCAGAGGAACCCCGATAAGTTATGGTCATACCTATCGCACAAATAGAAAGAGCAGAATAGCAACATTGAGTGTTGGTTATGGGGATGGTTATCCGAGGATGTTATCAAACAATGCTGATGTCCTTTGTCATGGAAACAGGGCAAAGATCGTTGGGACGATATGTATGGATTTGATGATGATCGATGTAACCGATATACCACAGGCAAAATTAGGTGATGTGGTCACACTCATTGGCAAGGATGGAAAAGAAGAAATTAGAGCTGAAGATTTGGCGCGGAAATGCAATACAATAGTTTATGAGATAACCACAGGCATCGGTCCACGGGTTGCCAGGATTTTTAAAAATAAAGATAAAATTGTGAACATCAGAAATTTGTTAGGAAGATGGCAGAACAACATAAGTGTGAGTAGTCGCAAAAAAATTAGAAAAGGAGGTTAGAATGAAGCGATTGGCTTTACTTCTGGTCTTTGTCTCCATATTTGCCCAGGAGACAACCCATACGGTAAAACCTGGTGATACACTCTGGGATATTGCTGGGTTTTATTATCAAAATCCTTTTTTATGGCCCTATATATGGCGGGCAAATCTAACCAAAATTGAAGACCCACACTGGATATATCCTGACCAGGTCTTTTTAATTCCACCCACACCTGAAGAAACATTAGGAATGATTCCCGCACCTGAAATACCAGCTGAAATCCCAACCGAACCAGTCCCTGAGACATATACCTATATTCCAGCACCGAGAAAGAAAACTGCGGAGATTGTCTCAATGGTGAAGCCTGAGGAAAGATTATTCAGTGAAGACCTCATCCACCGTGCTGGTTTTATATTGACTGAAGAACTTCCTTTCTGGGGCAAGATTATCGGAACCGAGCCTGCGGGCGAGGTTAATATCTCAGCATACAAGACAATCTACATCGACCGTTCAGTAGATGTGAAAAAAGGAGAAGTACTCACGATTTACCGTCCAGGCAAGAATATCAACCATCCAAAGACCGGTGCATTTTTAGGCAAAGAGATAATCATTTTGGGCAGGGCAGAAGTTGAAGAAGTTGGACAAGGAGGCTCAAGGTGCAAGGTGATCGATTCCTATGATATAATCAGAAAAGGTGATTTTTTAACACCGTATCAACCCCAGCTTGCGCCTGAGAATGTCACGCTTGTGCCTGCAACCCAGACACTTGAAGGTTATGTGGTAGAGTTAAAGACAGAAAACACATATACGACACCATCTCATATATTTGTCTATCTTGATTTTGGAGAGAATTCAGGCGTTGCACCTGGTGATATCTTTGATGTCTATCAGGAAAGGGTATTGGGTGGAAAGAAGATGCCGGACTACACAATCGCCAAAGTTCAGGTAGTCAGTATATTTGAAAGGGCATGTGTGGGAATTCTCAAATGGGAACAAAAAATCCCTGTGATAAAACGGGGTGAAAAATGTCGTCTGGTTATGGAGGCACGATGAAAGAGAAGGAGGCATTAAGCCAGGTCTACCTTTTCAGGGAATTGACCCCAAGTGAGATGGATATACTTATTTCTATCTCAAAGGAAAAGCGGGTGAAGAAAAATGAAGTTATTTTCAAAGAAGGAGACATTGGTGATGCCTTTTATTTGATTGTCTCGGGTAGCATTAGGATTTCTACAATCGTCCCTGGTGTGGGCGAGGAGGCATTGACAATACTCCGCGAAGGTGAATACTTTGGTGAAATGGCTTTGATTGATGATGCCCCCCGTTCCGCATCAGCGATTGCCAATGACGATACAATCCTACTGGTAATTGGAAAAGACGATTTCCGCAGACTCCTTGCCAAGGATACAGGCATTGCCTATAAACTTCTCTGGGTTTTTACCCGCACCCTTTCAGCACGATTGAGAAAGACCGACGAACAGTTGAAGAGTATCTTTTCTATAGCGAAGACATTTTAATCATAAGGGGTGGTAATAAGGTAGATACAAAAAGGGATTAGGAAGGATTTTTTATAACAATGGCTAAAGTAATAGTTATGTTATTTGCTCTATCCCTGATAGTCGAAAGAGTTACCGAGAAAATTTTGTATATCCTTCCTAATAGTAAAAACAGGGTCTTTGCCTGGATTTTAAGCACAGCACTTGGGTTGATAATTTCCTTTTCATTCAGATTTGGATTTATCAGAGAATTGGGTTTGACGACCAGCTCAAATTTGAGCCAGTGGGTTGATTATTTTATAAGCGGGCTTTTGATTGCCTGCGGGAGTGAGCCGATTCACTCCATAGTTGAGGGACTGGCATATAAAAAAGATGAATTGAAAAGGAAGGCAAAAAATGTTTGAAATCTTTGCGGGAAAGGATCCACAAAAGGCTTATCAGCGTGCTCAGGAATATATCAAAGAGGGCAAATTAAGTTCTGCAATCAAGGTTCTTGAGGATAATTTAACAGAAACTGAAGAGGCATTTCCTTTATATTTAGAGCTTGCCCGTTTATATTTTGAAAATCAACAAAGGGCTGAGGCAGTAGAAACACTCAGGACTGCTCAGATGATTGCGCCCGCCCGGACCGATGAAATTATAGGTTTACTTTCCGATTATTTCTTTCGCTATGCATCAATAGATGCCGGCGATTTTTTACTACAATTGTATGTGAGTCAGGAAGAATACGATGAATTGTTCAAGGTCTTAAGGGCATTCAATGAAAGGGAGGCAAAATTACTCATAAATCGTTATGAGAAATTGAAACAGGGGATAGCAACCAAAAAGATATTTTCAAAAAGGGACTTTGAGAATCTCATTATCTACGGCACAATAATCTTCACATTCCAGGATGGCAAGACTGCACTTGAGAATATTGATTTTCTTTTGAACACCGAAGGATTTCAAAAACAGGTTCTGGGCTGGGCGAGGGCAATTACCCGTGAACGCTTTAATGATCCGTATGCCGCACTATTATTACTTAAATGTTTAGTAAATGCGGGTAATGCATCAGAAGCATTGAGCCAGGCACAAAGGGTGTATGAAAAATTCCCGGATTTTATTGACCCGTTACTCTATACCCTTATCACAATTCACCCACCACCAGATTTAGAAAATAGTTTCAATCAGTTTGTCACTGAACTTTATGTAAAGAAAGGTGACCTTGATGCCTCACTGGCAAGGCTTGAAGACTTATTGAAAAAAGACCCAACAAAGATTGATGATGTGATAAAGGCATTGCGTGAATTACAGCGTATGAATCCCCAAAATTTAAAGGTGCTATTCAGTCTTGCTGATAACCTTCTCAATGCTGGAAGAATTTCACTGGCAATCACAGAATTTGATAAGATTCTGGAGATTGACACAGAACAGTATTCAACAGTAATGCAACGATATGAAAAGGCATTTGAAAAAGAACCCAACAATCCACTTGTGATACAGGGATTGGTCAATTTTTATCTAAAACAAAAAAAGATTGATGAAGCAATAAAGGTGATTGATAGGGCATATAAAATCGACCGGGGTCTTATAGACGAATATATACAGAATCTAAATATTATTTTGGAACAGACACCGGAAAACTTTTATGGACTCTATCTATTGGGGTTATGTTATAGCCACAAAGATGAGGATGAAAATGCCTCAATCATATTTGAAACGCTGATTGAAAATAAAAAATATGACCTGGTAAATCAGGGACTGGACGAGATTCTGAAGGCGAAACCGGACAACCCGGTATATCTCAGGCTCAGGGCAAAGGCGCTTATTAATTTGAACAAAGATGATGAGGCATTTGCATTGATAAAACCTCATATTGAAGAAGCCAACGTTACACATTTTATTTCAATACTTGATGCCATTCTGAACCATAAACCAGAATTGAAAAAGGATATAATGAAGATATATAATGAGTATCGCGAGCAAGAGCCAGTTTTATTTGATATTGCCATTGCCCGGGGTTATGCCTATTGTGGTGAAAATGCGCAGGCAATTAAAAAATTCGAAGAACTTCTTGCTAATGATAAAACCAAAGATGCAACAAAACGTGCATTGCTTGAGGTAATAAGAGAAAGGCCCAAAGCAGTTCCATTACTTCTTACTGCAGCAAGGATATTTTTGAAAGATGGAGAGATTGAAATTGCCACCCAATTCTTTAAAACCGCCCAGATGGTAGACCCCAAGGCATTCTTTGAAATTATTGATGAATTTTATGATACATTAAAGGCATTTCCAAAGGATCGAGAGGTCTGGGTATTACTAATTGATACATTCTTCAATCGTAAACTCTACGACCGGGTTATTGAAGAGGCAAAAAAGGGCATAGAAGTCTTTGGTAATCAAGCACAGTATTTCAACCTCAGGTTAGGACAGGCACTCGTTGAGAGTGGCAATCTAAGCGATAGTGTAAGACCTTTAATGCTTGCCCTTGATGGTGAGACAGATTATTCAAATGAGGTCATTGGTTATCTTGATAAGATTCTTGCTGTGGATAAAAGCAATGTCCCTGCACATTTTGCCCGGGGCAGGGCACTGGCAAGGGCAAAACGGATTGATGAGGCAGTTGAAGAATATCTTTTGACTGCACGGATTGTACCAGCAAGGGCTGAATATGTTCTGGATGAATTGAAGGTAATTTCCACAAAATCCATTGCCAATCCTAAAGTCATATTTGCTATGGGGATAATTGAAATAAATTTAAAGAAATATTCTGAAGGGATAAAACATCTTGTGCAATCCTGTGAACTGGATAACAACCTTGTCTCCCGAGTTCTGCCTCTACTTGAAAAATTAAATACCCAAATACCTTCTCCGTTGTTATCATTCAATCTGGCAAGGGTTTATTATCTGGCAGATTTGAAATCTTCAGCAATAAAGTTTTTCATAGATGCCCAGGAAAAGGAGCCCATATTTCGTGAACCTGCAATATCTGAAATGAAAAAAATATGTAATGAGGAACCACTGGATATTGAAGCAAGAAAAGGGTTGGCACAGATTTATCTCAATTATAATAATCTTGAAGATGCCCTTTATACAACAGAAGAGGTGCTTCAGATTGATAAAAACGAGCTACGCTGGGTCAAGGATTTTGTAATGCAGATTCTTTCAAAAAATCCAAACCATATTCCTTCCTATCATTTTTTGGGGAGGTTATTCATAAACGAAGGAAATTTTGTCAATGCAATTGAATCCTTTAAAAAACTTTTAGACTTTGCACCCCAGGAAATTTCTAATATTATTGAAATTTTGAAACAAGAGTATGAAAAATCCCCGGAGTTGACTTATTTTACCGGTGTGCTATATAAGGAAGTAGGCGATGTAAATCGCACAATTGCTTTATTCAAAAAATTACTTGATACTACCCCGGATTTTGTCGACAATATTATCATTCAAATAAAAGAAATTTTATTAAAGAATAAAAATATTGGTCCTGCTTATTTGCTCTTGAGTGAGATTTATACATATAAAAAAGATTATGATAATGCGCTCGAATCTCTTAAAACTGTGGAGAAACTCATACCGCAGAAAAGAGAAGAAATTTTATTGAAACAGGGACAGTTATATTTTGAAAAAGGAGAAGTAAATAAAACTCTTGAAATATATACCAGACTTTTGCAGGAAGCAAAAGACCGCAATCTGGTATACAAAACAATCAAAAAAGTAAGGGATGAATATTTTAATAAAAAGTTGCAAAAAATACCTGAAGAAACAGACGAAGCCCGGTTATTAAGGGCAAATGTCTATCTTTTATTGGATAAAGTTAAAGATGCAGAAAAAGAGATACAATCGCTTGGTAGCGATGCGATGAATAAACGTGACTATATAATGCTTAAATCAAGAATTTTGTTGAAAAAGAATCAAGCCATTGATGCTTTTGAAACATTGAGAAAATTACCGGTTGATAAAGATACCGCGGGGCTCTATGCAGACATTTATGAATCACTCGGTTCTTATTCTGCAGCAGCGGGAGTTCTGAAATTACTAAATGATGATTCTCTCAAACCAAGGATTGAGCGATACGAAAGGCTTGCCCAGGAGAGGCGTTTGGGTAGAAGAAGATATTTTATTGAAGGGAGGATTTAATGAAGTGTCCATTCCTTGTTAAAAGAAAAGAGATATTTGACCGCGATGGTAAAAAAATTGGCGAAGAAATAGAGATCAAAGAATGTATCAAAAACGAATGTATGGTCTATGATGGTGCCGCAAAGTTATGTTCGCTATTATCCACAAATATTAAGAATGGTATAATAATTGAAGACTTTAAAAAAGGTGTTAAAGAGATAAAAGAAGAGATGTTCCAACGCAATGAGGCATTGGGTGTTATTATCTCTACTACGGTTCAAACCCTGCAGGATGCTCTGCTCAACCGCTTTGATATAATGAAGAAGCAGAATGAAGTAATTGCACTCGGTTTTGATCGTTTAACAGAAATTCAGAACTCAATTATTGAAACATTAAAATCCATTTCTGAAAAACACTTTGCGCAGATTGAAACCTTGAATAACAATAACCATCTACAGATTGAAGAATTAAAATCAATAAAAGAGTCAAACAATCATATTACAAATATCCAGAACAAATTAAGCGAAGAACTGAAGCAGTATTTTAATGAAATAAAAGTGAGTTTTGAAGGATTGAGTGACAACATCAGTCATAGGACCGATACCCTGAAGAATTCAATTGAAAGGGTTTCTACCACATACCAGGCAGGAACCGAGGCGATAAATGCAGGCATAGAGAAGAGCAATGAGACATTCCAGGTAATTTTGAAAAAATTTGAAATTGTTGAGAATATTGTTAATGGTGTAAATAATATTACTGACCTGATCAAAAACGAGATTGCAGGAATTAAGACCGAAACGGTGAGTAGCTTTAATAATCTTGGTGGAAAATTTGACGAACTAAAAATGTCTTTCCAGGAAGGCGTAAAAAGTCAGCAGGAATCTTCAGAAAAATTATTTCAGGAACTGCAGGAAACAATCGGTAACAAACTTGAAGAACTAAAATCTACCCTTGCTAACTTTTTGCAAACCCAGGAATCAAATCAACAGAATTTATTAAAAGACCTTGAAGGAACGATAGGGTTCAAACTTGATGAATTGAAGGTTCTATTCCATGAGTTTTCAAAATTACAGCAGGACAACAACGAATTTATTGGCACCCAATTTGATAAAATTTCCGGTACTTTAATCCAAAAATTTGACCAAACGACTGATGCACTTAGGTCAGAATTGATTAATTTAAAAAATGATTTTGCTAACAATCTTACCAATATGCAGGGAAGTTTCACCTCACTCACAACCCCGATGAATGAAATAAAAGAATCTTTTAGCAACCAGCTCGTTTTAATCCAGGATAGTATAAAGAATTTTGAAATTCCGATAAATGAACTAAAAAATTCGCTTGGTGTACAATTAGGTTCAATCGTTGATGGTCTAAAAAACTATGAAACTCCGATAAATGAATTAAAAAATACATTGAGCAGTCAGCTGGTTTCAATCCAAGAAAGTTTAAAGAATTACGAAATACCAATAACTGGATTGAAAGACTCTCTCAACAATCAGCTCAATGCAATCCAGGAAGGGCTAAAAAAATACGATGATATGAATAATGTGCTTAAGAGTGGAATTTATAATATAGGTGAATTTCTGAACAGTACAAGCCAAAACTACCTTAATTCGCTTACCAACATTCAGGCCGGGGTGGAAAAATTTAGAGAACTCTTTGAAAAGACCCAGAATAATATCGCAAATATGAGCGAGATGATGAATAACCTTAATCGCAATTACCTTGAGTCTTTAGGCAAGATTGCTGGACTTGCGGAAGGTATGCGCAAGGGTGTGGAAAATGTAGGTGCTGGAATGCAGGCATCGGTAAAAGATTTGATCTCGGAAATGAAAAAAGAGATTGGAGGGCTTGAAGACCAATATGAAAAGACATTTGGTGATATTGCCCGGCTGTCAGAAAAATTTGGTGAGCTAAATAACCAGATCAATCGTATGACCAATGAAATACAGAGGCAATTTAAAGACCTGCTTGAACAGCAACTTGATATGTCAAAATTCAGCAATGAGGTATTAAAGAATCTGAAAGAATATTTTGCAAAACAGGAAGAGCAATACCGAGAAGAGCAGGCAGCAAAGAAAAAGAAAGATGCACTTGACCACTTTGACCGTGCAACCCTTTATTATTATCGCGGCAATTATGAACTTGCCCTTAATGAAATTGAGCGGGCACTGGAACTCGATAAACTTGCTGAATATCTCAATCTTAAAGGACTCGTGCTTACCGAACTCGGCAGGGATAGCGATGCAAAGAAGTCATTTGAAGAGGCATTGAAACTGGAACCCAATCTTGCCGAGATTTATAACAATTTTGGATTGCTTTATGTGAAGACAAAAAAACTTGATGAAGCAGTTGGGATGTTTCAGGAAGCAATAAAGAGAAATGTAAATTATAGCCTTGCCTATGTCCATATGGGCAAGGCATTGCTTGAATTAGAAAAATATGATGAGGCAATATCAGCATTCCAGCGTGCCCTTGAGATTGACCCCACCAATAGTGAAGCAAAAGAGGCAATAGAATTATACAAACAGGGAAAGATCAGCGCCTGAAAAATCTTATAAACAAGGGGAGGTTATGAAACGAATACTCTTGTCAGTAATTCTATTTTCAATTATTTATGGTGATGTGATGTATGAAATAGAAATCAAAACAGAAGGAATGATTAGATTTGGTAATGAAGTTATAACGGCTCGAAATTTCATAAAACACGATCGAATGAGAACAGAAATAAAAACTGCAAATGGCAGGACAGATGTTGTGATTACACGTCTTGACAAGGGTGTAATTTGGATTCTTGATGGCGCAAGAAAAGAGTTTATAGAAGTCCTAATTTCCGAATTCCTATATAGTCGTGAAGAATCCGAGAGAGGGATATTTGATACTTCCAGTTTTAGCTCCATAATTAGTGTTGAAAAACTTGAAGAAACAAAAGAAATTTTGAAAATGAAATGTAAAAAATATTTTGTATCAGCAAATATGAATACCGAAAATGAAAAAATAACAATAACTAAGACACTGTGGATAGGCAGGGATTTTCCCGGTTATTCTGAAATCAAAGAAATCAACACAAGGCTTCAGGGACTACTGAGCGGAATCGGTTTACTAGAAATCGACAACGAATTACATAGGAATTTGCAAAAAAAATTATCTGAAATAGATGGATTTCCACTAGAGATTGAAATCAATGTAAAAACAGAAAGCGATGGGGTAAACTTTGAATTAAAGGGTTCTAGTGTAACGAAAAAGATTTCAACTGCTCCTATCAGTGATAAGGTATTTGAAATCCCACAGGGGTATAATTTAGCTAAAACCGTGGAGGCCGATTAATTGTGGAATAAAATTAGGACTTTTCGTGTATAATAATAATGAGAGCGATGAATTATTAATTCAGGCAGTAAAAGATGGGGACCGTGAGGTATTCGCATCCCTGATTGAGCGCCATAAAATCTCCATCTATCGCCTGGTCTATAGAATGGTACGCAACCGTGATGATGCCGAAGATTTAGTACAGGAGATATTTATCAAGGCTTATAATGGAATAAAGGGGTTCAAATCAGGCAATCGGTTCTTTCCCTGGCTCTCTAAGATTGCGGTCAACCATACGCTAAATTTTATAAAAAAGGAGAAAAAAGTTGAGGTTCAGCCGCTTGAATGGGCAGAGAATTATAATGATGGTAAGAATGATCCGGTAGAGATTGTAAGGCAGAAAATGTTGAAAGAAAGAATTGCTCGGGCAATGGCGCGTTTACCTGAAGAATATCGGATTATTTTGATTTTAAGGGTTGAAGAAGAATTATCTTATGAAGAAATAAGCCAGTCGTTGAATATTCCAAGGGGCACGGTGATGTCAAGACTGGCACGGGCAAGGCAGAGATTAAAAGAAATATTTGAAGAGATGAACAAAGGTGTTCTATGAGTGAAGAATTGAATAAATCAAGTTGCGGCATTTCTGTTGAATTGCTCAGCGCTTTTATTGATAATGAACTTGATGAACAAGAATCCGCAAGAATAAAAGAGCATTTAAAATTCTGCGTTTCCTGCCAGAAAATAGTAGAGCAGTTCAAGGAATTAGATGACCAGATTCGTCAGATGGAATTAGAAGAACCCTCCCGTGAATTCATCTTTAATCTGAAAAAGGATGTGCTGGAAAAGATTGGTAAAAAACCGAAGTTTGTCTTATGGAAATTTTTCCCGATACTCATCCCTGCTGTTGTTACGGTCTTTATATTTATCATCATTAGAAGTGAAGGGTTAGAAACCCCTGTGGGTATTAATAACAGAATTCCTTATGTTTACTCTGAAGAGCAAACCATAAAAGATGAGAAGATTGATATCTCGCTACCTGCAACCACGCCCATTGCAAAATTAAAACCCAAAACAGAAATTCATTTAGATAAAAAAGTAAAAGTTCCTACACCAGCAACTGCTGCCCGACAGGCTGAAGACCTTGAAAGCCGTGTTTATGCTGCAGAATCATCTGTTCCTGTAATCAGCGAGCCAGATGTAATAAGGGCGATCGTTGATTCAACAGGAAAGATTATAAATGTTGCAAAAGGCAAATCTCTAACTCCTGAAGAAGATACAATAATTTCTCGTATATTAAAAGGCAAAAGACTCTCACCACCAAAAATCCAGGGTAGACCAACCCAGATGTTTGTAGAATTTACTCCTGAAGAAAAAGACTCAAACTAAAATCTTTTATAATTTTTTATAAATTTTCTCGCTGCATTCTGTTCTGCCTGTTTTTTGCTTGACCCCTCTCCTTGAGAAACTTTAATGCCATTAACATATAGCCCAACACGAAATGTCTTTCTGTGGGGTGGTCCAAATTCTTCAATCATTTTATATTCAAGCTCTTTTTTATACTTCATTGCCCAGTCATTAATGAGCGATTTACAATCCCTTGATATTTTGAATCTCTTTTGTAGAAGTATTTTTTTTATATATCTTTTTGTATAATCTAATCCCTGGTCAAGATATAATGCGCCGATTAATGCCTCAAGCCCGCAACTGACATTGGATTGTCTATCCCTACCTCCGGTCACTTCCTCGCCTTTATCCATAATGAGCAATTCACCGATACCCAATCCCTTTCCAATTTTACACAGAACCTCTTTCTGGGTGAATCGTTTCTTTAATTCATTTAGTTCTCCTTCACTTTTTTTAGGAAATTTTTTTATGAGGTATTCACGCACGATTAATTCCAATACCGCATCGCCAAGGAATTCAAGAATTTCGTTAGATTTACTGCGGTCTTCAACCGCTGCCGAAGAATGAGTCAATGCTTTTCTTAGAACTTTTTTATTTTTAAATCTTACTCCTAATTTTTTTTCAACCTCACTAAATTTTTGCGATTGCTTCAATCTCAACAAGTGCTCCTTTTGGTAATCCATTCACAAAGATTGTGGTTCTTGCAGGCGGCTCATCAACAAAATACTGGGCATATACTTCATTCATCAAAGGAAAGTCTTCTGATTTTGTCAAATAAACAGTCGTCTTTACTACATTATTCAAGTTTGATTTACCCGCTTCAAGAACTGCTTTGAGATTCTCCAGAACCTGCTGGGTTTGTTCTCTTACTCCGCCTTCTACCATTTCTCCGGTATCTGGTTTCAAACCTATCTGCCCCGCAGTAAATATAAAACCATTTGCAATCACACCTTGACAATATGGTCCGATTGCCCTTGGGGCTTTGTCAGTTTTTATGATTTTTTCCATATTTCACTCCTTTTTTATTATACCATTTTTTATTTCGTAAGTCTGCTCTTGAAAAATAAATATTGTATCCATTACATAATCAATCTTTTTGTTATATACAAGCCAGGAAGAAATTCCGAATTGCTCCATCAAACTCTGTGCCAGTTCTTTTGACGAGAAGCCACCAAGTTTAATCCGATATAATTTATTGAAATCCGAATCTATGAATGCAGGTAATCCCATTTGCTTTATACTATCACAAAATTTCTGTGCCCGGCTCGTTTCTGTAAATGCACCAAATTGGATATAGAATAGTGAATCACTAAAATTAGTTTCTTTAATAACGAGTGGTTTAATTGCATATTCTTTTTTCAAAAGATTTTTGAATAGCCCAGTCTCGCTGTCCATTAAGACTATTTCACCGTCCCTGCCCAGACATAAATGCTGGTCAAAGTCAATTCCATACATTTTATATATTTTCCTCTCGTTCTCTAAAAGATTTTTTATCCGCATTGTGAACGGTTCAATCAAAACGATAAAATCGGTATTATAGAAGACAAAACCCGAATTTCTTGTTGTATTATTCAATAACACGGGCTGAAAGTCAATAATTTTACCATTTTTATCTATCTTACAAACAGCCTGTGAATTTATGATTATATAGTAGTCACGGTAGCAAAAGAAATCCTCTCCTGGGAATTCAAATTTAATACTCTTTTTAATTTTCAAATCAGTGTCAAGATAGTGAAGTCCTGAAGTGGTTAGAATGATAAATTTTTTTTCCTGCGGTAAATAATAATAACTCTTTATTTCGGTGAAGTTTTTGGTCTTAATAGTTCTGCCTTTCTGTAAATCAATGATTTTGATGATAGTCCTTTTGTCATTCTTTGTGAACAGATATAATAAATCTTTATGGTGCAGATTTGTTGGTGAAACCATTGGTTGATAATCGCCGGGTTCAATCCCTATTCCGGTTTTGAAGGCGAGATTTTTTTTATTGAGAATGATTATTTCTGATGCGGAGATTATAATTATCGCATCTTTTGTATTTGTTATATAATTGAACCTCTGGGGAAGTGGTGTGCGGTCTATTATCTGTAATTTTGTTATATCAATCGCAAGAATATTTTTTTCGGTAAGAACATATAGATTATCGTCGATTACATAGTCAACAATTATATCTTTTACTAATAACTCCTGATAAGATAATTTATCAATATTTACATTCAATATTTTGTTTTCGTTGGCTATAATTATGGAAAATAAAAAGACTTCTATCGGCATCAGCTCTATAATATAGAATTTTTAAAAAAAATCAAGGTGAGCAAATCTAACTTAAAAAAATCGGGGCGATCCGATTTGAACGGACGACCCCCAGCACCCCAAGCTGGTGCGCTGAACCAACTGCGCCACGCCCCGATTAAGCAATTATATATGAAATGCTGGGTAAGTCAAGTGCTGTTTGTTTTTACTTTATCTGGTGTCGTGCCAACATAATATCGCAACTGAAGAGACAACTATAAATTCGCAACT
>CAZLGA010000031.1:0-24969 GCA_964559225.1 uncultured bacterium | reverse complement strand
TACCTTGGTACGGTCATATGTTGGTTATCGGCGTTGCACAATTATTTTATTCCCAAGATGATGTTGCAGAAAAAGGTGCGGGTTGGTGGCAAGGTTTATAAGAGCTATGATATTGATACGCCATACAATCGGGCTTTAAATTGTCCCAAGATTCGTGCAGAGAAGAAACAAGAGTTGCGTGAGCGGAAAGCGAGTCTTTCTTACTTTGAGCTTTTAGCAAGAATAATCAAATTACAAAAGAAACTTGACCGAGTGCATAGGAAGAGATATAATCGCTCAAGGAGCAAGAATGATTAATTCTATTCTACAATCCTCTTCTTATTCGCCTGAGAATCTTAATTCATTTTGGGTAAGATTTTATTTTGATGAAAGACGTCCCTGTTTTTAACTTCCCTCTTGATTTTTTTCTGCAATTGAATATTATGTTTATCTTATGAAAAATCTTAATCATATCGTCAATCAATACATTGAAAAAGAAATCGACCTTATCCAGGTTTTGCATAGTATTCAAAATGAATATAATTATCTTCCCCAAGAAGTCCTTGAATATATTTCAAAGGCATTGCATATACCTTTGAGTAAAATATATAGCATTGCAACATTTTATGCGGCATTCAGTCTCGTTCCAAGAGGTAAACACCTATGCACAGTCTGTATGGGGACTGCCTGTCATGTTCGTGGTGCCCCTGAGGTATTGAGCAGAATCGAAGAACGATTGAATATAAAGGCAGGAGAGACCACCGCTGATAATCAGTTTACCCTTGAAACGGTTAATTGTCTCGGTGCGTGTGCGCTTGCTCCAATTGTTGTTATTGATGGTGAATATTATGGTCAAACAACGGTCAATAAAGTTGATAAATTATTAGAAAAATATGCCACGAAAAAAAACAAAGGGTAAAGGTTTTAGATTAGATCTATTGATTTGTGCGGGCACTGGCTGTGTCTCAAATCGTGCATTTGTTGTCAAAGAGGCACTGGAAAAAGAAATCGTAAAAAGGGGACTACAGGAAGAAGTTAGGGTGATTGCAACGGGTTGCCAGGGATTTTGCGAACGAGGTCCAATTGTCATTGCCCAGCCTGATTCAATATTTTATCAAAGAGTTACAGAAAAAGATGTACCCTATCTTGTTGAAGAACATCTAATAAAAGGAAGACCCGCAAAGAAATTGATGTATGTGCCAGAGAAAGAAGCGTTACCGGTTCCTAAAATGTCAGATATCGGATTTTTCAAACATCAGCGGCTCATTGTCTTCCGTAATCGGGGCAGGCTTGATCCGGAAAATATTGAAGAATATATTGCATTTGACGGCTATCAGGCACTCCAAAAGGCTTTGTCATCAATGACTCCGGAACAGGTGATTGAAGAGATTAAAAAATCAGGATTAAGAGGTAGGGGGGGTGCAGGATTTCCTACTGGTAGGAAGTGGGAACTATGTCGTGCTGCAGAGGGACATCCGAAATATATCATCTGTAATGGTGATGAAGGAGACCCTGGTGCATTTATGGATAGAAGTGTCCTTGAGGCAGACCCCCATTCGGTTATTGAAGGTATGCTTATTGGTGCCTATGCAATCGGAGCACAAAAAGGTTTTATCTATGTGAGAAAGGAATACCCACTTGCAGTGAAAAGAGTGCAAATTGCGATTAAACAGGTTCTTGAATATGGATTGCTCGGTGAAGATATATTAGGTACTGGTTTCAATTTCAATATTGATGTTGTCCAGGGAGCAGGTGCCTTTGTCTGCGGTGAAGAGACTGCTTTAATGTCTGCGATAGAGGGTAAAGTTGGTAGACCGAGGACAAGGCCGCCTTATCCCGTGGAAAAAGGACTATGGGGTAAACCCACAAATATTAATAATGTTGAAACCTGGGCAAACGTGCCAGTGATTATCCTTCGTGGTGCTGATTGGTTTGCTTCTATCGGAACAGAACAGAGTAAAGGAACGAAAATATTCTCCCTTGTGGGCAAGATAAACAATACCGGGTTGGTTGAAGTCCCAATGGGGATGACACTGCGTGAAATTATTTATGAAATTGGTGGTGGAATACCTAATAATAAAGTATTCAAGGCGGTCCAGACCGGTGGACCATCAGGTGGTTGTATTCCAAAAGAACATCTTGACCTTCCTATAGATTATGAAAGCCTGACTGCGGTCGGTTCAATGATGGGTTCCGGGGGTATGATAGTAATGGATGAGGATACCTGTATGGTGGATGTGGCAAGATATTTCTTGAATTTTACCCAACAGGAGTCCTGTGGAAAGTGTGTTCCGTGTAGACTCGGAACAAAACAAATGGTAGAAATTCTGAATCGCATTGTTGAAGGACAGGGCAGGGAAGACGATATTGAATTACTTGAGGTAATAGGTAAGAATGTAAAACTTGGTTCTCTATGTGGTTTGGGACAGACTGCTCCAAATCCAGTCTTGACGACAATAAGATATTTTAAAGATGAATATACTGCCCATATTAAAGAAAAGAAGTGCCAGGCACTTGTTTGCAAGGCATTCATCTCTTATGTGATTGACCCTAATTTATGCACTGGTTGTGTTGCTTGTGCAAAGAACTGTCCGACCGAGGCTATCACCGGTGAACCTAAGCAAGTCCATAAAATTGACCAATCAAAGTGCATTAAATGTGGAATATGTCTTTCAGTATGTCCGCCCAAATTCGGGGCAGTGAAAAAGGTGACGCCAGCATTATGAAAAGAATGCTAATCGTTTTTAAGTTAGACCGATTGGAAACATGTTTCGTCTTTTACCTATCGCCTTTAGTGGATAGGATGAGTAATAAGATTCATAGACGATACTGGCAGCGCAACCGTTTTATAATCTACGATAAACAGGAACCTTGAATATGATTACTATTAAAATTAACGGGAGCACATTCACTGCAAGAAAGGGTGAAACGGTATTAGATGTTTGTCGGCGTGAAAATATTTACATACCCACGCTCTGTTTTCAGGAAAATTTAACTCCTTATGGTGGCTGCAGGCTATGCATTGTTGAAGTGGAAGGAGAATCAAGACCGATGACTGCCTGCACACTACCGGTTCAGGATGGAATGGATGTCAGGACCGATACCCCGCTTCTTCAGGAAACTCGTAAATTCATACTCCAGTTGATACTTTCTGAACATCCGTCCGCGTGTTTGATTTGCGATAAAAAACAGGATTGTGCAAACTATATGGAATGTATTGAAAAAGAGCCGGTAACATTTGGTTGTAAATATTGTTCGGCAAATGGCACCTGTGAATTACAAAGACTGGTTGAAGAATTTGGTATAAAAGACATTCCTTATAAATTCAGTTATAGAAATTTGTTAGTAGAAGACTATGATCCATTCTTTGAAAGGGATTATAATCTCTGTATCCTTTGTGGAAGATGTGTGCGTGCCTGTGCAGAGCTGAGACAGGCTTATGTAATTGATTTTCACCATCGCGGTCCTAAGACACTTGTTGGGACACCCTTCAATCTTTCCCATCTTGATGCAAATTGCCAATTCTGTGGTGTCTGTGTTGATTCCTGTCCAACTGGTGCGATGCGTGAAAGGTACAACAAGTATCTCGGTAAATGTGAAAGAGAGATTAAGACCCATTGTATGCTCTGTAGTATGGGCTGTGAAGTAATTGCAGAGGTGAATGGGAATGGATTAATCAGGACAAAGCCCGATAAAGAACCGTTATGTGTCAGAGGTCGTTTCGGGATTGCACCCCTTGTCAACCATCCAAAAAGGATTACAACCCCACTGGTAAAAAAGAATGGTCAATTTATAGAAATTTCTTTTGATGAGGCTATTGAAATTGCCGTAAATATTTTAAAAGAATATCAGGGAAAGACTGGTATTATTTTCGCTCCGGACTTGACCACAGAGGCTATCACTGCATTGGATACATTTTCTGAGATAATGGGTGTTGAAGAATTGGGTGCAGAGATAAATCTATCTGGAAGTTTTGATGAAATCTGCCTTGATCGGCAGGAAAAAAAGGTTGCACTTTTTGTGCTCAATGTGGACCTGATTCATGATTTTTCAGTCTTTTTATTAAATTTAAGGAAATTTTTCAATGAGAAACCAATCATAATTGTAGTTGACCCAATTCAGACAAAAATCGCGGATATTGCTGATATATGGTTAAGACCCGAACCCGGAAAAGAATGGCAGGTTCTTGAATATGTATTATCGTCCGATAAATTGACTGACTTTGCTGGTATTAAAAAACAGGAATTTATTGATGCAAGGCGTTTACTTAAGAATAGGGAAGTCTGTGTTCTATACAATCCGAATAATATTATGGAATATAAGTTTGGAGATAAAGTAAAATCGTTTCCACTGGTGAGCAATGTAAATCACACATTTTTAAGCAAGGCAAATATCTTAGGGGCAACGGATGTTATAAATAATAGTTCAATTGAGTGTCTCTACCTTATCGGTGCTGCAATCCCCAAGACAAAGAAATACAAAAAGGTCATTGTGCAAGATTGTTTTTTGCCCGATTTTGATTTTGATCTGTTTTTGCCTTCGGCAACATTCGTAGAGGTGGATGGTAGTTTTATTGATATCAAAGGAAAAGAAAAGAGATTGCATAAGGTCATTGAACCAAAAGGTAATTCACGACCCGATGAGTGGATAATAAAAACTATTATTGAAAGAATGGATTTTGAACGGATTAAAGATAAATCTACTCCAACAAATAATATGGCTGGGGACGAGAAGAAAAAAGCGAAAAACACATATGTGACTAAGGAATATCCATTTTATCTAATAGTTAGGGAGAATGGTTTTAAATTTAGAGGCAGGAAATTGTCAGATATACTTAAAGGATTTAAACGACTACATCACGATAGAACCTTATGGATACACCCTGATGATGCACGAAAATTGAAGGTAGAAAATGGCCAAAAGGTGAAAATTATTGGAGAAGATTTTGAGACTGAGATAGAAGTTTTGACTACAGGAAAAGTTCCGATGGGTTATGTGTTTGGGTATTATGACCGAGAAAATGGTTTCACTGAGAGCCAGAAGGTGAGGATAGAATGTATAAAGAAATAAATTTCAAAGAAATTCCAATTCCGAATTCAGTTTTAAATAATATAATCGCAGATTTTATTCTGCATAAAAGTGCGATGCCACGGCTTGCTTTTGTAATATTATTGGCAGGGTGATTTATGGTTAAAATTTTAAAGAAAGAATTGCTTGTTCCCAATATACATTTTATGATTCTTGAATCTGATTTTATGCACTTGAATGCAAAGGCTGGTGAGTTTGTCGTTGTCCGTGCCGATGAATTTGGTGAACGCATACCCCTGAATCTCGTTGACTGGGATGAACATTCAGCGAGTGTAGTGTTTATGGAAGTTGGTACATCAACAAGAAAGCTTGGTAGTTTGAAAACAGGTGATACAATTGCTGACCTTGCCGGGCCACTGGGTAAACCAACTGAAATGGTGAATGACAAAAAAATTCTTGTAATCGGTGGTTGTTATGGTATCGGTGCGATATATCCAGTAATAAGGGCATTCAAATACAATAATAATAAGGTCATTACCGCAATTGAGGCACGAAGCAGTTTTCTACTTTACTGGCAGAAGAAGTTGAAAGAATACAGCGATGAGATATTTGAAATCACCCGCGACGGGACAAAGGGTTACGCCGGACATATTGATAAATTTTTGAATGATTATATTTCAAAATATAGTGTGGATATGGTTTATGTGCAAGGTTGCACATATCTTACATATCTTGTTGCTCAAACTACGAAAACTTTTGGGGTAAAGACAATAGTAGGTTTGAATCCAATTATGATTGATGCAACCGGTATGTGTGGGGTCTGTCGTGTGATAATAAATGGTGAGACAAAATTTGCCTGTGTTGATGGTCCTGAATTTGATGGTCATAGTGTTGACTGGCAAAATCTCCTTACCCGAAGGCATATTTATATAACTGAGGAAAGAATGTCTTTAAGCTTTTATGAATGCGAGAAATATGGATAATACAAGAAAATACCTAAATTTTAAAATGCCTAAATACCAAAAGGTGGAGTATGCCTGAAAAGATAATACCCAAAAAGACACCAATGCGTGAACAACCGCCTAAAGAGCGGATAAAGAATTTCAATGAAGTACCTTATGGATATAGTCCTGAAGAGGCGATCGCCGAAGCAAAGAGATGTCTCCAGTGTAAAAGGGCACCCTGCGTAGCGGGTTGTCCAGTAGAGATTGATATAGCGGGATTTATAAAATTCATTGCGGAAGGAGATTTCAAATCAGCAATTAAGAGACTTAAAGAAAAAAATGTTCTGCCTGCGGTTTGTGGTAGGGTCTGCCCACAAGAGACACAATGTGAACAGGTCTGCACCCTTGCGAAAAAATTTGAACCCGTGGCAATCGGAAGGCTTGAAAGATTCGCGGCTGATTACGAGGCTTCACAGGGTGAGGCACCGTTGCCTGAGCCTGCAAATCCAACGGGAAAAAAAGTTGCGGTGATTGGCTCAGGACCGGGCGGGTTGACTGTGGCAGGTGATTTAATCAGGTGCGGACATGCTGTTACAATTTTTGAGGCATTACATAAACCCGGAGGGGTGCTTGTCTATGGCATTCCTGAATTCCGTCTGCCCAAGGCAATAGTGTATCGTGAAGTTGATTATTTAATAAGGTGTGGGGTAAAACTTGTTTTGAATTTTATTGTTGGCAAGACCGCAACAATAGACCAGTTGCTCAAGGAATTTGACGCAATATACATTGGTACAGGTGCAGGACTGCCATGGTTTATGAATATTCCTGGAGAGAATTTGAATGGAGTATATTCAGCGAATGAATATCTGACGCGTTCTAACTTAATGAAGGCGTATCTATTCCCTGAATATGATACACCGATCGTGCGTGGGAAAAGGGTAGCGGTGGTTGGTGGGGGAAATGTAGCAATGGATTGTGCAAGGACTGCATTACGGCTCGGTGCAGATGAAGTGCATATTGTTTATCGCAGGAGTAAACAGGAGATGCCGGCACGGGCAGAAGAGATTCATCATGCAGAAGAAGAGGGTATTATATTTGACTGGTTGACTCTGCCGATAAAGTATATTGGCGATGAGAAGGGCTGGGTTAAGGAAATGGAATGTATTAAAATGCAACTTGGTGAACCTGATGCATCAGGGAGAAGAAAACCAGTACCAATAGAAGGTTCTAATTATATCTCCGCAGTTGATACTGTAATCTGTGCAATTGGTCAGGGACCTAATCCTTTGATTCCTCAGACCACTCCAGATCTGAAGGCAGGAAAATGGGGTAATATTGAGGTTGATAAGGCAACAATGAAAACATCAAAACCCCGTTGCTGGGCAGGTGGTGATGTGGTAAGGGGTGGGGCAACAGTAATTCTTGCAATGGGCGATGCCCGCATTGCTGCACGGTCAATGGATGAGTATTTAAGAACCGGCATCTGGTAAATCCTTTTTCCAATTTATTACTGCTGAAAAGTTGAATCTACGATAAATATACTTTTTCAAGTGTCTGATAATTGATATTTCAGCCCGAACACCATTACCATAATAGAATTATCAGGATACGCATTTTCTCGAATCCTTGATTTTGTATTAAATATGTGTATAATTTAGATATGTGGCTAATAATTGCTTTTATAGCACAGATTGATACATTGTCTCTTAATGAAGCAATTGACATTGCATTAAGACAGAGTCCGACTTACTTAGAGTCGCGGGAAAATCTGGCAAAATCCCGGGTTCAATTTTTTAAGGCACTCTCTTATCTCCTACCTACAATCTCAACAACCGGTTCCTGGACAAAGAGTGAATATCAGCGTATGATTACTGAGCGTTATACAGGTTCAGTCAGTTTTTCTGTGCCGATTTTTGATCTTGATGTAATAAGTTCAATCGTTGTTGCTAAAGGAAAGGAGAAAGGAACTTCAATACAGCACAATCAAGATATTGCAAATCTTATTCTAAATGTAAAGAAATCATATTATAACCTTATCACTGCAAATGAATTATTAAATTCATCGCAGAAGGCACTTGAACGGACGATTGAGAATAAGAAACTCGTTGAGGCAAAATACGAACTCGGTGCTGCATCAAGACTTGAACTCCTTCAGGCTGAAGTTTTTTATCTCCAGACCCTTCAGACTAATTCTCAGGCAAAAACACTTGAAGCACAGGCACAGCAGGAATTGAAGTCGCTACTCAATATCCAGCATCGGGTTTTTCCCAAGGATTCTTTTATCATTCCTGATACATTTATCCTGCCTTCTCTTGATTCACTAAAAGAGATTTTGTTGAGTGCAAATTTAAGTATCAAACTATCGAGACAGATGAAGAGTCTTGCCCGTTCAAACTTATGGTTTTCTATATTCGGGTTTATGCCCAGGGTTTCTTTTTTTTATGGATATAACACGAGTGTTGATTCTTTTACTCTTGATTTTGATTATCTTAAAGATAATGCAACGAAGAATTATGGAGTAAATGTCAGTTTTCCAATATTTGAGATAAAGACCTTAATATTTAATTATATGACGGCAAAGAAGGATTTAATGATAAGTAAATACAGTATGGAAAAGACTGTTCTTGAATCAGAAAAGGCATTATATACAAGTTATTTTAGTTTGCAGGAAGCGATTGATAAGTTAAGGTTTGCAAAAAAGAGTTTAGAACTTGCTGAGGAGGCAATTATTATTGCACGTGAACAATACAGCCTTGGTATAATTCCCTTTTTAGAACTATTGCGGACCGACGAGGATTATTATAATGCGCGGGTGAATTTAATCCAGGCATTGAATGGGTATTATCTCCAGCAATCAACCCTTTCATATTTATTGGGCAGTATAACTATTCAGGAGCAAAAATGAAAAAAATATTTATAATCATAGGAATTATAGTTATTGTGCTGTTGATTGTAGTGCTCAATCTTACCCAGAAACCGGGTGGGGAGAGTATAGAGATTGAGCAGGCAAAAAAGGATGCAATTGTATCAAAGGTGAATGCAGATGGAGAACTGAAGGCAAAATCGCAGGTTGACATTTCAGCAGAGGCAATCGGCAGGATAAAAAAGATTTATTATAAAGAAGGTGATTTTGTTAAAAAAGGGAATTTGCTGATAGAACTGGATGATATACAGGCAAGCGCAAATTACAAATTGTCTGAGGTAAGATTAAAACAGGCAGAACAGGTATTTAATAGAACGAAGAGTCTTTATGAAAAAGGATTGGTGAGTAAAGAAAATTTTGAAAACGCAGAGCTAAATTATGAATCGGCAAAGGCAACCTATGAGCAGGCTCTTGATGCCTACCGGAAGACAAAGATCTATGCACCCATATCTGGCAGGATTATGAAATTAAATATTGAGGAAGGTGAGACTGCAGTGATGGGTACATTGAATTATGCCGGAACGGTTCTGGCAACGATTGCAGATATGTCCAGAATGATTGCGGTTGTGAAGCTTGATGAGACAGAAGTTCCAAAGGTAAAAATGGGGCAGGAGGCAGAAATAATTGCTGATGCCTTACCTGATTCAACTTTCAAAGGCATCGTAACAAAGGTGGGGTTGATGCCGATAACTTCAATAGCGACTACGACGGAAAAGGCGACTGATTTTGAAGTAGAGATCGAACTCAGAGACTTTTCTGAAAGTTTGAGGCCCGGAATGAATGTTAGGGCTGCGATAATTACAGGTAAAAAAGTTGATGTTCTAACCGTCCCTATTCAAGCAGTAGGAAAGAGAAAGATAAAAGATAAAATGACCGAATCAATATTTGTTGTAGAAAATAGAAAGGCAGTTCTTAAAGAAATTCAGGCGGGTATATCAAGTGACACAAAAATAGAAATAATTTCGGGTATCAATGAAGGTGATACAGTCGTTGTTGGACCATACCGTGTTCTTTCAAAATTAAAAGACGGCACAAAGGTGGATTTTAAGTAAATAGAAAAAAAATAAATGATTTATCATTAACTTATAATAAAATGCTCTGCAAAGCGATTGATATTTACAAAAAATACAGCCTGGGTAAGGTTGAAGTTGAAGCACTGAGGGGAGTAAGTCTGGAGATAGAAGATAATGAATATATTTCGATAATGGGGCCATCAGGTTCAGGAAAATCTACTCTGATGCATATTCTTGGTTGCCTTGATACCCCTACCCAGGGCGAATATTACTTTGAAGATAAAAAGGTTTCAGATTACACCGATGTGGAACTCGCCCGAATTAGAAACAAATATATTGGTTTCGTTTTTCAGAATTTTAATCTTCTGCCCCGACTTTCTGCGTTAGAGAATGTAGCTTTACCTTTGATTTATGCAGGGGGTAAAAAAAATGAAAGAATTAAACAGGCAGAAGCAATGTTAAAAAAAGTAGGGCTTGCTGATAGATTGAAACATCGACCCAGTGAATTATCCGGTGGTGAATGCCAGCGGGTAGCGATTGCCCGCGCCTTGGTAAATAATCCAAAAATAATCTTTGCCGATGAGCCGACCGGAAATCTGGATACAAAGACCGGAACAGAGATAATGGATATATTTGATAACTTATATAATGAAGGTCGAACCGTAGTTCTGGTAACCCATGACCCTAACATTGCTCAGCATGCCAAGAGAATAATTAGAATTATTGATGGCAAAGTTGTGGACGGGTAGATTATGAGTGAGATTTTTAATTTAGCACTCCAGACTTTCAGGGCACATAGAATGCGGTCTTTTCTTACTACATTAGGTATTATAATCGGTGTGACTACTGTAATTGCAATCCTTTCGCTCATTGAAGGTTTGAATCAATCTGTAGCAAAACAGATACGTTCTATCGGCTCTGATTTGATATTTATCACTAAATTTTCAATGATTCAGCTGGGTCCATCCAACATTGAGGCAGTTGCCGCGCGCCCGGATTTGACCCCAGACGATGCGCTTGCGATTAAGCAATTACCTTCGGTAGAGACTGCAATACCAACGATTGAACAAAATTTTACAAAATTGAAATATCGGGATAAAGAAATTGCTAGGACTTCGGTTCAAGGTTCAGATGAAAATTTCTCAAAGGCGCATAACTACATTGTGGAGATTGGGCGCGATTTAATTGCGGATGATATTTTATATAAGAGAAATGTCGGTATTATAGGTTCTTATGTGGCTAAAAATCTTTTTGGCGACGAATTACCTGTTGGTAGAGATTTAAATATTGGTGCCAACCGGATCAGGATTATCGGAGTCTATAAAGAAAAGGGCTCGTTTCTTGGTCAAAGTATGGACAATCTCATTGTCATTCCTTATACATTTTACGAAAAAATTTTCCCCCGTCGTAAGACAACCTTATATGAAAAGGCTTTTGGAGGATATACAATAAGTGTTGTACCTAAATCCAAAAAGGTTGAAAAGGCAATGGATGAGATAAGAGAATTGATGAGGCGGAGACATGGTCTACGCCTTGACCAACCCGATGATTTTGAGTTGGGAACCCAGCAGATGTTGTTTGAGTTATATCAGAATATAACCCGGGTGGGTTTTGTTGCTATTGTTGCAATTGCGGTTATATCGTTGATCGTTGGAGGAATTGGGATAATGAATATTATGCTTGTTTCAGTTGCCGAAAGGACAAGGGAGATTGGTATTCGCAAGGCAGTCGGTGCGTCAAACCAAAATATTTTATTTCAGTTTTTAACGGAATCCGTGGTTCTTGCATTTGCTGGGGGTGTCATTGGTATCATACTCGGCGTCTTGCTTGCCGGGTTGATTTCAATGGTTTCACCACTCAAAGCAGCGGTGAGTCTATGGATGATTCTTTTGGGATTTGGATTTGCTTCGGCAGTAGGAATATTTTTTGGAATATATCCTGCCCGTAAGGCCGCATCGCTCAACCCAATTGAAGCGTTGAGGTATGAGTGAAAGAAGATTAGGATATCAGAAAATCGGGATGCCAGGTTAAAAATTTTAAAAGTGGCGGTCATAATCGAAATTGACTCTGCAAATTTTCTGAATATAATTTGATAATGAGAGAAGTATATTATGATGAGTTAACCGGCATTTACAACCGTCGGTTCTTATATTACTGGGTTGACAATGAAATAAAGCGGGCGAATCGCTTTGCAACTAAATTCGGGCTCATCGTTATTGACCTTGATAATTTCCGGGATATAAACAATAACTATGGACACCTGGAAGGTGATAAAGTATTAATCGAATTCAGTAATTTTTTGAAAAGCTCGGTGCGAGAAGTAGATTCTCTTGTCCGTTATGGCGGAGATGAATTTATTGTGCTTGTTCCCAATACTGATTTACATGGTATAATGGAACTTGCCCAGAGGATATTAGCAAATTTAAACCAGTCCGAGGTTGCTAACCATAAAATACATTGTAGTATAGGTTGTGCGTTATATCCTGATGATGGCACAAATGTTGAAACTCTCATCAGTCAGGCTGATCGATTGATGTACCAGGCAAAAAAAGAAGGTAAAAATAGAATTGGATTGAAAGCAGAAATAACAAAAAAGATTGAACTGCCTGCAAAAGTTTTTATCGGACGGGAAAACGAACTAAATTTATGTGCAAAATTTTTAAGGGATTTCAATATAATTTTTATATATGGTGAGGCAGGTGTTGGTAAGACAAGGCTTGCCCTTGAGTTGAAAAATCTTTATTCTGATTACATATATTTAAGGGCAAATTCCTATGCCGCACTTGCTTCAGTCCCTTATCATCCTTTTTGTAATATGTTCAGAGAGATGGTGAATAGGGATTTTGCGATGGTTCAAAGGGTTTTGAGGCAGGTTTCTGATATTCACCGTCGGGAGTTAATAAAATTGCTACCCGAAGATAAAGTTATGTCTTCAAAAATTGAAGAATTGGACAAATATCGCCTTTTTGACAGCATTAATCTGTTTTTTAATAAACTGGCGGAATTGTTAACACCAAAGGTTGTGCTTTTGCTAATTGATGATTTACACTGGACCGATTCTTCAAGTTGTGAACTCATGGATTTTTTAATTAGGCGTCCGATTAGGAATTTGAAAATTATTGGAACATATAGGATTGAGGAGTTTAAAAATGCGGCTGTTTATAATTACTTTGGAATCTGGGCACGCGAGAATTTATTCACCAAAATTGAACTCACACCACTCAGCGAACCCCAGGTTTCCAAACTTCTTGGAGTGATAATGGGGAATGAATCAATTGCGCTATCGAAATTTATTTTCAAGTTAAGCGGCGGGAATCCTTTCTACATTGAAGAAATTTTAAGGGAACTGGAAAGGCAGAATAAAATATATTATAATGGGAAGGAATGGATTATTTTATCAGAGAAAGAACTGGAAATACCTTCAAGCATTGAGGCGACTATATTGAGAAAGATTCAATTCCTTGATGAAGAAACGAAATCAATTCTTGAGATTTGTGCTGTCTATGGTCAGGAATTCACTGATGAGATAATTGCACTGTGTGCACAAAAGAATGTTGGTGAGACTATAGATGCTATTGACCATTTGTTGAGGTTGGGATTTATTAAGGAAAGGATTAAAAATTTTTTCTTTTTCAGTGAAGATATAGTGCGACAGATTGTATATAAAAATATCTCGCGCGGGAATTTAATGAAATACCACAAACAAGTTGGTGAAGCGATAGAAAAATATTTTCACTCCGGTCTGCCCAGTTATTATGAGCTACTTGCCTATCATTTTACAATAGCAAATGAGCCTTCCAGGACATTGTTATATTCAAAATTAGCAGGGATGAAATGTAAAGAGAATTATGCCCACAAACAGGCAGCAAAATTTCTTACCAATGCCTTGCGATTTGAGGAGAATATTGATGAGATTTTTAAAATAAAATTCACTCTTTCCGAAATATATTACTTGATGGGAGAGAATAAAAAGGCGCTTGAACACCTGGACGATTGTTTAAAAATAAATCCCAATGACGATAAGATTTATAGTAAAATTGGACAGATTTATGAAAATATGGGTGATTATAAAATGGCTTTAAAATACTACAATACCGGATTGAAACTAACTGCTCAGACCAATGCATACTACCAGTTCAACTCTGGTATTGCCTGGATTTACACAAGGCTTGGGCAGTATTTGAAGGCGAAAAAGGTATGCGAACAATTGCTGAAAAAAACAAAACAGATACCAAGGCAGGAATTGGGTACAATTTATATTATATTAGGTGTTTCACTGCTATACCTCGGCAATCTCAACGGTGCGATATCTTATTTCAAGAAGGCACTCGAGATCAGACAGAAATTAGATGATAAGAAAGGTCTGGCTGCCTGTTATCTGGACCTGGCGGTTGTTTATCAACAGCAACTTAATTTTCCCCTGTGCGAAGAATATTACAAAAAGGCATTAAGATTGTACGAAGAGATTGGTTTTCAAGCAGGTATAACGGTTACATTATTAGACCTCGGCAGTCTTTATTCCCATTATAACTTGATAAAGGCAGAGGAATATTTTAATAAAGCACTTGAGATTGCCAAGTTGATTGGTGCAAAAAGGGATATAGTATTTCTTTATGATAACCTCGGGCTTAACTATACGCGGAGATTGATGCGCGATGAGGCACTGGAGAATTTTAAATTGGCGCTTGAATATGCTAGAGAGACAAATTTTATTGAAGGGAATTGTTTTATCAATCTTCACCTCAGCGAATTTTATCGTGAGAATGGAAAGAGAAAACAGGGATTAATACATTTAAAAAGGGCTTATAGGTATGCACAGGAATTAAAATTGAAACAATATCTATATGATTGTCAGTTGGAAGAGATTGAATATCTTTTACTTACCAAGAGACTGCAACAGGCAAAACAAAAGGCGCAGAAGCTATTTAATGAGTTGAAAGATAACCCAGATATCAATCGTCGTATATATGCATATATATGTATGGGAAAAGTATCCTGTGCATTGAGGTCATTCAAAAGCGCACAGGAATATTATGATAAGGTTTTGAATATCATTGTAAAATTGCCCGATAATTCATTCACCGCGGAGATATATTACCTGCTTGGTTTAAGTTATAAAAACCAAAACAAATATCCAGAGGCATTACAATTTTTTTTGAAGGCTAATGAGATATTTTTGAAACTTGGCAACCTTTTATATCTGGATAAGGTTGAAAATGAAATTGCCTCGGTAGATATTTCTAAATAGTAGTTAGCGCTATTTCTTTGACCAATTGACCTTTATGGAAAAATTGTATTATGTTTTTTGATTGGTTAACTTCAGTGGCATTAAGGCTTAATGCAAGGAGTCTTATCCTCGCAATTGTAAATAAGTTTTCCACAGTTTCCGGATATTTACCAAAGCGGTCAATGAATTCTTCTTTTAGGGTTTTTAATTCATATTCGGACTGGACTTCCATCAGCCTTTTATAAATTGCAGTCCTTTCATAGGCACTTGGAATATAATCTACAGGAATATAGCCGGGAATTCTCAAATTCAATAATGGTTCAAAAGAAATTTCTCTCCCCTTCAATTCCTGAATTACATTATTTAAAATCTTTACATAATGATGATAGCCTATGGCGTTGACAAAGCCTGATTGTTCTTTACCCAGGATATTCCCCACACCACGGATTTCCATATCCCTTATCGCCAGTCTGAATCCCGAGCCCAGTGTCGTATAAGAAGTCAGGGCACTCAATCTCTTCCTGGCTTCATCTGTAATCCGTGATGGGACAATAAAATATGCATACCCCTGTATCTCTGATCTCCCAACCCTGCCTCTTAATTGATGCAAATCAGCCAGTCCAAATTTGTCTGCTTCATTTATGATGATTGTATTGACCCTGGGCATATCAATGCCCGATTCAATGATTGCTGTGGAAAGAAGAAGGTCATATTTTCCTTCTATAAATTCAATTATCCTTTTTTCGCTTATCTGCGATTTGACCTTTCCGTGAAGCAGACATATACGCAGTTTGGGCAAGATATTTTGCAGATGTGTTTTTACGGTCTCAATTGTTTGAATGCGGTTATGGACAAAAAATATCTGACCACCACGGCTTAACTCAAAATTGATTATTTTTTTTATTTCATCGTATTCAAAATTGATTATCTTTGTTATGATTTCTTTTCTACCTATAGGTGGTGTGTGTATGACTGATATATTTTTTATGCCAACAAGGCTCATATAAAGGGTTCTTGGTATCGGTGTAGCAGAGAGATAGATAACATCTATTCCCGTTTTTAATCTTTTGATTTTTTCTTTCTGCAATACACCGAATTTCTGTTCTTCATCAATAATCAACAAACCAATATCTTTAAATACGACATCTGAAGCAAGGAGACGATGCGTGCCAATGACGATATCAATCTTACCAATCCTTATATCTTCTAAAATTTTTTTTAATTCGCTCTTCTTTTTAAATCTTGAGACCATTTCTACCCTTACGGGGAAATTTTGCAGCCTTCGGACAAAAGTATTGTAATGCTGGAATGCAAGAATCGTAGTCGGGCAGAGAACCATCGTTTGTTTTGAATCGAGTGCAGCCTTAAATGCGGCACGAACCGCAATCTCAGTTTTACCGAAACCCACATCACCACAGATCAGTCTTTCTTGGGGTTCGGGTGATTCCATATCCTTCTTAACATCATTTATCGCTTTTTTCTGGTCTGGAGTTTCTTCAAATGGGAATCCTGCCTCAAGTTCTCGCATTTCCGCATCGTCTTTTGAAAAAGCAAACCCCGGGTTCAACTGGCGGCGCGCATAAAGATTTATCAAATCCCTTGCCAAAACTTCGGTTGCTTTTTTCACCCTTTCTTTTGTCTTCAGCCATATTTCACTACCGATTTTTGACAGTTTTGGTGGTCTCCCTTCGCTTCCTATGTACCGTTCAAGTTGATTCAACCTTTCAACTGGAAGATAAATCTTATCACCACCAGCATAATCAATACGCAGACAATCTACTTTTCTACCTTCAAACTCAATATTAACTAATCCCTTAAATTGACCTATGCCAAAGTCATTATGGACGACATAATCGTCAAATTTCAGACCTTTTAAGTCATCAATAAAGAGCCCTTTAAATTTTGTTTTCTTTTTTGGTATATATCCGTAAATATCCGATTCGGTTAAATAGATAATTTTTCGGTTTATATCCACAAAACCTTCTCTTAAAGGTAGAACAATTGCATTAATTTGTCCAATAACTGATTCTAAATTAGAGATGATTGATTCTCTTATCAAAAATTTATAGGTGTGAGTCTGCTGTTGTATGTCATAACGTAATTGTCGCAAATTCCCGAAATATTTTGGTGAGGGACTCAAAAGAAAACCAAAGTCCGCAGGTGATTCTAATAATATTTGCGGACAATCAAATTCAAGTTTCTTTTCGGTGATAATTATACTATCACGTTTAATTGAGTTCAAAACCGTAGTATAAAGACCAGGAACTACAAGTTTTGCTGAAATTTTTGTAACTGTCTCAATTGAACGTTGAGTTAGAGGATTGAATTTTCGGATTGAATTGATTGTATCACCTTCAAATTCAATACGGAAAGGTTCAGAATTTGGGGGGAAGATATCTAAGATGCCGCCTCTTACCGCAAATTCTCCTTCTTCTTCTACAACATCTTCACGTTGAAGCCCACCCGCAGAAAGGCTTGATATCAAATCATCACGGTCAATGGATTTTCCAGTAATGAATTCAAACATTCTCTTTACTCTAAGTTTTTTATTTAAATATTCTTCATTTGTGATGATTATGCATGCAGGTTCAAAAAAAGGATTATCACCGTCTATGATGGCAGTATCAGGCGAAATTTCAGCAATTTCCTTGCCAAATCTTTCTATATTATTTCGGTTGGTTATATAAAATACCTGACTGAATTTTTTTGAAATTTCAATAATAAAGATTGATAGGGCTGAACCGGCGAATCCTGAAATAGATAAAAATTTTTTATGTTCCAGTAGTTCAGCTATATGGTCAATTTCCGGAACGAATTTAAAATCAGTCATAATGTAGATTATTTTATCTCTGGATATTAAAAAGTCAACCTGATATTAAATATAACTAATCAAATAAGAAATCTTAGTGGTTCAGGGAAGTGCCCCTTGATTTTTGAAAAAAGCTGAATAAAATTTGCAAATGGGAGTGAAAAGGGTATGAAGATAAAAGAAAACACAGCCATTGCAATCGCCAGTTTTTTACCAAAAAGACTTGTATTGGCAAAGATTTTTGATGAGCAATACAAAATTAATGAAAAATTCAATTCGGCCCTGCTTTTTGCTGATATATCGGGTTTTACCTCAATGAGTGAAAAACTCGCGCGTCTGGGCAAGGAAGGGTCAGAAGAAGTCAATAAAATAATAAATCGGTTTTTTGACCCGCTTATTAAGATTGTATACAAGTGGAATGGGGATATTTATCGCTTTGGTGGGGATGCATTTCTTGCATTTTTCCCTGAGAAAAATAATGGTTTTTCAGCAAGTGAATGTGCAATATACGCCGCACAGGAAATCCGTGGATTTGTCAAAAAACATTCCCAGACCGATACAAAGGTTGGAAAATTCAGGATAAAAGTCCATATCGGACTTGCAAAAGGGAATGTGTATTTACAGGATTTGGAAAATAATTTTTTTCTAGGCGGTAGCGTGATAAACAATCTGATGAGTATGATTGATCTTGCCGGACCCGGTGAAATCGTTGTCAGCCCGGAAATAAAAGATGAGCTTGACAATATAATTTTTAAGCAGAAAGAAGTTGTGTGGCAGTATGTTATGACAAAGAAAAAAGTTAATGCACCGAAGCACATTTCCGGTATGCCAATGGATAAGATTGAAAAGAAAGTCTCCGAACTTGAAAATTATATCCCCCAATGGTTATTAAAAAGGATTGAAATTAAGCCAAGTTTTGACCACAAAGATGGGGAACATCGAAAGATAGCAGTTGTATTTTTGCATTTCGCCGGGATTGATTATGATAAAAATTCGCAAAAAATAGCAGAAAAAATGGCTAAATTCTATAAGGTTGTGAGTTCAATTGTTGAAAGGTATGATGGCTGGATAAATGCGATTGATATCTACAAAGATAGCGAAAGACTCCTTGTGGTATTTGGTTTTCCATTTGCCTATGAAGACGATGAAAAAAGGGCAGTCCTTTTTGCCTACGAAGTATTAAATCATTCCGATTTAAAAGGCTTAAATTTAAGGGCAGGAATAAATTCAGGTTCAGTATTTGCAGCACCTGTTGGTAATCAATTGAGGAGAGAATATGCTACACTTGGTGATGCCGTAAATCTATCAGCACGGCTTGGGGCAAAGGCAGAGAATAGAACGATTGTAGTAAGTGAGCCAATATTCAACAAGACTTTTGCCCTTTTTGACTATGAATTTATTGGAGAGAAAGAATATAAAGGGAAAAAGAAAAAAGTCAAAACTTATAAACTTCTTAAGAAAAAACAGGTTGAGAAAAAAGCACTGAACAGATGGCTATCAGAGAGTGAAAAAATTATTGGTAGAGAAAAAGAAATTATTGAAATTAAAAAATCAATAAATTTATGTTCAAATGGTAAGGGTCAGATTTTGTGCATTACGGGTGAACCAGGTATTGGAAAGTCAAGATTGGTACAGGAAGTGATTAGATTATCGGAAAAAGAAGGGCTTCATATACTGAAAGGTCATTGTATCTCTTACGGAAGCGCCTTTTCATACCACCCCTGGATAGATATTCTTAATGAATTCTTTAACATCTTGCCTGAAGATTCTGTTAAAATTAAGAAAGAGAAGATTAAAAAACAGATTGCAGTTGTGGATAAAAAACTTGTAGATTGGTTACCGGTAATCGGCGAATTGCTTGGTGTACCATTTTCTGAAACTTTTCTAACGAAATATCTGGATCCTAAATTAAAGAAACAGAGGGTTTTTGATATTACATTTGATTTATTAAAGTTTATCGCCCAGAAGAAGCCATTAATTGTTATAATTGAAGACCTGCATTGGGCTGATACTGCCACAATAGAACTTATAAATTATATCGGCAGAAATATTGAAAATAAATCAATTCTGCTCGGTTTGGTTTATCGGCCTCTGAAAAGGAAGGAAGAGTTCATTGAAAAAGAATGGACTACGATAATTACTTTAAAAGAACTTTCGAAAGAGGCAAGTCTTGAACTTGTGAGCAACTTACTTAACTTAAAAGAAATTCCTGAAGATTTGAAGAATATAATCGTAAATAAATCCCAGGGAAATCCTTTTTATATTGAAGAGCTTATAAAATCATTGATTGAACAGGGTTATATCGTAGAAGAAAAAGGAACCTGGCAATTCAAGAGAGACATTAGAATACTACAATTACCAGATTCAGTTGAGGCGGTAATATTATCAAGGATTGATAGACTTGATTTCCAGGATAGGGATGTATTGCAGATTGCTTCGGTACTGGGTAGAGAAATTGATGAATTTTTACTTAAAGGTATATATCCTGAACATAGTGTATTAAAAAATTCACTGGCTAATCTTGAGCGATTCGACCTTATAAAACAGGAAAAGGGCAGAAAGCAGATAAAATATTTCTTTAAACATATCTTAACTCAGGAAGTTGCCTATGGCACATTGTCTTTTGCCAGAAAAATAGAACTTCATAATAGAATTGGTGAGTTTATTGAGAAAGAATTGAAGGAGAGAAAAGAGGAATTTTTAGGTTTGCTTTCTTATCATTTTTATCAGGGTGAAAATTTTGATAAGTCACTACTTTATTCGGTTGAGGCAGGTGAAAAGGCAAAAAAAGTCTATGCTAATGAAGAAGCAATAGAATTCTTCACAAGGGCAATAGATTCTTACGAAAAACTTGAAAGTAAATTAAAATAGGCTTTTAACCTGTTGGTTTATCAGAATACTATAAAAATTAGAAATGCGAAAAAATGAATACTACAGATTTTTTACCCCGTTGAAAAAAGAAGAAAACTTATGATTGAATCTCTTATGAATCGAACTGTAATGCATAATTTATAGTAGCCTAATTGGGGCCTTTGTCAATGGTTATCATTAGAATGTTCCAGTCCTTGGCATACAGTCAGAATCTATTATTTAGATTCAGCTACAGGAAAATAGTGATGCTTGAGGTTATGTATAGCAAGTTCCATTTGAGGCAAAATCTGCTGAGCCAACATAAACAGATATTCGCTATTTTGATTTTTTCATAAAATTTTAATTTTTTAATGCAGGATACTTTGCGCCCGGTTTTTATAAACGAATATTATGAGAACGATAAAGGTGGCTAATTTTAAGGAGAATACTGTTTCAAAAGTACCAGATAATCCAAATAGAGGGAGGAGAATTACTCCACCAAGTATTCCACCGAGCCAGCCTCCGATAAGGTCCGAACTGTATAAAAGCCCGGCTGTTTCAGATAAATATTTTCTTGTTGGGTAGACCGAGAGATAAATTGCGTTGGCGATGGGAAATTCAACCCCGATGCAAATTCCACAAATAAAAGAAAGAAAAAGAAATCCTGCTGGATTACTGATAGAAGTTCCACCCTTTATCAGAATGATGGGAAATACAATTGAATAGAGGATTACCAAAAAGTCGATCTTCCAAAAAAGAGATAACCAATGTTTGGTTTTATTAATTGTGTATGAAGAAATTTGTGCACCGAAAATTGTTCCAACCATAAAACTGGCGACTAATATGCCTGCCCAGTGAAATACATATCCGTAGATTGTTTGGAAAGCAAATAGCAATACAAGGTCAAAAATCATACCGGTAAATCCAGTGGTGAAAATACATAGTGGTATTGCCACACAACTCAGTTTTTTTGATTTTAAAATTAAAATTGTAAATAAAATAGATATTATTATTAGCAAAATCCAGATTTTTTTTAAATTTATTTTTTCAAAGAAATTAAATATTACTCTTAGATGGTGAGAAAAAATTATATTCTGATAGGACAGGCTGTAGTATAGACCGAGGGGTCGGAAATCATGATTGTGGGATGTCGTGCTATTCTTTATTGATTCGTAGAACCAGTTTTCCAAGCGGGTATTTAATTTATATTCAAGATAATATGGGGAAATGAGGTTTAATCTTAAGTTCCGTTGCTGAAGCTGATTGCTAATTTCTTCAGGAGTAATTTTCAATACCCTATCGGATTGAGAGGCAAGTAGGATATTAAAACAATCACCCGGGATAACTTTCACACAGGCAAACTCAAGATTTAAGGTATTGTAGATGCAACGATTCAGATTTCGCAGTTCTTTGCCCAAATAGGTTAAGGAACCGCTTAGGTGCAATACAAGTATCCCTGATTGTTTTAAGCGCTGTTTTATTAAGGAAAAAAATTCAGCGGTGAAAAAACGATTGGTCTGTAGGTCGCGAGGGTTTTGCAAACCAATAAAGATCAGGTCATAATTACTACATTTCATTTTTTGTAGAAAGTATCTTCCATCCTGATGGTAAAGTTTTATGCGGGGTGAGGTAAGTTCGTAGTCTGTTATCGGTGTGGGAAATTTTTTTATTACCTCAAGGATCAGGGGGTCTAACTCAACATAATCTATCCGTTCGACCGGATGTTTGAGAATTTCTGCAATAACACCTCCAGCCCCTCCGCTTATAACCAATATTTGTTTTGGTGTTGGATGGTGTAGCATAGGGATATGGACAAATTCTTCTATATAAGCGATATCAGGAACTGGTATACTAACTGTCGGTAGTCCATCAATGTAGATTGTATATTGATTAGTTTGTTCGGTTACTGCTACATTGTTATAGATCGAATTTTTATAATAAATCAGACTGAAACCTGACCATTGTTTTTTAATTGTTTTTTCCTGAATGGAATCCGTCCACCGCAAGGCCAAAAAGAGTCCAGATATAACGAAAAATATTGTGGAACAGAGACCGGCAATGTGGGTTTGAATTAACGATCTTCTCCAGAATTTTTCGAGTAATATTAAGTTTATCATAAAATTCACGAATGCCACGGCAAAGGCGATTTCTATTGAATTAAGGACAGAAATGAGGACAAAAGTTACCAATACACTGCCGACGATTGTGCCAAGGGTTTCGTAAATATACGCCTTTCCGATTGATACACTTCCGTCCTTGCTTTTATTCAGGTTATGGAGTATTGGACAAATAATGGTGAAAAGTGCGCCATGGAAGAACCCCACCGGACCAAGGACGAGCATGGACCCGAATATCATTGGTATCAATCCCAAACTTTCGCCCTGCGGTACGCCCATAACTATCTTGAGGATTCGACAGAGGTATATCGCCAACACGAATGAAATTGCAAACATAATATGATACAAAATATATGTCTCGAGGGTATTGCGCGTATTTTTAATCAACCGTCCAATGAGAAATGCACCTGCTGCCTCGGCGATTAGCCAGTTACCCATAATGATGCCTATTGAGAATTCATTGCCATAAAAAGTTATTAACAGTTCTCGTAGAAGTATTATTTGAGAAATGATGCCACTTGCACCCATAATGATTGTTGTCAGAATGATACGGCTTTTCATAGTGAGGATAGTTCTATGTCAGAAAAATGCCTAATTTTTTTTCTTACTTCCAAATTCCCGGAATAGGAAGTTTACAGTATTTACACTTGCCATCAATTATGTTTATCTCACGGACTTCAAAATGAATACGGTGGATGAGCAATTTATTACATTTGGGACAGAATGTAGAATTGAATTTATGGCCGGGCAAATTGCCGATTGTAACAAATTTTAAACCTACATCCTTCCGGGCAATATAATGAGCAGTTTCCAGAGTTTTTACGGGAGTTGGCGAAATATTGGTAAGTTTATAATTGGGAAAGAAACGAGAGAAGTGGAGTGGAACATCATCACCTAAATTTTCTTTAATCCACAGGCACATTTGTCTTATGTCTTCATATTTGTCATTTAAAGTTGGGATTAATAGATTGACAATTTCTAACCATTTATTTTCTGCCTTTATGATTTTCAGTGTTTCTAAGACCGGTTCAATCTTGGCTGATGAAACTGTTTCGTAAAATTCTTTTGTGAACCCTTTAAGATCAATGGTAACTGCGTCAACAAAAGTTAGAAGTTCTTTCAAAGCCAGCGGGCTCATTGAACCATTAGAATGGAAGAGGATTTTTAATCCCTGGGATTTTGCGATTTTGGCAACATCATACAAATATTCATAAAAAGAAGTTGGTTCGTTATAGGTAAAAGATATGGTAGGAATTTTCTTTTCTTGGGCAATTGCCACTGCCTTCTCCGGTGTGATGTCATACACAAAATCCATATCTTCAATTGCGGATTGTGAAAGATGCCAGTTATGACAGAATTTACAGCGGAAATTACAACCAGCTGTTCCGATGCATAGTATTTCAGTAGCCGGGAGCATGTGATAGGCAGGTTCCTTTTCTATTGGGTCAATCTGAACCGCAGAAGGGCGTGAATAGACCAGGTTGTAAAGGCGACCATTAATATTTTCCTTATTACGGCAGAAACTTCGTTCTCCTATTTTAAGGATACAGTTTCTATAACATACCTCACACTGGACTATTTCATTCGGTAGTTTTTTATAAAACATTGCTTCGCGCAGGTTCTTACTTTTCTTTTTCTCTGACGATGTGAATAATGCATTAATTCCCATAATAACCGTGCCCAATTCCTTCAAAAAATCCCGCCGGGAAAGTTTTTTTTGTATTAGATTAGAAATTTCAATCTCATGCAACATTACTGCAAATTATATCTAACGCATCAAACATGTCAAGTGTACGGTTTAAATAAAAATTATCTTATCCGCGAAGCAGCGTGAGGACTATTTAAACAAATTAGAATATCTTATGTCGTGCCAACATAATATCGCAACTGAAGAGACAACTATAAATTCGCAACTTTCTGCCCCTTTACTTCTTGAGAGTCTACTCGTTTTTTGGTCATCGTCAATAACTTTTTATATTTCACTGGTTCCCCATCAATAAAAATCATCAAAGGGATATTGCGAACATATCGTATTTCTGCTTTCTTGCCACAATAGGAATAGACAAATGGTTTCCGCTC